>JADFRS010000048.1 GCA_022561145.1 Gemmatimonadota bacterium
TGCCTGGACGCTGATCGCCTGCATCGTCGTGGCATACCCTGTCGTCCCCACGAGCTCGCCGTCCACGTTCAGCAATGCGTACATGGGACTGCCGAAGAAGTCGTATGAGACCGTGTCGCCGTTGGCGGCCGTGATTGCGTTCGTCGTCGGCTGTGGGCGTGTCGAGCTGATCAAGGACAGGGGGTAGTCGTCCGTCCCCGCGTCCCTCGCCTCCCGCGCTGCCTGTTCGACCACGAACAAAGCCAAGGGGATCTGCCCGAGCGAGGGCAGGGCACCGGGTCCCACCTCCATCTCGGTCGTGCCGTCCGCCCCGCCTCCGTCGTTGACGACGGTCGCGGTGTTACCCTCCACCGTGATGACCGACGTCCAGGGCTCCGCGCCGTCCGGGTTGGTGGCGGGCGTGCTCCAGGCTACCTCCAGCCTGCCGATGCGGCCCTCGGGGGTCAGGTCGGCCAAGTAGCGCCCTACGATCGTGACCGGATTCCGGTTGACGTAGACGCCCGTGATCTGGTTCTCGGTCCGCACGAACGACTCTATGGCGATGGTGTCCACGCCGAGCAACGTCACGAACTCGCGCTGCCCCTCCGGTAGGACCGAGTGGCCCGCCCGCCCTTCCTCGTCCGGCGCGTCTCCGCACCCTGCCGCCAGTAACGTCGAGGCAAGAACCGTAATCCAGCGTGTCAGGTATGTAGGGGCCATCGATCTGTCCTCCGGGAGTTCGTCTGTGCGACCTGAGGGGGCAGCGGGCGCCCTCGGTCCGTCACGCCGTGTCGTTGGCCAGGATACACGACCAGCTGTGTGTCGATCCCTCGACGGCGTGCCGGGATTGATTCTGGCCCCGGGCTGGCGCACCGGTCAAGGGCGCCGCCAAGGGAACATGGGCGATCGGCCGCGCTGTCCCGTATTATGGTCGGGACGCATCGTGATTCATGCACCCGGCTGTCCCTTCGAGGAGGCACCCATGCCGTTCAAGCGCACGCTCGCCCTGGCCCCTGTTCTCTTGATGGCCTGCTCGGCTCCCGAGACGTCCTCCGACCTGGGAGGGCCGGAGACGGAGGTCGCCTACCTCACGGCGCCCGGTCAGGAGTCACTGGATCTGCCGTTCTCTGAGGCCGTCCAGATCGGCGACCTGATGATCCTGTCGGGACAGATCGGTGTCTTGCCCGGCACCCTGACTCTGGTGGATGGCGGAATTCAGGCAGAGACCCGCCAAACGATGGAGAACATCAAGACCGTACTGGAGCGCCATGGCTCGTCCATGGAACGCGTGGTGAAGTGTACGGTCATGCTCGACGACATCGACGAGTGGGGCGCGCTCAACGAGGTCTACCGCGAGTATTTCCCGGTGCTCAAACCGGCGCGCAGCGCATTTGGGGCCGACGGGCTAGCCCTTGGCGCGAAGGTCGAGATCGAGTGCTGGGCGATGGCCGGCTAGGCTATTCTTCCCTCAATGCCTCCACCGGATCGACCGTGGCCGCACGCCTTGCGGGGATGAGGCTGGCGACGGTGGCCGAGGTCAGCACCAACGCCACGATGGCAGTGTAGGTCGTCGGGTCTGTAGGGGTGACGCCGAACAACAGCCCCGAGACGAAGCGCCCGCCGGCTCGCGCGCCGACCCGGGCGCGACCCTACAATCGGCACGTTTCGCCATCAATCACCTCGGAGTGGGTCGAAAGGTTCTACTGAATGGGATACTGCCAAATAGTAGGATCTATGTCGACTCTAGATGGTGCCCTACCGATCGGCTCGAGACGCTACCCGCCGAGCACGCCCTGCATGATGCGTGCGACGGCCAGGCCGAGGTAGTTGCCCGCGGCGTACCCGAGCAGACCCACCGCAACACCAGGAAGGAGGCGGTCGGCGTATCCTCGCGCGCTCGCCAACGCGATCGCGGAAGCTGGTCCACCGACGTTGGCCTGCGAAGCGACCGCGAGCGTGCCGGCGTCGATACCCACGAGTCGCCCGACGCCGAAGATCACCACGCCATGGATGGCCACCGTCGTGGCCGCGAAGTAGAACACTCCGGGCCCCACCTCGAAGATTTTCGCGATCACAGAGCTTGCGCCGTTGCTGGCCAGGAAGAGGAGCACGAGGTAGTTGCCCAGCATGGCGCTTCCCGCAAGCCGCTTCACGGCGGGGATCTGAGCGAGCAGAAGCGCAATGGTCGTAAGCCAGAGCACGCTCGGAATCGCCGTCCAAAATTGGCCGAACCACCCGGCCGCCCACGTGGTGCCGATCCCCAACGTCACGAGGCCGGCCACGTCGGCGAGCTTGAGAGGCCTCGCGGAGGCGAACAAGGCGAGATGGAGTGAGTCGGGGTTGTCGTCAGGCGCGTCATCTTGGTTGGCCTGAGACGGCTCCGCAGTCATGGAAGCGTCCTTGCGCCCGCCAAGCAGCAGCGGAGCTGTCAGGCAGGCCGCCATCCAGAACGCCGTGATAATGACGTCGGCGGCGATGCCGGCCGTGAAGAGGTCACCGCTGGTGCCCACCGCCTGCCCCACCGCGGCAAAGTTGACGCCTCCCCCTGTGTAGGTGCCGGTGAATTGGCCCGACAGCTTCCAAGTCTCAGGGCCCACCATGCCCGACCACAGGAACGCGCCGGTCACGGCTCCGGTTACCGTGCCCACGGCGCCAATGGCGAAGGCCCCGAGCATCGTGGGGCCGGCGGAGAATACCGTGCGCACGTCGACGCTGAATAGGATCAGCGCGATGCCCACGCTCACGCCGGGTCCGACGAGGAAGACGTAGGCCGGGGATTCGCCTGGAATGATGCCCACGTTCGAGAGCACCAGGGCAATCAGAATCGCGACCAGGGCGGAGCCCAAGGAGCGGAAGAGGTGGTACTTCTCTTCGAGCCTGACCGCCAGGTAAACGACGGCGGCCAGCACGACGAGCACGGCGACGGGATCGGAGATCATGGCGGAGACCCTAGGTGGGCGAACCACCCGAGGCAACCGTGGGGGGAGCGGGAAATCTAACCGGCAATCACCACCACGACGCCCAGCAGAATCAAACCGATCCCCAGCGCTCGACTCACGGCCGGTCCGCGAGGCGCGAGATTCTCGATGCAAACCACCACCGTGAGGACCGCCATCCACACCAGGTTCATCAGGCCCAGCACGAAGCCGAGCAGCATCAGCGCCCAACAGCAACCCAGGCAGAACACGCCGTGCGAGAAGCCCATGCCGAGTGCGCCCACCGGACCGTTCCTCCAGCGCGAGAGGAAAAAGCTCATCGGGTTGCGGCAGTGGCGGAGGCAGGCGGCCTTGAAGGCGGACATCTGGTAGAGACCGCCGGCCGCCAGTACGAGCCCCCCGAGAGGGGCGGCCAGAGCCAACTCGGTGCCGAGGACGCCAACGCCCCGAAGTCCGAGTTGAAGCGTGGCGCCCACGACCCCGAACGCCAGCCAGACCGAGAAGTACCCGACGGTGAATAGCCCCACGGAAGCGCCTGGCAGGGACCCGCCGCCTAGAGAAGGTTTGGAGAGCGTGCCCATGGCCAGGAGCCAGGGCAGCGTGGCGGGCATCATCATGGCCACCATCATCAGGAGCCACATTCCCGTGGCCGTGACGACAGATGGAGAGCTCCCCACCACGCCGTTCGAGAGCACGATCCAGGCGAGGCCGCATACGCCCAGGGCGGACCCCACCAAGATCCACCGCTCCGCGCGGGCCAGGCCCGAGACCGAAACACCGGCCGACCCGGCCGCGGCGATCCCTATGCCGGCCGAGCTCACTCCGCGTCGACCCGCCAATCGAACTTCGAGTGGAGTGCGTGTGAACCCTCGGTCTCGACCGCGATGTCTCCGTCGTCATAGCGGGTCTCGCCCGTGGCGATCACCTGTTCGGCCGCGTGGACCTGGTTGAACATGTTCTGGAACGTGACGGGGCGGCTCCTATCACGGCCGCGGATGTCTTCGATCGTTCCCTCCATGAGGCCCTCTACCGCTACCCGCTTCAGGGCTCCCTCGTCAGTAATCTCGATGGACTCGACTCTTGTCGGAAGGCGAGTCCCAACGAATCGTCCGAGCACCTCCCACGGACCTCCGGCCCGGCCCGTGAGAATGCTCTCCACGGCCTCGACCTGAGCGGGGCTCGCCGAGTCATCCACGATAAGGACTTCCGTCCAATCCCCCGCGATCATATGCTGCGGCGCATCGTACACGATGATGACTCGCATGCCGCTCAGGTCGGTGTCGCCGTAGGCGCCCTCGTCGAAGCGGAGCGCCCAATATCCCTTGCAGCGCTCGTGGGTGCAGTTCTGGCTGAAATGCACGTGGCCCGGGCAGATGACCGTGCAGTTGCAATTCTCGAAAAGCAGGCCTCGGGCCCACCAGGAAGGTGTGTCGAGCGCTTCGGTGTGCATCGGGCTCCTCACGGGAATTCGGCAACCTTGCTTCCCTGGCTTCTATACCCCTTCTCTCGACGAAGTTGTGCCGCCCGTAGCGACGGGGTGCAAGGGGGGCGCCGCGCTGCCATCTTAAGTCGTCGGCCTGGCCGGGCACGTCCCGAGCCGCATGGGTAGACTCTTTCTTCCTGGGACTCGGGGCCGATTCGCCTGCCTGACGACCCGAAATGAGGAGTTGCCGATGAGGTCATCCCCACGAGCCGGCCTGGCCATTCTCGCCGTGTTCGTCATCGGGTGCGGCGGTGACTCCGAGGGCCCGATGGAGCCGATGGAGCCGATGGAGCCGGAGATCGTCACCGATCCACCGCCCGCCGTTCTGACCGGCAGGGTGCTCGTGGCCAATACGTTCACGGTGCCGCCGACCGATGACCCATTGCTGCTCGCGATATACAGCAGTGGAGGCGTCATTCCAGCGGACGTCGGCCCCACGGCAGGGCGCTTGTTGGTCTTTTCCCTCCGTGACGCATCCCGGCCGGACTTCGTGTGCACGGACCTCACCAGCAGCAGTGCCGCCACGGGCCCCACTCGCTCACATCAACGCTCCGACTGCGCGATTCTGGTCGTGGAGCCCACGGAAGACGAGGGGTTCGTGTCTGTGGAGTCGTCCTCCGGTCGGGTGAACTACTATCTGCAATCGACCTTCCAACTCCTCCTCAATCCCGAACCTGCCTGACCCGGCTTCCTCGTGGGCGGGTCCGCCCTACAATGGAGGACGACGCTGCCAGACGATCTCACTCCACGGAGCTTCGTGCAGGTCGAATTGAGCATGCGCAAGGTCGGCCTGCCGGGCGTCCTCATCGGGTGGGAGCTGATCCTCGTCGACCAGGCCGGGCAACTCGGGGCCACGAGCAAGCTGCAGAGTTGCTGAGGAAGGGCCTGACGCACGGGAGTCGGTGTGGAACGATCGGCCTGCAATCCGTACGTTGGTTCCGGTGATTCCACGTCAGGAAGAGAGCTGTAGTAGAGAAATGCTTGCCACGCTTCGACTCGGTGCCGTGTTGCTCATCGCCGGATTGGCTGCGAGCTGCGGCGACGATGGCTCGATGCCCATGGAGCCCGAGCTCGTCACCACGCCGCCACCGACCGTGCTGAGGTGGAAGAGTCCTCGTCGCGGGCTCGTTCGACGTACCCGCGACAGAGACCAACTTCCGCGTCGATCGGTACAGCGGTGGGGGCACGCTACCCGCTGATGTCGGGCCAACCGCCGGCCAACTCCTTGTGCTTTCGGTCAGAGACGTCTCGAGACCGAATATCTCGTGCACTGGTGGGATTGGGGGCTCCAACTGCGCCATCATCGTGGCTCTACCCACCCGCAGCGAGGGTTTCGTCTCTGTGCAGACCGAGTCCGCTCGAACGAACTATTACATCCACTCGACGTTCCGGCTCGAGCTCGATCCGCAGCCTTCCTGACCCGGCTTCCTCGTGGGCGGGTCCGCCCTGCAATGGCGTACAACGCTGCTTGACGATCTCACACCGTCGACGTTCGTTCAGGTCGAGCTGAGCCTGCGCAAGCTCGGTGACCCGGGTGTGACGATCGGGTGGGAGCTCATTCTGGTAGAGTCGGCTGGGGCGCTGGCGGCGACGGACGAGTTGCACGCTTGCTGATGGACCTGATGTGTCTGTGGATGACTATAGCTTTCCGCTCCTCGCACAGGGATTGGCGGACATCATCGCGGAGGGCGGGTACGGGGCTATCGGATCGCATGGCGAGCACCACGGCCCCAACGCTCAGTGGGAAATCTGGATGGCCGCCTCAGCTTTAGGGCCCATGGGCGCGTTGAAGTTGGCCAGTCTCGGTGGCGCACATTTTCTCGGCGCCGACCAGGACCTCGGCTCCATCGAAGTGGGCAAGCTCGCCGACCTCATCGTGCTCAACACAAATCCACTGGACGACATTCGCAACACGGCTGACATGCAGTATGTGATGAAGGGCGGCATTCTGTACGACGCAAGCACACTGGATGAGGTGTGGCCCGACAACACGCCGTTCGGTCCCTACTACTGGGTGGACCCGGATGCCCAGCGAAGCGACGATCGGGGTGTGGATTGGTGGAATCGAGAATAGACGTCGCCTTGTGATCCCGCTCACCCGTCCCTGAAGACGCCATCCATCAACTCGGTGAGCCGACGCTGTACGGTGTCGGTCTCGCTCGAGTCGACACCGTAGGCGGAGATCCAGACCCCACACGCCCAGGTGTCGCTTCCGCTCGGTTCCATCTCGATGAAGATGAGCCCGTCATTCAGTTCCTTAAGGGTGCCCGCCAGGTTACGGGGCGCACGCACGTACGCGGTCTCTCCCGAGAAGGACGAGGCACCGACACGGAGTGCCAGGTCATCGCCGGCGGCCAGAGTGTCCAACGAGGACACGGCCAGTCCAGCGGGTCCCAGCAGCGCCGCCCAGACCTCGTCGAACGGGCGCGTGGTCTTTCGGCGATCGGAGATCATGGTGCGGGGGGTTCCCGGATGCCTCCCCAAGTAGTGGCTCAGGTTCCACAGGAAGTACGTCCATCCCGCTACGGTCGCGTCGTAATACTCGTCCCAGTCGGCCGAAGCAGAGAAGCCCGAGTGCACCAAGCGAACGATGGTCGTGCCGCCTCGGGTCTCGATATGGAAGTCCACCGCGGTCAGCGTGGCGCCGCCCTCGTCCTCCGAGGAACCCCACTCTTCGATCCAGCGAATCCGCTTGGAGGGCTCCCAAACGTCGATGGTCGCTTCGCCCGCCGCACCCTCGCCCCAGGAAAGCCAGATCGACCCTCCCACGCCTGCGGTCACCCGCGCCTCGGGTGCGAACCAGCGTCGGATTCCCTCGGCCTCCGAGATGGCCTCCCACACGTCTTCGGGAGAGGCGTCGACTTCGACCTCGATCTCGATTGTCCGGGTGCGATCCTGTGGCGTGTCGCTCACTGGGAGTCACCCCGGCGGCTGAAGGTGATCTCGACCATCTTGTGTGGTGCGCCACCTCGGGTGTGCATCTCGTCCTTGAACCACACCTCCCAGACGAACGTGTTCTCGTCCACGAGCCGCAATACGAAGTCGTACTCCTGAACGTGGCCAATGATGGGCTGGTAGTCGGTGCCGGACATCGTGATCGTGCGAACCGATGGGTCGTACGTGCCTCGACCCGTGACCCAATACGTCGCCGACGCGTCCATGCCGAGCGTCGTGAACTCTCCGCTACGACCGTCGAACCCCATGAGGATCACGCTGCCGGTTTCTTGGCCAGGCAGGCTCACGTTGGACTCGAGCCACAAGAACCGGCCGTCGAGGATCATATGGGCTGACGCTCTCCCCTCCGTAATCATGACCTCTGCGCCAGGCGACGGCCACAGCTTCAAGAGCTCCTCCCACTCGCCGGCCAGGGAACCGAGCAACGCGTGCCCCTCTCCGAGCTCGGCCGCCTCTCTCATGCGCCGCTGGATGTCGGCGAGCTCTTGGGCCGTCATTCCGGGCGGCGGCTCCTGCGTTGCCATCAGTGGGGAAGGCGCGAGCAGCGTAAGGGCGACGGTGATGTGCCGTGCGGCATGTAGGGCGTTCATCAAGATGAGATCTCCTGTGCCGGGGGTGTGGGAGTCGAGGGGGGCGTATCGTCCTCGCGTGGCAGTGCGGGGTAGCCGGCAAGCATGAAGCGGAAGCTCCGTCCTCCCAGGCCGCGTGTGTGGTGGTACTTCTTGGTCAGCCGGGTCATGCACGTCGCAAGCTCTTCGACGAAGGCGTTCTGAGCAGAGGGATCCACGAAGTGAACCTCAGTCTCGAGCGAAAGGGTCGCGAGCTTCTTGCCGGCGCGGTCCGCTCGCTGACGGAGGATGCATAGGTCGCGCACTGCTTCGGAAACCATTCCCACCAGGTACGCGCTCGAGAGCCGGTCCTGGGCGGCGTCGAGGTTGGCGCCGAGCTCACCCAGCGCTTGCGGGGCGATCAGGTAGTAGCGCCCGGTCGACTGAACCAGCTTCTCGACGAAATTGCCTTTGCGCCGTTCGCCCACGTCCTGGAGCAGGTCGGCGTCCTTCAGCGCACGCACATGATAGCTGACCCGCTGGCGGGGAAGATCTAGGCGACGTGCCACGTTCGCAGCGGAGTCGGGCTCGCGCAGCAGCTTGAGGATTTTCAGGCGTATTGGGCTGAGCAGGGTTGCCGCTGACTCGGTTCGGTCGATGATCGATATGGCTTGTTGCATGCCTTAAGTTGTATAGTCAGTAAAAGTTGTCAAGTCAGTACAAACTGACAACGATTTGGCTCCGCAACCGTGGTATGCGCGGTGGTCCCAGGCTTCGCATGCCGGCTGGACAAACCCCGGATTGGCGATGATCGTGCTGGCGCGCACCACTGGGGATCCGGCGAGCGTCGGTCCGGGGCTGTGACGGGCCGTTTGGGCAGTCGACCCCCAACAGCCGGTGGATGAAATGAGCACACTGAACGAAGCGATCTACCAGAGGCGATCCGGCGACTACGCCTTGGTGATGCTGTTCGGCACGTTCGCCGTCTTCGCATTGGTCATGGCGGCCGTCCGCATTTACGGGGTCATGTCCTACTCGGTGTCACAGAGGTCCGCCGAGATCAGCATTCGAGGGGCGCTGGGAGCGGAGGCCACCGACGTGAGCCGGATGGTCTTCGCGCAGGGGGCGAAGATGCTCTTGCTCGGCATCGCCGCGGGCCTGGTCGGCGCGTTCGGGCTCAGCAAGATGATTGCTGGTGTGTTCGTCGGAACCGGGATCAGCGCAACGGACCCGCTCACGTTCATCGGCGTGCCGGTGATACTGGGTACCGTGGCGCTGATCGCCAACTATGTGCCGGCCTGGAGAGCCACCAAGATCGATCCGATGACGGCGCTGCGTATGGAGTGAGGGTCAGCCCCCTCCCGAGCTCCGCTCGAACTGCATGAAATTCCCCGAAGGGAAGAACAAGGTCAGGATGTTGCCTTGGACCTCCACCCGGGTCGGTTCCGTGGGCGCCTCCGCAGCGTCGCGGAACACCATGCTCATGGGGCTTTCGGGTAGCCCCTCCATCGCCTCCCCCGCTGCGAAGTTGTGGAGATGGGTGAGCACGAGTTGATCGCCCCGGATGGTGTACGTGCCCCCTTCGGCTGAGGCCCGCCTGGGCTCACCGTCGGAGCCTACCACGAAGAACAGCACGGTCCAATCGGACTCGGTGAAGAAGATGGTGCCCTCGACCCGGTGCTCCGGACCACCCTCCAACCGGTAGATTCTGGCGGACCAGGCTCCGCTGACGCCGGAAGCGGGGGCGGCTGGCTCCTGGGCCACCGAAGCTCTTGGCGTTCCGGGCACGGCGATGAGTCCAAACGTCATTGCGACCAGCGACCATCTCTTCATCGTTCTGCCCTTCCCGTACTCGTCTACCGGAGCTTGAATCGTTGGATCTTCCCAGTGGCGGTCTTGGGAAGCTCTTGGAGGAACTCGATCCACCTTGGCCGCTTGTAGGCCTCCATGGCGCTGACACAGTGCTGCGTCAGTTCCTCGGCCATTTCGTCGGAGGCGTCGTACCCTGGGTTCAAGACCACATACGCCTTCGGCTTGATGAGGGCGGCCCGGTCGCCGACGCCCACGACCGCGCATTCGAGCACCGCGTCGTGTGCGATGAGCGTGCTTTCCACCTCGACGGGCGAGACCCAGATGCCTCCGACCTTGAGCATGTCGTCCGAGCGGCCGGCATGCCAGTAATACCCATTGTCGTCCATGTAGTACTTGTCGCCGGTGGAGAGCCACTCGCCCTGAAACGTCTCACGGCTCTTCGCCGAGTCATGGAGGTAGGAGAGCGCGGCGGTCTCGCCCTTCACCAACAGGTTGCCAACCTGCCCCTGTTCCACGGGGTCGCCCGACTCGTCCAGGATGGCGAGCTCGTAGCCCTCCATCTTCCGACCGCTGCTGCCCGGCCGGATCCGGCCGGGGCGGTTCGACAGGAATATGTGGAAGTTCTCGGTCGACCCGATTCCATCGATGATTTCCACGCCGACGGTGCCCTGCCAGCGGTGCCAGAGTGCGGCTGGAAGTGCCTCGCCCGCGGACACACATACACGAAGCGTGGAAAGGTCGTAGTTCGTAGTGAGGCCTTCTACGGCCAGCGCTGCCGCGTAACCGGTGGGCGCGCCGTACAGGATGGTTGGCCGGAAGCGATCGATCATGCCGAGGACGGTCTTCGCTTCTCGTGGGTTCTCCGGGAAGAGGACGGTTTGTGCCCCCACGTACCAGGGGAAGATCAGGTTGCCTCCGAGCCCGAACGTGAAGAACAGGCGGGCCACCGACAGGGTTCGATCGGTTGATTCGATGCCCAGCACGTTCACACCCCAGAGCTCCGCGGCGAGCAGGGGGTCCTTGTGCGAGTGGAGAATCCCTTTCGGCTGCCCGGTGGTGCCGCTCGAGTAGTTGAGGATGGCGAAGTCGTCGCGGTGCGTGAGCGCGGCCTCGGCGGTATTTGGTTCGTCGGCGATCCACTCGCTGAAGGGACGGTCGCCTTCTTGGGTGGCATTCCCGATCACGACCACATGCTCGAGGAAGGGGAGCTCGCCCCTTACTTGATCGAACGTCTCTAGAAGCGCCTCGTGCACGATCGCTAAGCGCGCGCGGCCATCGTGCAGCACGTAGCGAAGCCCTTCGGGAGTGAGCAGCGTATTGGTTCCGAGTGCGACAACGCCGGCCTTGACCGTTCCGAAGAAGCACGTCGCCCATTCTGCACAGTCGGGCGAAACGATCGCCACCGTGTCTCCCGCCTTCATGCCGATCGAGCGAAGCGCATTGGTGACCTGGTTGGCCTCGGCGGAGACCTCCGCGAACGTCAATTCGCGATCGGGCGAGAGCACGGCGAGGCGATCGGCGGCCTCGTGAAGGTTGCGCTCCAGGATCTCCACCAGGTTGTAATGGAGGGGAACGTCAGCGGTGCGTTTCGCTCGTACGGGTGCGCTCATTCCCGCAGGCTACGGCGGACCTGGCCGAATCGCTAGGATTTTAGGACGGTGGCGGTCGGAGGAAGTGCGAGAACACCACCCCTCGGCTCGGCTCGACCGTAAGGCGTGAACAGGGTTTTAGGGTGCCGGAGGTGTGGAGCGGAGGCGGATGAGCCGCACGTGGCCCTTGCCGAACATCTCCTGTAGGTCGGAGATGATCTCGCTGCTTGGATCCACCCTCAGGCTGCGCGACCGGAATCGCGATGCTTCAACGCCATTGCCGCTTCCAAGGCGGAGCTCGACCGGCGCGTCACCGGGGTGGGCAGCGAGCACCTCCTTCGCGTCGTGAAACACGGTGTCCGCCCACTTGGAGTCTTCCGGCAACTCGATCTCGAGGGCGAGCTGGCCGCTGTTCGGCACTCCGTCCAGCGACACCGCCTCGTCCAGGAAGATGGGTGGCTCTTCCTCGTCACGCTCGCGGCCGCTGACCTTGCCGCTGATCAGGACGACTGCATCCTGCTGGAGAACCTCCTTATAGGTCTGCCAGGTCTCGTTGAAGGCGAGCACCGTGGCCGTCCCGTGAAAATCCTCCACGATGATCTTGCCCCACTCCGAGTTATCGCGGCGTGAGATCTGCCGTTGCACCTTGGTCACGACGCACGCCAATTCGACCGCTTGCCCGGCCCGGTCCTTGAGACTGGACGTGTTCACATGAGCGAACGCCCTCACGACCTCGCGGTGCCGGTCGAGTGGGTGGCCCGAGATGAAGAAGCCGAGCGCCTCTTTCTCGCGTACCAGGCGGTCCTGCTCGGACCACTCCGGAACGGCGGGAAGCTCGGGGTCGGTCACTTGGAGGGCGGCATCGCCTCCATCGAACAACGATCCCTGGCCGGCCTCCTCGTCGGACTTCCGGGCTTGGATCTCGGAGTATGCCGTGTCGAGCCCGGCGAGCAGTTGCGAGCGATGGCCGAACGAGTCCAGGGCGCCCGCCGAGATGAGTGCCTCGGTCGCCCTCTTGTTGAGGGCACGCAGATCCACGCGTTCGAGAAAGTCGAACAGCGATTCGAACGTACCGCCGGCTCGGGCCTGGAGGATCGACTTCACGGCCGAAGCGCCCACGCCTTTGACGGCCCCCAGGCCGAATCGGATCTGTATCTTGCCCACGGGTGTGAACTTCCAGCCCGACTCGTTCACATCGGGAGCGAGCACCTCGATGGCGTCGTCCATCTGAGGCAGGCAACGCATGATGTCGCGACATTCCGCGATGTACTTGACCACGTCGTCCGTGCTGGAGAGTACCGCCGACAGCATGGCTGCCATGAACTCCGCGGGGTAGTGGGCCTTGAGCCATGCCGTATGGTAGGACAGCAGGGAGTAGGCCGCGGAGTGTGACTTGTTGAACCCGTAGCGTCCGAACGTCTCGATCTGCTCGGCGAGCTCCGCCGCCGTGCGCTTCTCCACGCCACGCTCAACGCATCGCGCGGTGAATCGGTCCAGCTCCGCACGGATGAGTTTGGCGTCCTTCTTTCCCATCGCTTTCCTGAGCACGTCGGCTTCACCGAGGCTGTAGCCGGCCAGGATGTTCGCGATGCGCATCACCTGCTCTTGATAGACGATGATGCCGTGGGTCGGCTTCAGGAGCTCCTCGAGGTCCGGGTGAGCGTAGCGGATCTCTTCCCGTCCCAGCTTCCGGCGGATGTAGGCGTCGGTCATCCCGCTATCCAGGGGACCGGGCCGGATGAGCGCGTTCAACGCCACGAGGTCGTCGAAGCGGTCGCATTTCATGGCGCGAAGCTTGTCTACGGCCAGACTGGACTCGAACTGGAACACTCCGGCGCTCCCGCCGCGCGCGAGCATGCGGAACACCGCGGGGTCATCCAGCGGCACGTCGTCCATCGACTCGTAGACTTCACCGGTCTCCGAATGTTTGAGCGCCCCCACCCTGGCCTTCACCGACTCGACCGCGTCGTGGATCACGGTCAGTGTTTTCAGGCCGAGGAAGTCCATCTTGAGCATGCCCACGTCTTCGAGGCAGTTCATGTCGTACTGAGTGACATAGATCGCTTCGGCGCCGCTTCCACCGTTCTTTCCGGTCTGAATGCAGATCGGCACGTAGTCGTCCAAGGGACCGGGGGCGATCACGACGCCCGCTGCGTGCACCGAGGAATGTCGTGAGAGACCCTCGAGTGTCATCGAGTAGTCGAAGAGCTGCTGGTAGCGTCCGCCCTCCTCGTAGAGTTCCTTCACCTCCTTGAGTCCGGTGACCGCTTCCTCTACGGTGAACGCCTGGCCCGGCGTGTTCGGAATCATCTTGGCGATGCGGTCGGTTTCGGAGGGCTCGAACCCGAGCGTCCGCCCGACATCCCGGATCACCGCTCTGCTCTTCATGGTGCCGAACGTAATGATCTGCCCGACTGCGTTCTGACCGTACTTCCGCTTCACGTAATCGATCACCTCGCCGCGCCGCTCATAGCAGAAGTCGATGTCGATGTCGGGCATCGAGATCCGCTCTGGATTCAGGAATCGCTCGAAGAGCAGGTCGAAACGCATCGGATCGATGTTCGTGATGGCGAGTGAGTAGGCTACGATGGACCCGGCGGCGGACCCGCGCCCCGGTCCCACCGGTATCCCATGCCGCCGCGCCCAGTCGATGAAATCCCAGGTGATCAAGAAGTATCCGGTGTATCCGGTGTCCGTGATCACGCCCAGCTCGTAGTCCAGTCTCGCCTGGATCTCAGGAGTCAACGTCTCGCCGTAACGGACCTTGGCTCCCTCGGTAGCGAGATGAATCAAGTAGGCGTTCTCATCCTTGCGGTCTTCCGGGAGAGGGAAGGCCGGCAGGTGGTAGCTACGCTCGAACGAGACATCGACCTGGTCGGCGATCGCCAGCGTATTCTCGAGCACGTCGGGCCGGTCTGGAAAGCGCTCGGCGATCTCCGGCGCGCTCTTGAAATACAGGCCGTCGTCGTAGCGCATTCGGTTGGGGTCACTGCGATCCTTACCCAGACCGATGCACAGGAGCACGTCGTGGGCTTCGTGATCCTCTTTCTTCAGGAAGTGTGAGTCGTTGGTGGCGACCACGGGCAAGCCCATCTCGTCCGCGAGGGCGAACACTCGTTCGTTCAGTTGCGCCTGGCCGTCGGTGTCGTGCGCCTGCACCTCCAGGTAGTAGCGGTCCTTGAACGTTTCGGCGTACCAGGCGGCCGCTTCACGGGCGCCCTCCGGGTTGTCGGCCGTCAGGTGGCGCGCGACCTCACCCGCCATGCAGGCGGAGCTCACGATCAACCCCCCCGAGTGGCGGGCCAGCACTTCCCGGTCCACACGCGGGCGGTGGTAGAAGCCCTCCGTGTATCCGATGGAAGACAGCTTTACCAGGTTCTTGTAGCCCTCCATGTCCCGGGCCAGAATCACGAGGTGGTAGTAGGCCCTTTCTCCCTGGCCGGCTTTGGAGCGGTCTCGGCGGTCGCCGGGCGCGACGTAGGCCTCCATGCCGATGATCGGCTTGAGGCCGGCGGCGCTGGCCTCTTTTTGGAAGGTCCACACGCCGAACAGGCATCCGTGGTCCGTGAGCGCGAGCGCCGGCATCTCGAACTCCTGGGCCTGCCGGATCAGGTCCGTGATGCGATTCGCGCCGTCGAGTAGGGAGTATTCGGAGTGGCAGTGGAGATGGACGAAGCTCACGGATTCCGCTTGTTCGGGTGCTCGGTTCGTTGGGACGCAGCCCTCTCGCCACCCATAGTAATCAGCCCGCTGGTCCGCTACAAATCGAGGCGCTCCACGATGGCGTCACGGCAGGGATTGAAGACCTCAGTCGTCGCCGGGGGCCCCTACGGCTGGCTCCCCGACGTTTGAGCGCTGCGAACGCGACGTCTAGCCTTCGTCGAAGCCCGTGCCCGGCGGCAGCGCGCCCCGATCGCCGCGCGGCGCAAAGGCCCCACCCGTGCGCACGTCCACGGCAATCGCGCTGATCAGGCGCTCGAAAGCCTTTTCAGCGCGGCGGATCGCCCACCGATAAAGCGGCCTGAAGGCGCTCCTTCCACCCAGAAAGCCGCCCCCTCCCCCAGCAGCTGCCAGAGCCAGAACGGGGATTATCTCGAGGCCAAGGACGGCGCCGGTGAAGACGCCGGTGAAAAAGAAAGCCGGCATAAAAGCGACCGCACCCACCACCTGGGCCGCCAGGAAGGCCACGCGCCGACCGCTGACGAGCTGGGCCGTAATCTCGAGGTCGGTCTGCCTGCTGTCTGCTCCGACGGCCCGAAGCGACACCTCGATCTCGAGAATACCCGCATGGTGGCGGATGTCGAAGACGGTGCTGTTCCCCGAGGTCCCGAAACCGACCTGGCTGGGCACCTCGAAGATCAACCGGCCGCCCTCGAGCGGCGATGCGCCCCGGGTGCCGATCAGGTTGAACTCGTAAGGCGAGTTTGGCAAAACACGCTGCAATGAGGCGTAGGTCTCCTCGGGCGAAGCGTCCAGCGTACGACGCACCGTGAGCCATTTGGGGGCGTCCTTCAGGAATCGATCGGCCCACCGGTCGAGGCGCCCACTCTCGGCCTCGGTGCGCACCTCAACGAGCGCCTTGTCCACGAATTCCGGATCGATGCCCGCATCGAGTGCGGCCTGACGCACTACGTCCACCGCGTAACCGGGGCTCGCGGTATCGGCTGGCACATCGCTATCCCCGTCGGACAACTGCCCCCCGGGGTCCGCCTCAGCCTGGAGCTCGGCTGCACGCTCCCAGAGTCGACGCGCTTCCTCTTCCGTCAACTCCCGCTTGGACGCGCTCAAGGGTTTCCCGCTGCGCCGGAATCCGCCTCGGCATCGATATCGGCGTGGTAGTACGCGAGAATGTCGAACGCGAACGACACCGTGTTGGTCTTGCCCTTGAACAACCCGTAGTCCTCGGTGACCGGTACCTGTATGATCTGATTGAGGAGCTTACCGGGCTTCGCCGAGTCGGGACCAGGGCACTGCACGACCTTGGTGTGGAGTCGCGTCACCGCCGGGTTCTCGTCGTCGAACAGGAGATCCTGCTCCACGGTGTGAATCGTGATATCGAGGGTCAGAGGCTTCCCGGTGGTGGGGGTGACCAGCGTCCAACGAGGGCGCTGTCCGGCGGCGTAGATCCTGTCTTTGCCGTTACCGCGAATGGTGCCCCGGCGGCCGTTGAGGCCGATGACGTACAGCCAATCCTCACCGATGAACTTGCCGGCATGGCGGATCGCCTTCAGGTCCACGACACAGATGCAGGCTCCCATTGGAAATCCGGAGTGTTAGAGGTGTTCTACGGGTAAGAAAGCGTATCGCATCGAACGGGCCACTGGCAACCCATCCTGAACAGGAGCACTGAATGAGACCCACCCGCCTCGCGGTCCTCGGCTGCATGGTGGCCGCCGCATGCGGGGATTCGGGAGCGAACCCCCTAGATCCTCCCGGACCGGCGGACCCGCAGCCTCCACCGCCCGGCTTGGAATTGGCGCTGGAGGTCGTGATCCGGAACATGGATCAGCCGCTGTACGTCACGGCGCCCCCCGGCGATGCGAACCGTCTCTTCGTGCTCGAGCGCCCCGGCCGAATTCGCATCATTCAGAATGGCACCCTCCTTTCGCGCCCCTTCCTCGACATCGCCGACCTTACCAGCCTCGAGGGTGAGCGAGGGCTCCTCGGCATGGCCGTGCATCCCGACTACGCCCAGAACGGACGTTTCTTCGTGAATTACACGGACAGGGCGTCCGGCGCCACGCGCATCGTAGGCTACAACGTTTCTGAGGATCCGGACCTGGCGGACCCGGCCTCCGGCACGATCGTGCTGGAGGTCTCGCAGCCCTTCAGTAACCACAACGGCGGCTCGATCGCGTTCGGTCCGGACGGGATGCTATACATCGCCCTCGGCGATGGCGGATCGGCGGGCGACCCCTTCGGCCATGGGCAGAACAGGGGAACCCTCCTGGGGGCCGTGCTCAGGATCGACATCGACTCCGGCGACCCGTTCGCGATCCCCCCTGACAATCCCTTCGTCGACACGCCGGGAGCTCGTCCGGAGGTGTGGGCGTACGGCTTGAGAAACCCTTGGCGAATGTCCTTCGACCGCTCGACCGGCGACCTGTACATCGCGGACGTGGGGCAGAGCGCCGTGGAGGAGGTCAACGTTCAGCCGGCCTCGAGTCTGGGGGGAGAGAACTACGGGTGGAATACCATGGAGGGCAGTACCTGCTTCGGGGGCGGCGGGTGTGAGACCGCCGCCCTCACGCTCCCGGTAACCGAATACGAACACAACGTCGGTTGCTCGATCACGGGCGGATACGTGTATCGTGGAGCGGCTGTGCCTGCCGCCACAGGGCGCTACTTCTACGGGGATTTCTGCTCGGGCTTCGTGCGGAGCTTTCTGCTCAGCATGGGCCAGGCGACCGACCCTGTGGATCACACCTCGCGACTCGGCCCCGGCGGGAGCATCGCTTCGTTCGGGGAAGACGGTGTCGGTGAGCTCTACATCGTCACCATCGAGGGGTCCATCTTTAGGATCGTGGGTGCTTAGAGGCGCTTACACGGCAAGGCGTTGCCGCATGGCTCCGGCCTGAGAGCAAAAGCCTTCAGGCAGACGTTACTCCGCTGGGCCCAGCTTCCTCTAACGGAAAAATCTGCCGAATCCACGTCCGCCTCCGCCGAAGCGGTTGTTAACCACGTTGTTGAAGATCGAGCCGAACTGGAACGAGAAGCCGAGGGAAACTCCGTAGTCGAAGTCGGTCCTCCGCTGCGAGAGACGAAGCAGGATCTCTTCGTCGGTCTGCCCTTCGGCGGAGAGGAAGATCTGGTCGTTCACCCAGCGCACGTCCCCGTCGATGTTGATGCTCAGGCCACGCGTGACGCGGAAGCTGATATCCCCTTCGAGGGAGACGGTGCGTAGGCTGGTATCGTGTAGAAAGTGCGACCCCTCGACGCTGACGGATGCGTCACCCCAGGTCTGGCGCTGGGAGAGCTCGATCTCGAGCGACTGCTCGAAGCGCGTTTCCTTCAGCTCGCCGAAGATCGTCTCCTCGATGTAGTGCCGGTAGGTGGGTCCGAACTCGTAGGACGCGGTGAGAGAGCGCCTGGTCGCCTCCTCGTAGGGGAAGAAACTGAACTCGATGGCCGGCGTGACGGCGAATCGAAAGGCTTGGTTGAACCTCGTCAGGCGACCCGACAGGGACCGAAAGCCCACCGACCAGTGGTCGGCGATCGCATAGACCACGAGGGCGTTGAAGGTCCAGTCGGTGCGCTGGTCGACGAAGATGCTCGAGTCGCTTCGCTCGATCTCCTGCCGGCTGAAGTTCGCGCGTCCGCTGTAGGTCTGCTTCCAGGTGGGCGTGACGCGGGACGCCGACCAGTTGCCGTTCGCCCGAATGGTTTGCCGTGTCGTCTCTCCGTCGAGGTTGCCGCTGGCGCCGACCCGGAACGACCAGAGGTTCCACGGGTCGTCCACCTCGCCGGCCGACACGACACGGCCCAGCGAGCCTCTCGCACTTTCCTCGACCCCCTCGAGGCGCACGATGTCTCGGTATCCGGCGGCGTTGGCGAAGCGCGCGAGACCGACTCCGAGGGCGTGTGTGATCCCGTCCAGGGCCTCGCGTTCGGTGTCGGTGGCGAATGCCCGGTAGAAGACCTGATCCTCGTAGGATTGATTTTGGTCACGGCCCATGAAGTCCATCTGGTACTCACGACCGCCGGAGCCCGTGGCCTGGCTGGTCATGATCACGTGGACGTCGGAGTCGTCGCGGGCGCGCACCCAATTCACCCATTCGATTTCGGTACGGAAATAGGTGTTGTTGCAGTTCCGCCCCTGGCAATCGAAGAAGACGTTGGGCCTGGACGTCCCTCGCTGAGTGGGCTCCTCCTCCTGGGCGCGCGCCGGGCGGGCGCCCGCAGCGGCTAGGAGCAGGAGCGCACATAACCACCGGCTAGCGAGAACTGGTCGTCTGATGTATCGCAGAATCGTCTCCCCCGTGATGAATCCCCACTCAGCCGGCGCCCGATTCTGTGGCGCTACCGCCTCGTTCGCAAGCTCCATATAAGACACCGGGGCTACCGTATTCGCTGATCACACCTCTCATCCCAACCGAATGCCAGCGGGCGCTCGTCCAAGGGTTGTGCAGGGATGATCTGTGGTGCATACTATGTATAGCATAGTATGTATGACAGGAAGATGACATGACGCTGGAACGGGAGTGGATGCGCGGCGCCGCGCCGCTGGCGGTGCTTACGATGCTCGACCGTGCGGAGATGTACGGATACGAGTTGGTGGAGGCGTTGGAGTCGAGTTCCGGAGGACTGCTCGCCATGGGCCAGTCCACCGTCTATCCACTCCTCTACAATCTCGAGGGGCGGGGGCATGTGGAGGCGGTGTGGCGGTCGGCCCCCTCCGGGAGGCGCCGCAAGTATTACCGCATCACCAAGGGCGGGCGCGTGTGGCTCGATAAGCAGCGATCCCAATGGAGGACGCTCGTCGAGGCGATGGGGCGGTTGGGTGTGGGTGATGGTAGTGGTGGGGTCGCGTGATGACCGCGCGTGGCAAGACCCTCCCTCCGGAGATTGAGCGGGTCGTTCGAGACGTGCTGGACACGGCGGGGCTCGACTTCGTGGATGGGGTCAGCGACGTGGAGCGAGAGTTGCGAGCCCACTTCGAGGACGGCATTGCGGCAGGCGCCTCTCCCGAAGAGCTCATCGCCCGTTTCGGAGACCCCACCGTCGCGGGGCGACGCATCGCAAAGAGCCGTCCCCGGGCGGCCCGAAGAAACCGTGGAGAGAGAGGGAGGTGGTGGATGTCGCCGACGGAATGGTGGAATGAAGTGCGGCAGGCGGCCCGGAGGCTCCGGCGTGCGCCTGGTTTCTCGGCGATCGTTGTGCTTACGCTCGCGCTCGGAGTGGGAGCCAACACTGCGATCTTCAGCGTGCTCGACGCGGTCTTGTTCGAGGCGCTTCCTTATCCGGAGGCTGACCGACTGGTGAGGGTCTACGAGGGCCGGGTGGATGAACCCACGCTGAAATGGGAGTTCTTGCGAGCTCCGGTCATCGCGGAATACCGCACGTGGGACGAGGTCTTCGAAAACTTCGGCGCCATTTACACCTACCGCGAGATAGGAGCCGACCTCACGGACGGCGACGCGCCACAGCGTGTGACGTTATTACGCGTTTCGTCGGGCTATTTCGAGACGCTCGGAATCGCTCCCGCACGTGGCCGGACGTTTCTCGAAGGCGAGAGCTATGGTCCGGGCGAGGCCACGTCCACTGGGATACCGATCGAGCGGGTCGCCCTGATTTCGCACGGACTGTGGATCAACAACTTCGGGGGTGACCGGCACATCATCGGCCGTGTCATCCACCTCGACGGCTTCGCCTTCGAGGTCGTGGGCGTCATGCCGCGAGGCTTCACCAGTCCCTTCGGGTCGAAAGCAGATCTCTGGGTGCCTCAGGACCTTCGCTCCGGAGGATCGAACAGCTTCGGCAACTACTACCTGTCGGGCGTGGCCCGGTTGAAGGAGGGTCTCACCATCGAGGCGGCGCGAGAGCGTCTCGCGGTCTTGTCGCTGGGGTTCGCCGAAACCGAACCCAGGATGGAGAACAATACGCCGAGGATCTTTCCCCTGCAGTCGGACCTGGTTGGTTCGACACGCCGGGCGATGCTCTGGATCCTGGCGGCCGCGGCCGGGTTGGTACTGCTGACCGCGTGTGTCAACGTCGCGAACCTGCTCTTCGCTCGCGGCCTCGCACAGGATCGCCACCTCGCGCTTCGGTCCGCTCTCGGCTCGGGTCGCGCCAGGCTGATCGCCGGCATCCTCACGGAAAACGCGCTCTTGGCGGGAGCGGGTGGCGTGGTCGGCCTGGGCCTGGGCTGGATGGGTGTGCGGGTCCTGGTGCGGCTGGCGCCCGACGCGCTGCCGATGATCGCGGAGCCAGCGGTCGGTGGTCCGGTCTTCCTGTTCGCGTTTGTCGTGACGGTTGGGGCCCTGTTGGCATTCGGCCTTACCCCGGCCATGAGGCTCTCTCGCACGGCTCCCGCGGAGGTGCTGCGCTCTGGTGACCGCTCGGCTACGGTCGGACGTGCCGCCCAAAAACTGCGCGACCTGCTCGTCGTGGTTCAGGTCGCCGCCGCGCTCATGCTCGTGGCGGGCGCGGGGCTGCTCGCGAGGAGCTTCAACACCTTGCTCGACGTACCCCTTGGAATCGAGCCGGAGGGCGTGCTCACCTTCGAAGTGCATCTGCCGGCGGCGAGGTACGCCCAGGGGGCGGAGCGCCAGACCTTCCATGATCGGCTCCACGAGCGTGTGGCCTCCCTGCCGGCGGTCGAATCCGTGGGCGCGACGTCATGGTTGCCGGTGAACGGCGAGTACCACAGCTGGCAGCTCTATTGGGACCCCGAGAACCCCGATCTTTCAAACGATGACGCCTGGGTGAGCACCGACGTGCGTGTGGTGGTGGGAGACTACTTCGGCTCGATGGGAATCGATCTCCTCGCCGGTGTCGACTTCCGAGACGCGGACTTCGAGGGCGAGCCCATGGTGTGGATCAACCAGGCTATCGTGGATGAAGTGTTCCGCGGGACGGAAGCCGTAGGGGAGAAGATGTATATCGCCGGAACGGACCGGCGAATCATGGGGGTGGTCGAGGACATTCCGTTCGATGCGCGGGGTGAGGTGTCGAACAAGTCCTACGTGCCCCATGCCCAGTACTCGGACAACCGGAATTGGGCGATGATCCAGACGGTGCGGGCGCGCGGCGACCTGACCGAGGTGCTGGAGCGGATCCGGGGGGAGCTCCGCTCCATCGACCCCCAGCTCGTACTCTACCGGCCTAAGGCGTTCGAAGCGGTTCTGGCCACGGTGCGCGCCCAGGACCGATTCGCCACCGTGCTCATGGGTTCGTTCGCCGCGCTCGCCCTTCTGCTTTCGGTGGTCGGCATCTACGGGGTGCTGTCCGGCACGGTTGCCAGTCGGACACGGGAGATCGGCATTCGCATGGCGCTCGGTGCCGACGCCCGCGAGGTCCGTGGAATGGTGATGCGGCACGCGGCGGGTCTTACGATTCCCGGAGTGCTGCTCGGCTTGCTGGGAGCTTGGTTCGGCAGCCGGTGGATCTCGGAGTTACTCTTCGACGTTGCGGCCGTGGATTTCGTCGCGTACGGCGGTTCGGTGGTGATCTTCGTGGCCGTAGGGATATTTTCGGGCTGGCTGCCGGCTTTGCGCGCCACCCGGGTCGACACGGTGGAGGCGCTCACCGCGGAGTAGCGGGGAACGGATCGGCCCCGGCCAGCATCCCGGCCGGGGCCCAACGCTCAGTTGTCGACCTCCACCAGCTTCAGGTAGCGAATCTGGTTCCACACGATGCCCGAGAGTTTGCCATCGACCGTCAGCTCGACGAATCCCTGAGGGTCCAGCCTTATGTTGTCGGCGCGGAAACGGGCGGTTGTGCCGTCATGGGACTTCGCCTCGTAGAGGTTCGCCGCACGGTCGGCCTTCCGCACCACGTACATCACCTGATAGGAGCCCAAGATCGCGACCGTCTTGTCGTTCCTCTCGAGGGTCACGAACCCGTTTTGATGGCGGGTGATCCTGTCCGCTCGGAGCTCGATGGGCTGCTCGTTCTGGATCTGCAGCACGTAGATGTCGCCTTGTGCCTCAGCCAGTTGAGCCTGCACGAAGGGTGCCGTGGTGACCAGCGCCACGCTGGCGGCGAGCGCGATCAAGAATTGTGGTGAGCTGGAATAGCGTACCATGGTGTCCTCCCATCCAAGAGTGTCGGTCTCGTCAGGAGAGACGAAATACACGATCCGTGCCACACACCTCGTTAGGCGGTCCAGCGGGCAAACCTTGCGACCTGCGGCCGGGAACGTCCTCTTTGCAGGATCAGTACCGGAGATGGTATGACTGGATGCACTGACATCCCTAGAGGCAGGCGTTCATGACTGTTCTGATCATCCTTGGCGCCCTGGTCGTGCTCGTGGTCATCTACGACGTCACGCAGAAGCGGCACGCCATCCTCCGGAACTTCCCGATCATCGGGCACTTCCGGTATCTGCTGGAGACCATCGGCCCGGAACTCCGCCAGTACATCGTGACGTCGAACGACGAGGAGCGGCCTTTCTCGAGGGATCAGCGCCGTTGGATTTACGCCTCGGCAAAGAAGGAGAACAACTACTTCGGTTTCGGCAGCGACAACGAGATGGAGCTGACTTCCAACTACATCATCATCAAGCACTCGGTGATGGGGGTGCGGGAAAAGTCAGGGCACGCGGAGGAGAACCCGGACTTTCCGGTCCCGTGCGCGAAGGTGATGGGCGGGCCGCGTGGGCGCGCGAAGGCCTTCCGTCCGGCGTCCGTGGTCAACATCTCGGGCATGAGCTTCGGATCGCTCTCGGGCGCCGCCGTCGAGGCCATGAACCGCGGCTGTGCGATCGCCGGCTGCCTCCAGAACACGGGTGAGGGGGGCATCTCTCCCTATCACGGGCACGGTGGGGAGTTGATCTGGCAAATCGGCACGGGCTACTTCGGCGCCCGCTCGCCGAAGGGTGCCTTCAGCTTGGAGCGGTTCCTCGAGGGCGTGGAGGCGAATCCGGTTCGCGCCATCGAGATCAAGTTGAGCCAAGGGGCCAAGCCCGGGTTGGGTGGCCTGCTGCCGGGCGCCAAGGTCACGTCCCAGATCGCTGCGATCCGCGGTGTGCCCGTGGGGAAGGACGTGCGCAGCCCCTCCGGGCATTCAGAGTTCAGCACTCCTGACGAGATGCTGGACTTCGTCGAGATGCTCGCGGAGGCCACGGGCCTGCCGATCGGCATCAAGTCGGCCGTCGGCCAACACCGCTTCTGGGAGGAGCTCGCCAACCTCATGAGCGACGGCCGGCGCGGTGTGGACTTCATCACGATCGATGGTGGGGAAGGGGGCACCGGTGCGGCGCCGCTCTCGTTCTCGGACCACGTGGCGTTTCCGTTCAAGATGGCGTTCGGCCGTGTCTACGGGATCTTCGCGGAGACCGGTGTACACGAGCGCGTGGTGTTCATCGGCAGCGGAAAGCTCGGCTTTCCCGCGAGTGGGTTGATGGCGTTCGCGCTCGGGTGCGACATGATAAACGTGGGTCGGGAGGCCATGATGGCCGTGGGCTGCATCCAGGCGCAGCGGTGCCATACCGGCCACTGCCCGACGGGAGTCGCTACGCAGAACCGCTGGCTCATGCGCGGGTTGGACCCGACGTCCAAGGCGGCCCGCCTGGCCAACTACGTGGTCACCCTGCGCAAGGAGCTGCTGCAGTTGAGCCGCGCCTGCGGCGTGATCCATCCCGGCCTTCTTTCGAGCGATCACGTCGAGATCCTGAACGACCACTTCGGATCGTCGAGCGTGGCCGAGCTCTTCGGCTACCGGCCCGAGTGGGGCTTTCCCTCACCCGAAGATCGCCGGGATATCGAGCGCATCATGGCCGACGTACCTTGAGGCATCGGTCCACGCCCACCGCACAGGGAGCGCACAGATGAGCGTTCGCAGCCGTCGACGGTTCATTCGCCAGGTCGTGGGGGGTGTCGTCGTCTCCGCGAGCCTTCCGATCTCTGTATCCGCATGGTCCGGCCGCCGTGATGAGGGGAGTCGGCTCCTCGCCGATATCACCGATGTTACTCACGGCCTTTCCCCCTATCAGGTGGCCGACGAGCACTTCTGGCGGCTCGTCAAGCGGGCGTTTTCTCTGAGGCCCGACCTGATCCTCATGAACGCGGCGAACCTCTGCCCGTCTCCGGCCTCGGTGCAGGAGCGCGTCTTCGAGTTGACCCGCGACGTCGACCGGGACGCCTCGTTCCAGAACCGGTCGAAGTTCGGCGGCCTACGCACCGCTGCCCGCGAGGCTCTGGCCGCCTTCATGGGCGCCGACTCGGGGGAGATCGCGATCGTCCGGAACACCAGCGCGGCAAACGCCACCGTGGTCAACGGCATGGACCTGGGCCCGGGCGACGAGGTGCTGCTCTGGGCCCAGAACCATCCAACCAACAGCGTGGCGTGGGATGTGCGGGCCGAGCGCTTGGGCTTCACCGTGAAGCGAGTGTCTACGCCTGCGAGCCCCCATACCGCCGAAGAGCTTGTCCGTCCGTTCCTCGACGCGCTCACGCCGCGCACGAGGCTGCTGTCGTTCAGCCACGTCTCCAACGTGTCCGGCGTGGCGTTGCCGGCGGCCGAGTTGTGTCGAGCGGCCCGGGACCGCGGCGTGATGAGCATGATCGACGGCGCGCAGACGTTTGGAGCCATGCTCGTCGACGTGCACGCCCTCGGCTGCGACTTCTACACAGGGAGCGCCCACAAGTGGTTCGTTGGCCCCAAAGAGGCCGGCCTTCTGTACGTCCGGGCCGAAGCCATCGACGGGTTGTGGCCCACCCACGTTGGCGTTGGGTGGGAGAGGGCGCGGGCGGCCGGCGCACAGAAATTCGAGAACCTCGGGCAGCGCGACGACGTCGAACGCGGTTTGCGGCTGGGCGCGGTCGACTATATGATCAAGGCGCACTTTACGCCAGGTGAGATTGTCGAGAAAATCAAAGAGATAGTTGCGAAACAGGCGGCGAAGTGATCTTTCAGGACATGTATCGCCCTCTCATCGCCGCAACGGCGATGGCGGTTCTTGGTATCGCCATCGTTCTCATACCTGGGCAGAGTTTTTCAGTGCGTCGCGAGCAGAGTTCCGGTTCGCTTTTCCCTGTCCTCGTCTCTGAGACAGAGTCCGTGTCTCCTGAGCAGACAAAGAGCCCGTTCACAGGGCTCTTCTGTGTGCGGCATGCTCCGGAAAGTGAAGAGGAAGAGCTGGAAGTCATCCAACCCAAACGGCCGGTTGCCGTGATGCTTGCTGAAGACGCAGCCGCACGTCCGCTCTCAGGTATCGCGGCGGCCGAACTTGTCGTGGAGATGCCTGTGGTGACGTATGGTATCAATCGTTTCATGGCCGTTTACGCCTGTCCCACGGCCGATGACGAGGATTTCGAGATCGGTTCGGTGCGCAGCGCGCGTGATGATTTTATTCCTCTCGCCGCGGCCTTCGACGCGGTCTACGGACACTGGGGTGGCTCCTATCTCGCACTGGAGAGCCTGCGAGGAGGAATTATCGACAACGTCGACGCACTGCGTAATCCTTTCGGTGCGTACTACCGCCGGTATACGATTCCCGCTCCGCACAACGGCTTCACTACACTGAAGCGCATGTACGCTGCCGCGGAACAGCTCGGCTACCGTGTGGAGTTACTTGACGATTTTACGCCATTCGTGCATCAGGATACGCCCCCACTCGATCCACCGGAAATCCTAACGGTACGCGTAGGGTATTTCGGCCCCTTCCGTGTGGAGTGGCGTTATGATCGCGAAGCCCGGAGGTATCTTCGGTGGCGCGGCGGCACGCCGGAGATTGATGCGGATACCGGTACGCAGGTTGCCGCCGGCACGGTGGTGGTGATGCGTACTGAGGTCGTGCAGCGCTATGGAGAGTATAATGATGTACGTGTGACCGGATCGGGTGAGGTGACCGTGTATCGATACGGCGACGCGGTCGGAGGGACATGGGAGAAGGCCGAGGAACCGCTTGGTGCACCTCTGCGCTTCCTGGACGAGGAAGGGAACAACATCGCGTTCGCACCCGGCCCCGTCTG
>JADFRS010000049.1 GCA_022561145.1 Gemmatimonadota bacterium
GCTTGAGCTCCGCTTTCTGAGTGACGCACTCGCCGACCCCGTTCGGCCGTTCGTAGCCGTGCTGGGAGGTGCCAAGATCTCAGGTAAGATCGACGTGATCGATGCCTTGCTGCCCCGTGTCGATCAACTCATCATCGGTGGGGCCATGGCCAACACGTTCTTGCTGGCGCTCGGCCTGGAGGTCGGTGACTCCCTCGTGGAGAAAGACCGCGTGGACGTCGCCCGTGACGTGCTGGCCAAGGGCGGTGACAAGGTGCTGCTGCCCGTTGATGTAGTGGTTGCCGCGGACATCACAAAGTCATCCGTTACCCGCACCGTCCCGCGGGAGGCCGTTCGACAGGGGGATCGAATAGGAGACATCGGTCCCGAGTCATCCGCGCTCTTCTCGCGTGCGCTCGCTTCGGCCGGGACCATCGTCTGGAATGGGCCGATGGGAGTTTTCGAGATGCCGCCGTTCGCACGAGGTACGGTGGATCTCGCGCGATCCGCCGCGGCTGCGGCAGATGCAGGAAAGATGGTCATCGTGGGTGGCGGAGATTCCGCGGCCGCGGCCGCATCGGCGGGTGTGGCCGATCGCTTGACGCACATCTCGACAGGCGGCGGCGCGGCGCTGGAGTTGCTTGCGGGCGGTGAGCTGCCGGGCGTCGTCGCACTGAACGATCGAACGGAGGAGTCCTGATGTCCGAACAGCGCGTGATCGCCGGAAATTGGAAGATGCATCAGGGTCCATCCGCCACGCGCACGTTCTTCAGGGAGTTTGCTCCGGACCTGGGCGAAAACCCACCTACGCTCATTATTTTTCCACCTGCGCTGTCCCTGGCGGCGGCCGTGGACGCCCGCGGTGGAAGGCCCGAAGTGCACCTCGGTGTGCAGAACATCCACTGGGAGGAGAAGGGTGCGTTCACCGGTGAATCGTCAGTGTCGATGGCCTTGGACGCGGGCGCGACATATGCGTTGGTCGGGCACTCCGAGCGGCGACACGTTTTCGGCGAAACCGATGGTGAGGTTGCGCTCAAGGTCGGCGCTTGCGTGGCCAGCGGTCTGACTCCGGTCGTGTGTGTCGGAGAGACCCTCGAAGAGCGACGTGGTGGCCGCCTGGAGGAGATCATCGAGCGCCAGCTCGAAGCGGCGCTGGGGGGGCTCACCGCCCGCTCCGGAGCCCACTTCTTGGTGGCGTACGAACCGGTGTGGGCCATCGGCACGGGTGAAACGGCTACGCCCGAAGATGCTGCGGGCGCCCACGCCGTGCTGCGGAGGGTTCTCCGGAATGCTCTCGAGGAGGATCGTGCGGAAGTGGTGCCGATTCTGTACGGCGGCAGCGTCAAACCCGGCAACGCGGAGGAGCTTCTTTCGGCGTCCGACGTCGACGGAGTGCTCGTGGGGGGCGGGTCTCTCGACGCGGAGTCCTTTGCACGAATCGCCGAATCGGCTCGAAACACGCGGGAATCGGGTTGACCCAATCGCCTGTCGTGGCGATGTTTACCGCTCCATTACTGAGTTTTAACGCTGGCTGACGATGTACGGACTTCTTCTCGCGATCCTGGTGTTGGATGGGCTGTTCCTGACCGTTGTGATCTTGCTGCAAGCGGGCAAGGGAGGCGGTCTTGCGGCGATGGGCGGAGGCGCGGCGGCTACCGAGGGTATTCTCGGCGGACGGCAAGCTACTACCATGCTGACCCGTGCGACGTGGACGGCGGGGTCCATGTTCATGGGTCTTGCTCTCGTTCTGTCCATCATGTCGTCGAGGGCTCGATCACCGGAGTCCATTCTGCAGTTCGACGCTCCTGCCGGGGCTCAGGCGCCCCAGCCGGTGCTGGACCTGCTCCAGGCTCCCCCCGGCGGTGACGCCGGCGGTTCGGGGAACGACGACGGCAACCTCTAGACTAGATCCTCCAGGGCGGGACTGACCAACCCCAGGCCATGCCTGCAACCAACCCCACGGATGGGACGGCACTTGTCGCCGGGCTAGCCGAGTCTCAGCTCCACGAACTCTACTACGCTCTGGTGCGGGCCAGAGCCGCCGAAGAACGTCTGGAGGTACTCCATAAGCAAGGACACGTCGGTGGAGGAGTGTACCGCTCCTTGGGCCAAGAGGCGGGCGCGGTCGGCGCCGCCTATGCCCTCAACCGACGCTCTGACGGAAGCGGCGACATCATCGCACAAACGGTTAGAGCATGTGGTGCGCTATTCCTCATGGGGGGGAAGCCCTTGGACTTCTTTCGTCAGTATCTGGCCAGAGCTACCGGGCCCACGGGCGGTAAGGAGGCGAACGTTCACTGGGTGGATTATCGCCGCGGCCTGGTGGGCCCCGTATCTCCTCTGGGCACCATGGTTGGAGTCATGGCGGGCATCACACTTTCGTTCCGCCTGAAGCAGGAGCCGAGAGTGGGACTCGTCTTCTGCGGTGACGGTGCGACTTCGACGGGAGCATGGCACGAGGGCCTCAACCTTGCCGCAGTCCAACGATGTCCGATGGTGCTCATGCTCGAGGCGAACCAATGGGCGTTCTCGACCCCGACCAGGAAAACCACGCGGCTCGAGAGCTTTACGAGAAAGGCCGCCGGCTACGGACTGCATGCCGAATCCGTAGACGGCACGGATGTGCTGGACGTGTATGAGGGGACTAAGCGTGCTGTGGACCGGGCCCGGGCGGGGCAGGGAGCGGGCATGGTCGAGATGAGGTATTACCGCCGTAAAGGACACGCGCAACACGACAACCAGGAGTACGTGGACCCGGCGGAGCTGAAGGTGTGGGAGGAGCGCGATCCGATCACGCGGTTCGGGGCGCGCCTTCTCTCCGAGGGATGGGCGACTCAGGAATCCTTGGCCGCGCTAAAGGCGCGCGCGGAGGATGAGGTCCGCCTCGCTGCCGAGCAGGCCGTTGGCGAGCCCGCTCCCGAGGGGGTACACGCGCTCGACGCCGTGTACACGGACCGGGGAGCCAAGACTCCCTGGACACGCCTCGAACAACCCGATCCTACCCAGGCATGAGCCATTCTGGAGGAGCCGTGGGCGGCAAGCCCGACAACGTCACCAAGACCGAGCGCCGCGAGCCTGTTACGCTCCTCGAAGCCATCAGCGAAGGACTCTTCGAAGAGATGGAGCGGGACGAACGCGTCTTCATGATGGGTGAGGACATCGGGGTCTACGGTGGGGCATTCAAGGTCACGCGCGGATTCCTCGATCACTTCGGCGAGGACCGGGTGATCGACACGCCCATCTCGGAGTCGGGGTTCACCGGTGCCGCTGCGGGGGCCGCCCACATGGGCCTCCGGCCGGTGGTCGAGATGCAGTTCATGGACTTCATCTCGCCGGCCTACGACGTCATCACCAACTATATCGCCACGTCGTTGTACCGAGGGAGCGGTCCGCTCCCGCTGGTCATTCGTGGCCCAGTGGGTGGCGGTAATCGAGGAGGACCATTCCACTCGCAGAATGTGGAGATGGCCTTCTTCCATACGCCGGGCCTCAAGATCGTCTATCCCAGCACGGCCTACGACGCCAAGGGATTGGTCAAGGCAGCCATCCGGGACGACAACCCTGTCATCATCGAGGAGCACAAGGGTCTCTATCGCGCCCCCTTCCTGCGTGAGGTGCTGCCGGAGAACGATTACATCGTGCCTCTGGGTAAGGCGAATGTCGTGCGAGAAGGGAGCGGCCTTACGGTCGTGACCTACGGCTTGATGGTCCACAAAAGCGTCGAGGCGGCCGAGGTCCTCCACCAGGAGGACGGGTTCGAGGTGGAGATTCTCGACCTGAGGACCCTGTTGCCGCTCGACGACGAAACGATCGTGGAAAGCGTCAAGAAGACCGGCCGCCTATTGGTGGTGCACGAGGATACGAGAACGGGTGGTATCGCCGGCGAGATCGCCATGAGGGTCAGCGAAAAGGCCTTCGAATGGTTGGATGCGCCTATGCTTCGCGTCACGGCGATCGATGCCCCCGTGCCATATGCCGGAGCGCTGGAGGACTACTTCCTCCCGCAAGTCGAGGATATCGTAACGGCGGCGCGCTACCTTGCGGCGTACTGACATATTCAATGGATCATGGCTGAATCCCGGATCGGGGCGGACCTCCTAGGGTAAGCAGGCATCCGCACCGGACAACGTACGACCGAACTCATAAACGGAGTGACGGGCGTGGCTCGTGTTGAGGTTCCAATGCCCCAGATGGGCGAGTCCATCGCAGAGGGCACGGTCTCGAAATGGCTCAAGAAGCTCGGCGACACGGTCGCGCGAGACGAGCCTATCCTCGAAATATCTACCGACAAGGTGGACGCAGAGATTCCGGCGCCGGAGGGCGGCACTCTGGTGGAGATCGCCGTTCAAGAGGGGGAGACCGTCGAAGTGGGGACCATCGTGGCTTACATCGACACCGAAGGTGGGGCTGCCGTGGCTACCGCGGCGGCTGAGGCGTCGCCGGTCGAGGCCGAGTCATCCGCGGACGGGCCGGCGGTAGAGGCTGCCCCCGTGGCCCAGGCGCCCGCGCCTCCCGAACCCGCTGTGCCTCCCGCGCAGCCGGACGCACCCGGGTCGGCCGAAGAGAGGCTTAGGACGCGGTCGACTCCGGTGGTCCGGCGCATCGCCGAGGAGCACGGCATCGACATCGGCAGCGTACCCGGCAGCGGGCACGCGGGGCGTGTCACCAAGCAGGACATTCTCGACTTCATCTCGCTCGGCCCCGCCGCACCCGCCCCGACGCCGGTAGTAGCGGAACCTGCGGCCGCGAAGCCCGCTGTTGCTGCCACAGCTCCAGTGGGGGACTTCTGGTCGATGTTCTACGGCGAGGTACAACACCCGGAGTTTCCGGTTCGTGAAGGCGACACCGTCGAGACTATGGACAAGATCCGCCGTCTCACCGCTGAGCACATGGTGTTGGCTAAGCGGCTCGCACCGCACGTCCACTCGTTCATCGAGGTCGACTTCTCACGAATCGACATGATCCGGAAGGCCAACAAGGCGAGGTGGGCGGAGCAGGGTGCCCGAGTCAGCTACACGGCCTTCGTGGCCTGGGCGTGCTCACGGCTGCTTCGCCGCTTCCCGCAGATCAACGGCACCGTATCGGGCAACAATCTGATCTATCGGAACAACGTAAACCTGGGCATGGCCGTCGACCTCGACCCTGGTCTGATCGTTCCGGTCATTCACGACGCAGACCATCTCGGCCTGGTCGGCATCGGCAAAAAGATCATCGATTTGGCCGAGCGTGCCCGCTCCAGGCGCTTGAGCCCCGACGAGATCCAGGGGGGCACGTTCTCGATCACGAACCCGGGTGTGCTCGGCACGCTGGTCGGAATGCCGATTATTCCCAAGGGCACGTCGGCCATTCTGGGCACGGGAAGCATCGAGAAACGTGCGGTGGTGATCGAGGACTCCTCGACGGGCACCGACATGATCGCGATTCGGAAGCGGTCCTACTTCTCACTAGCTTATGACCACCGCATGGTGGATGGCGCCGACGCGGCGAGGTTCCTCGCGCAGCTCAAGCAGATGCTCGAGGACTTCTCCGAGGACGCGTAGAGGCCTTCTGGTTCTCGAGGCGCGCCAACTCGGGGTCGTACCCTACGACCAGGCCGTCGAGATGCAGGCGGAACTCGTCGAGCAACGACGGGCGGGGATCATTCCGGACCAGCTTCTTCTCTTGGAGCACCCGCATGTCATCACTCTGGGGGGGAGTAGCGATGCGGACCACGTGGTGGCTGACGAGGCGACCCGCCGCCGCTTGGGCATCCAGCTCGCGGATGCGGGTAGGGGGGGGGACGTCACCTACCATGGCCCGGGCCAGCTCATCGGCTATCCCATTCTCGATCTCAAGCCCGACCGGCGGGATGCCCACCGCTACCTCAGGGACTTGGAAGAGATTCTCATCCGCGCACTTCGCGCATTCGATCTCGAGGGGCGGCGGGAGGAGGGCCTGACCGGCGTGTGGGTTGGAGAGCAGAAGATCGCCGCCGTCGGTGTGCGTATTTCCAGTGGCTGGATTACCTCGCACGGATTCGCGTTGAACGTCGCCACCGACCTTTCATACTTCGACACCATCGTTCCTTGCGGCCTCCATGACCGCGAGGTCACTTCGCTTTCGGAGTGCTTGGGAAGGTCGGTCGAGGTCTCCGACGTGGTCGATCCGATCCTGCTGGCAATCGGTGAGGTGTTCGACCGCGAAATTCGTGTTGCCTAGACAACAAATCGGATAGCTGGATCACCCCGATCGGTTCCCGCGGTGCCCATTGGTTCTTAGATGTCAGACTTTCTCAAGTGCTTGTGGTGGAGGAGTGTGGCCCAAGCTATCGAGTTGTTCGCGTGGGCGTGTTCCGCGCCGGAGCAAGATTGACAACGTGGGTTATATCGTTGAGGTACAACATGTTACAGCGTAATGGTCGAAATAGACTCGGCACTCTTCGAAAAACTTGACCTCGTAGCGTGGTTGTTGAATACTGTCAGTGCGCATCGGCATGTGGCCTGCTGAATCGATGATGCAGATCATCCCTTCGGCGGATGCAGGAGCGTGAGTCGCTGAGCGGGATACCGCGGTGGTGACGCGAGCCGGAAGCTTGGATTCCGGTGAGCCGATGGAGAAGTCGCTGGTCTCCGTCGTAGCCCTGAGAGCTCGGGGCCCCTGAGTCGCGGACCGCGCGATGAGGGTAAGGGGAGTTGAAACAACTGCCCGGCAAAGGACAGTCGCAAGACAGTCCGAGGCGGGGAGGCCCAAGCAAGGGTCGACTCCTGCCAGCGGAAAAGGTAGTCCTCGGAGCGGTTCGCGCCGCACCGAGGGCTCTCTTTTTTTGTCTAGGTTATCCGTCGGTGTTGGGACCTGAGAATCCTAAGCCGGCGCTTCGAATTCGAAATAGTCGAGATACTGGCCCTTTTTTTCGCGTTGTTCCTCCAACCAGGCCCGGAACCCCGATGGCACGAGCCCACCGGACTGTGTCAGTTCCCGGGCGGCTTCAACCGCAAGGTCGTTCACGTACTCGTTCTTCGGAAGACCGGCGTGGCCCCGCACCCAGCTCCATTGCACGTCTTGGCTGGCCGCGACGCGTTCGAGTTGCTGCCAGAGTTCGAGGTTCTGAATCGGGCCGCCCTTCCGCTTCCAACCCTTCGCCTTCCACCCGGGGAGCCATTCGTTCATGCCCTTTACCAGATACTGACTGTCGGAGACCACTTCGACCCGGTAACGTTGGGTCAAGAGCGTGAGCCCCTCGATACCGCTACGGATGGCCATTCGGTTGTTGGTGGTGTCCGGCTCCGATAACCAGAAATCACGGCGAACCCATTCGTCCCCGTTCCAGAACTCGACCAGGCCTGCGGCTCCGCCGGGATTGGCGCGAGCCTGAAATTGGTTTCCCAAGCACGACTCGTCGACGTGAATGTGTAGGATGGGCGTGGCGATCCGGGCCTCCGCAGCGAGGTATTTCATGGATGGTGAACGGCCTAAGGTAGATGGGCCGGCGGGGTGGGGGAAGCGCTCTCGTCGGTACTCGTCCTGAGGAGCGCTACTCGGACCAAAGACCACCTTGACGGAGCCCGGCCACCATCTAGATTCGGGGCCGATCCACGATTGCCACGCCCACTACTTCGGGGACTCTTGATACGCCATCCAGGAAGCTCGGCAGCATACGTTCTCCTCGAAGACGGACGTCGATTCGAGGGCAGAAGCTTCGGTGCGTCGGGATCGGCCTTGGGGGAGGTCGTCTTCAATACGGCAATGACGGGTTATCAGGAGGTACTGACGGATCCCTCCTATACCGGCCAGTTGGTCTGCATGACCTACCCGCTCATCGGCAACTGTGGTGTGAACGAGACGGACGAAGAGTCCTCTGGTCCGAAGGTATCTGGATTTATTGTCCGGGAGGTTTCGGAGCATTTCAGCTCCTGGCGGTCGAGCGAATCTCTGCAGGCCTACCTGACGCGACACGGCATCGTTGCGCTCTCCGAAATCGACACACGTGCTTTGACTCGGCACATTCGTGCCGAGGGTGCGTTGCGCGGCGCCATCGCCCCGGCGGAGCTACCTGAGGCGGAGCTCCTGGAGCGGATCATGGAACACCCACGAATGGAAGGGCTGGACCTCGCGCGCGGGGTCTCGACTGCCGCTCCGTACGAGGTGCTCGCGGAGACGGACGAACGATTTCACGTCGTTGCATACGATTTCGGCGTGAAGGCCACCTCGCCGGCGCTGCTGGCTCAGAGGGGGTGTCGCGTCACTGTGATTCCCGCCGACACGTCCGCCGGCGAAGTCATCTGCATGGAGCCCGACGGACTCTTCATCTCGAATGGTCCAGGAGACCCTGCGGCGGTCGACAACGCGACGGAAACGGTTCGTCGGCTGGCCGACGAGAACATCCCGGTCTTCGGTATCTGTCTCGGCCACCAACTCATTGCTCGGGCCTTCGGAGCAACGACCTTCAAGTTGCCTTTCGGGCATCACGGTGCGAATCACCCCGTTCTCAATCTGGACCGAAACATCGTCGAGATCACCGCGCAGAATCACGGCTTCGCCGTTCTCAGAGGCGACGGCGACATCCTTCCGGGGGCACCCGATCTGCGGCTCACCCACGTGAACCTTTACGACGATACGGTGGAGGGACTCGCCCACCAGGCCCTCCCCGTGTTTTCGGTGCAATACCATCCCGAAGCGGCACCGGGACCGCATGACAGCCGCTATCTCTTCGACCAATTCATCGACTTGATGGTCGCGAGCGAAGAGAAATAGCCGATGCTCAGGGAGCGTAGATGCAAGGGCCACTTGACGTTCCAGGCTTGGGCGTGCTACCGTGGCTGCCCCAAACCAAACCGGGACCCCAAAGCCACCTTCGGAGGAATGGATGACGAAAGCGGACCTCGTTGAGCAGGTCGCCGAGGCCATCGGACCCGGAATCACCAAGAAGGACTGCGCTCTGGTTGTAGATGGCTTTCTAAACGCCATCAAACGAGCTTTGGCCAACGGTGACAACATCGAGATTCGAGGCTTTGGCACCTTCAAGGTTCGTCGGCGCAAGAGCCGCATGGCTCGCAACCCGAGAACTGGGGAGCCGGTGGAGGTGGCGTCGCGAAGTGTGCCTGTGTTCAAGCCCTCCAAGCACCTACGCACCCGCGTAGGGCAGTTGGACGGGGTTAGCGACGACTGAGACCCTCGTTCGCGTCGGTCTCAACGCCGTCCATGCCGGCGGCTACCCCATCCGATGGGGTATCACCTGGACAAAAGCGAATCCTTGTTCCTACATACACCGGACGATCCGCTTAACGGATTTCGGTCCCCGGGCGTCTGATTCATGGTGAAGGAGGAAGCGGGTGGTCTGCCCGACTCAGACTTGGTGCGCCTTGCCAAAGAGGGTGATCGCGAGGCCTTGGATGAGCTGTGCACAAGGCACATCGCGAGCGTTTTCCGGGTATGCAGGGGTTTTCTGGGTGATGACGACGAGGCTGCCGACGCGACGCAGGACTGTTTCGTGAAAGCCGTCCGCGCGCTTCCCCGGTTTCGAGGGGACGCCTCCTTCCGGACATGGTTGTTGACCATTGCCAGTAATGAGGCGAAGGGTGTTTTTCGCAAGCGGAAGCGCCGAGCCGAGCAGGCATTGGAGAGCGCCGGGCCTCTGGTTTCCGCCAAACCCGAGGCGGGTGACGTCACGGCGTTGAAACAGGAGGCAGAGCAGGCACGTGTCATGGTGGCCGAACTGCCGGACAAGCAACGCCGAGCGGTAACGTTGCGAATCGATGAAGGCTTGAGTTTTAAGGAGATCGGTGAGGTTATTGGCTCATCGGAGGGTGCGGCCCGGGTGAACTACCATCACGGCATCCGTCGGCTCAGAGAGATGATGATATGAACGCAAACGGCTGTGACCGCGTAAAGGAGCTCCTTGCCCCCTGGGTGAGGGAAGAACTCAGCGCTGCCGACCGACGCTTCGTAGAGGAGCACGTAGCCGGCTGTGAGGAGTGCCGTGCGGAGGCGAGCCTCGTGCGTGCGCTCCACGCCGGCGTTCCTATCATGCCGGACGATCTCACGGCACGAGTGACGGCATCCATCGCCACCACGCCACTTCGTCGGCGCGTATGGATGAGCCCGCAGCTCGCGGCTGCGGCTATCGTGGTGTTGGCGCTGGGCACGGCGGTCGTGTGGCGTCAGCCGCCCGGCGACGGAAATGGGGTGTTGGCCGAGGAGCCGCTCGCGTTGACCTGGCCGACCGACGACGGGTTCATCGCGGGCGTGGCAATGCTGGACGACCTCTCCGACGAAGCGCTCGCGGAGCTCTTGGAGGAGCTAGGCGGATGAATAAGCGCACGATCATCACCATCTTGGCGGCGGTTCTGGTCACTGTGCCCGGACCGCTGCTTGCACAGCGCCGCGGCCGGAATCCGTTAAGGGGGCAGGGGAGCGGCCGCATCGAGATGGAGCAACGCGTGCGCGCCACCTTCGAGCGAAGGCTTTTCGCCGACCTCGGTCTCACGAGCGGCGAGCGGTCGAGCGTACAGGGCGTCATGGCGACGTTCCGTCAGCAACGCATCGACTTCGCACTGCGTGAGCGGCGGACCCGGGAGCGTGTGCAGGATCTCCAAGCACGCCGGGCCGATGGCAAGGAGATTCCCGAGGCCGAGGTGAGGGACGCCTTGGAGGCGATCGCCCAGCTTCGCCAAGAGGAGGCGCAGCTCTTTCGGGACGAGCAGAACGCGCTGCTCCAAACGCTACGGCCCGACCAGGTGCTGTTCTTTCTTCAGGCTCGCGACGCCCTCGCCGATAGGATTCGCCGGTTGCGTCGAGGCGGAGGGCAGGATGGCGGCATGATGCCGAGGGGCGGCCCGCCGCCAGGCGGGTTCCGGCCGGGAGGGAACTGGCCACCAGGCTGATTCACCCGCCCGCGCCGCCCGGCGTTGACCCGAGGCTCGCGGTTTCTCTACCTTCAGGCCACGATGGTGGTGGCGTCCGCTGCCCGCTGCTTTTTCTTGCGAGAGGTTTCCCTTGAAGGTCAGAGCCCTGTTTTTCGCGTCGTACCGAGAGATCATGGGAGGCGCGGATTTCGATGTCGATCTGCCTGACGGTGCCACGGTGTCCGACTTGATCACGGTGCTGCGTGAGCGTGACGATGCGGCGGCCCGGCTTCCCTCTGCCCCGGCCGTCGCTGTGAACCGAAGCTACTGCACGTCCGATGCCGTCCTTGCCGACGGCGACGAGGTCGCCATCATTCCGCCTGTGGCGGGCGGCTAAGTCGGCCGTGTCCTCGACCCTTTCGCGCGCGCGGATCACCACGGATGCCATCGATCCTCAGGCGCTACTCGCTCGCGTCGCCGATCCCTCGAGCGGTGCCGTGATCCTCTTCCTGGGCGTGGTCCGCAATCACAATGACGGGCGTGGCATCGAGGCGATGCGGTACGACGCCTATGACGAGATGGCCCAGGACACGCTCGACGAGATTCTGGCGGAGGCCGAGGAGCGCTATGGGGTGGGGCGCTTGGCCGCGGTCCATCGGGTAGGTGAATTGGGTATTGGTGATGTCAGCGTGGCGATCGCGGTGTCGAGCGCTCACCGCGCCGAGGCGTATGAGGCGTCACGTTACGTCATCGAAGAGATCAAGGTTCGCCTGCCCGTATGGAAGAAGGAACGCTTCGAGGACGGTACATCGGAGTGGGTGGCAGGCCGAAACCCGGAAATCTCGGCGGAGGGTGGAGCATGATCGATCAATTCGGTCGCCGGATCGAATACCTGGACCCGATCCTTTTATTTTCCGTGCGGTTATGGCGGTCAAGCCAATCCGAATGACAATCCGGGAGACATGATTTTCATGAGCGCGCGCAAGATCACCGTGGTCGGAGCGGGTCACGTTGGAGAAACCTGTGCCCAGCGTCTGGCCGAAAAGGAGCTGGCCAGGGAAATCGTCCTCATCGACATCGTCGAGGGTATTCCCCAGGGGAAGGCGCTGGACCAGTGGGAGAGCGCTCCCATCGAGGGTTTCGACTCGCGTATCATCGGCTCGAACGATTACGAGGAGGCCGCGGGCTCCGACATCTTCGTGGTGACGGCAGGTATCGCCCGAAAGCCCGGCATGAGCCGGGACGATCTTCTCAAGACGAACGCCGGCATCGTCGAGTCAGTGTCGAGGGAGATTCAGCGCGTGGCGCCGGACTCGATAGTGATTGTCGTGTCCAATCCGCTCGACGTCATGGCGTATGTGGCCCTTCAGACCACGGGATTCCCCCGTGAGCGAGTCATCGGGATGGCGGGAGTCCTCGATACCGCCCGCTTTCGGTCGTTCATCGCGATGGAGGTAGACGTCAGCGTGGAGGACATCCAAGCACTCGTTCTCGGCGGCCATGGCGACACGATGGTCCCCCTGGTGAGCTACACGACCGTCAGCGGCATTCCGCTGACCCAGCTCTTATCTCGCGAGAAGATCGACGCGCTCATCGAGCGTACACGAAAGGGTGGGGCGGAGATCGTGGCCCACCTCAAGACCGGCAGTGCCTACTACGCCCCTTCGGCGGCAGCCGTCCAGATGGTGGAGGCGATCGTCAAGGACAAGCGGCGCGTGCTTCCATGCGCGGCGTTCCTTCAGGGTGAGTACGGCCAAGAGGGGATCTACCTGGGTGTGCCTTGTAAGCTCGGAGAGGGTGGTCTGCTCGAAATCCTGGAGGTGGAACTCACCGAGGCCGAGCGTGAGGCGTTGGGACATAGCGCCGATGCCGTGCGGTCGACGATGGCGGCGCTCGAGGGATAGGCCGGCCCCACTGGGCCGAGGTGGTCAGGGAGCGCTCCGGGAGGGTCTTGCCCACGCGGGCCTCACCCACCGCCGTCGTCGAGCGCCCACCCTTTCATGCCGAGGACTTCGTCCCTAGCATAAACCTACGGCCTTTCCCCACGTGATCAGGAGTTCCCGCATGACGACCCGGACTCTCTCGAGGCATCTTGTCACCCTGGCGTTCGCCATCGGACTGATGGCGGCTCAGGCCGTTGGCGCACAGGAGGCCGATCTCGTGTTTCTCGGCGGCCGCATCTGGACCGGCGACGATGTGCAGCCCTGGGTGGAGGCGGTGGCGGTGCGGGGCAATCTCATCGTCGCCGTTGGCAGTGACGCTGAGGTGGCGCGCTTCACCGGGGACGGCACCCGCGTGGTGCTCCTGGATGGGCGCTTCGTGTCGCCCGGGTTCATCGACAACCACACGCACTTCAACCGGGCCGGCGCCCTGCTCCTCGGGGTCAACCTTCTCGAGGTGTCGGATGCCGAGGGACTCGTGGAGGCGGTACGGGAGACGGTCACCCGGCTCCCCCGGGGTGGTTGGATGGTGGGTGGCAGCTGGGGAGCCTACGAGCAATGGGCCACGAGTTCGACGGGTCGGGGCGACGACCTGAACAAGCCGGCCGGCCTTTTCCGGCCGGATCGTACCTTGATCGACGCGGTCTCACCGGAAAACCCGGCGATCCTCTGGAACTGGGATCGCTCGCAGTTCCTCGCCAACGCCGCGGCGCTGGATGCGGCCGGGGCGGATTGCTCGTGGGATGGCGTCGAGTGTGAGGACGGGTCGCCGACCGGGCGGGTCACCCCTCAGGCCGCCTCGCGCATCCGCAGCGTGATTCCACCCAAGACGATGGACCAGAAGCTGGCGGAGGCCCGCCTCGCTTTGGCCCGGCTGAGGGAACACGGCGTCACCACCTTCTTCGACATCACCCCGCCGGAGCAGGTCGAGGTCTACCACGAACTTCGGCGCCGCGGTGAACTGACCAGCCGTGTCAACATGCGGATGGTGCTGGACACCTGGGACGAGATGCGGCATTCCGGGATCGTCGAGGGGTCGGGGGACCGCTGGATCCGCTACCAGGGACTCAAGGGATTCGTCGATGGGATCATGGGAGCATCGACGGCCCGGTTCTTCGAGCCCTATCTGACGACCGGCGTTCCTGGCAACTGGCGCAACTCGACCAACACGGGCCACGTGAGCGACCAGGGATCGGGCATGAACCCTCCGGGCAATATGGAGCGCCTCGTGTTCGGAGCCGACTCGGCCGGCTTCAACCCTCGTGTGCACGCGATCGGCGACTTCGCCATCGATTCCATCCTGGACATCTTCGCGAAGGTGATCGAGGTGAACGGTCCCCGTGAGGGCCGCCGCTTCGCCATCATCCACAATCAGGTGTTGAGCGGACCCGAGGCTGCCCGGAGGCAGGCCGAGATGGGGATCATCGCGGAGATGCAGCCGTATCACACCATCGACGACATGCGCTGGATGGAGGAACGCATCGGCGGTCGGTCGCGCTGGGCCTATGCTTTCAAGACGCTCGAGGACGCCGGCGTGCTTCTCTCGTTCGGCAGTGACTGGCCGGGCACGAATGCGGCTTGGTACACATCCAATCCGCTCGAAGGCATGTACGCCGCAACGACCCGCCAGACACTTCAGGGCACTCCGGCAGGTGGCTGGTACCCCGAGGAGCGCATTTCGGCGGAGACGGCGCTCAGGGCCTACACTGTGAACAATGCGTGGGTTGCCGGTGAGGAGCACGTGAAGGGCAAGCTGCTTCCCGGCTTCCTCGCCGACTTGGCGGTGCTGGACCGGAACCCGCTGGAGAGGCCGCCCGAGGAGTTGAAGGACGTGAAGGTGATCATGACCGTCGTGGACGGAAAGATCGTGTTCGAGCGACCCAAGACTTGACCCATTCGTAAGGACGCGGGTCTAGGTACGTAAGTCGGAACGCATATGAATCGGATTTGACGGACTATGGAGACTTGAGGATGACCATCGCACTTCGGACGCGCGTGGCACGCGGTACATCGACGATAGCACTGTTGATCGTCGCGGCCGCCTGCAGCAGCATCTCCACCAACATCACGCCCGTCGATGACGACGAGTTCGCGGCCTTCCTGGAAATCAATCTCGAAGAGATGAATCTATCGGACTCGGGCCTCTACTGGATCGATATCCAGGTCGGAACTGGTGAAGAGGCTGTTGAAGGCCTGACGGCCACGGTGCTGTTCTCTGGCTGGCTGAAAAACGGATTCTTGTTCGACACGGGACCGTTCACGTTCTTTCTCGACCCCGAAACGAACGTCATCCCGGGATTTCTGGAGGGGACTTTGGGTATGAAGGTCCTGGGCGTCCGAAAGTTGGTTGTGCCGCCGCATCTCGCCTGGGGAGCCACAGGAAACGGGGTGATTCCGCCCAACGCCACGGTCGTATTCGAGATCGAGCTGCTCAGCGTGGAGTAGGGGGGCGCTCAGAGTTTGGGAAGCGTTACGCCCACCTGGTCCTGGTACTTGCCCTGGCGGTCCGCATACGTCGTGCGCGGCTCCTCTTCACCACCGAAGAACAGGAGCTGCGCGATTCCCTCGCCACCGTAGATCTTCGCCGGCAGCGGTGTCGTGTTGGAGATCTCCAGTGTCAGGTACCCGCACCAGGTGGGCTCGAGCGGCGTCACGTTCACGATAATCCCGCAACGTGCGTACGTGCTCTTGCCGACGCACAACACAAGCACATCGCGCGGAATCCGGAAGTACTCCTCAGTGCGCGCGAGAGCGAACGAGTTGGGTGGGATGATACACTCGGTCTGGTTCACGTCGACGAACGAACGGTCGTCGAAGGCTTTGGGATCGACGATCACGTTGTGAACGTTCGTGAAGACCTTGAATTCGGGTGCAACGCGAATATCGTAGCCGTACGAAGACAGCCCGTACGAGATACATCCGTCGCGGACCTGATCGGCCTCGAACGGCTCGATCATCCCATGCTCCTCGGCCATGCGCTGGATCCAACGATCGTTCTTGATTGGCATTCTCTTCTACGACTCCCGGGTGAACGGAAAGCTTCAGTACGTCAGGGTCCGGCGTGCCACCGTAGGATCGGAACGAGCCCCACGGGGACGGGTAGTGGCGCACAAGATATCAGACCGGCCCGCGTGGCTGCAAACCGGGCGCAACTGTGGTCCGATCGACGAGGTGCGGGCGCACATTGACACTCATCCGAAGCTCCGGGTAGATTCCCGGCGTCGCTAGTGAACCTTTTCACAAACTCTCCCAAGCAACCATGTCGGGATCGTACGCACCGCTCCTGATCCTCCTCGGCGTGTCGGTGGCAAACGCCATCGGCATGGTGGTGGTGTCCCATATCCTCAACCCCCGCCGCCCTACTCCGCAGAAGGACATGCCCTATGAATCCGGCATGATTCCTCTCGGTGATACCAGGGCTCGCTTCTCGGTCAAGTTCTACATGGTTGCGATCAGCTTCATCGTCTTCGATCTGGAGACGGTCTTTCTGATCCCTTGGGCGGTCGAGATGAGAGAGTTGGGCTGGAGCGCCTTTGTGGCGGTGTTCATGTTCGTGACCGTTCTGGCCGTCGGGTTGCTTTACGAATGGAAGAAAGGAGGCCTGGAATGGGATTAGAGGGATCCCCATCCAGCGATCAGGGTGGGCTGATTGGATTCGCCGCGCCCACATTCCTGACCACCAAGATCGACTTCATCGTCAACTGGGCTCGGCGTAATTCGTTGTGGCCGATGCCGTTCGGGACGGCATGTTGTGCTATCGAGATGATGGCGGCGGCCGCCTCCAACTTCGATCTCGCCCGCTTCGGCATGGAGCGTATGGCGTTCAGTCCGCGACAGGCCGACGTGCTCATCTGCGCAGGCCGCGTCCCCTACAAGCTCGCGCCCGTCCTGAGGCGCATCTGGGACCAGATGCCGCAACCCAAGTGGTGCATCTCCATGGGCGCGTGCGCTAGTACGGGTGGTGTGTTCGACACGTACTGCATGGTGCAGGGGATCGACACCATCGTGCCTGTGGATGTCTATATCCCAGGGTGTCCGCCTCGGCCGGAAGGCCTCATCTACGGCTTGATGATGATCCAGGAGAAGATTCGGGGAGAGAGCCTCTCGCGACATGGTGAACTCCGGGCCGAGGATCCCCTGCTCGTTGGCGCGCCCCGGGCCAATGCCGAGGAGGTGGCGACCCTCTCGGGTCCGTTCGGCAACTCGACGCAGCAGGAGGAGGCGGGCGGCATTCTGCCCTCTGAGCGCCCGACGATGACCCGTCCGGAGCGTGGCTGATTCACATGTCCGACGGCGCGACCTCGAGCAACCCTTCGGTGGGAGCCCTGAACGCCCGCTTCGGCGACGCAGTGCAACGGACCGAAATCACGTCGGCGGGACAGGACGTCGTCTTCGTGAACCCGGCCCGGAACACCGAGGTGTTGGGCTGGTTGAAAGACGAAGCCGACCATCGCTATGATCTCCTGGTGGATGTGACCGCCGTGGATTACGGGGGCGGCCGTCCCATCGAGGTCGTTTACCAACTCTGGTCGATCCCGCATAAGCGTGCGCTGCGCGTGAAGTGCGAACTTCCGCTGGATGCCCTCCGGATCGAGTCCGTAGTCTCGCTTTGGCAGACGGCCGACTGGCTCGAGCGGGAGGTGTTCGACCTCTTCGGCGTCACCTTCACGGGGCACCCGGACTTGCGGCGTATCCTGATGCCGGACGACTACGAGGAAGGGCATCCGCTGCGCAAGGATTTTCCGCTCCGGGGACGGTTTTCGAGAGCCGAACAAACACGCCGCGCCCTCACCCAGGATCCGGCGCACTACTACAAGCCGGAAGATTTCGACGTAGGTGGCGCGCCGGCCGTGCCTGACCAGGTCGAGCCCACCACCGGGAGTGAGCCGGCCTGACGGCCGGCGGGATGACGAGCCATGGCGCGTAGGACGGTCGAATACACGGTAAGCCGAAACCCCGAGGCCGGCATGGACTTTCGTCCGACTCAGGGTTTGGATGCAGCCGTCGATCTACCCGAGCCCGATATCGGCTCGGAGCACATGCTCATCAACATCGGTCCGCAGCACCCGGCCACGCACGGCGTGCTACGGCTGGTTTGCGAGCTCGACGGCGAGACGGTGGTGAAGGTGGCGCCGGACATCGGGTACTTGCACACCGGATTCGAGAAACTCGGCGAGTACAGGACCTGGAACCAGATCGTTACGCTCACCGATCGAATAGACTACCTGGCACCGCTCATTTACAACTGCGCCTATGTGATGGCGGTAGAGAAGCTGATGGGCATCGAGGTCACTGAGCGCTGCAGAGTCGTGCGGGTGATCCTCATGGAGCTGGACAGGATTTTCAGCCACCTCCTCTGGCTGGGCACGACCGCGATCGACGTCGGGGCGTTCACGCCGTTCCTCTACGCGTTCCAGGAGCGCGAGCGGATCTACACGCTCCACGAGTCCTTGACCGGCGCCCGCATCACGACATCGGCCACGCGTATCGGCGGCATGATGGCCGATTTGCCCGAGGGCTGGGCCGAGGCGGTGCGTGAGTTCTGCAACACGTTCCCGAATACCTTGGAAGAGATCCATCAGTTGCTGACCACCAACGCGATCCACCTGGGGAGAACCCAGGACGTGGGTGTGATTTCGGCCGAAGACGCGGTGAATTGCGGATTCACGGGACCCAACCTGAGAGCTACAGGTGTCGAGTACGACCTGCGCAAGGACGCCCCCTACTACGATTACGAAACCTACGATTTCGAGGTGCCTGTGGGACAGCATGGCGACTGTTACGATCGCTATCTGGTCCGAATGGAGGAGATGAGCCAGAGCGTACGCATCCTGCACCAGGCGCTCGACCGCCTCCCGGACGGTCCTATCGATGTCGAAGATCCACGGATCACACTTCCCACCAAGACAGACTGCATGAACGACATGGAGTCCATGATCCACCACTTCAAGCTCATCACCGACGGGATCCCGGCTCCGGCCGAGGACTGCTACTTCGCGGTGGAGGGCTCCAAGGGCGAATTGGGCATGTACGTGGTCGGTGACGGCGGGCCGAAGCCGGTGCGGTGGCGGATCCGACCTCCCTCCTTCGTGAACCTGTCGGTTATCGCCAAGCTGGCGGAGGGACACATGCTCTCCGACCTCATCATGATCAATGCGAGCCTGGACATCGTTCTCGGAGAGATTGACCGATGACGGACGGCGTGCCGTTCAAGAATCCGGGATGGGCCGGAAACACCGGTGAGTATGAACTCACCGAAGCGCAGGTGCGAGGTCACGATTACGTAGGCACGCGTCCCAGAGATGGCGGCCACCCTGCCGGCGCAGGTAGCTATCCGTACATGCTCGTGGAGCGACACCCCGATGCGCCGCTGTTCGAGGGGCCGTATCTGGAACGGTTCAATAAGATCAAGACGCGTTACCCAGACCTGCGCGCCACACTTCTCCCAACCTTGAATCTCGCGCAGGAAGTGCGAGGCCATGTTTCGCCCCAGACCATGGACGAGGTAGCCTCGCTGCTGGAGCTGCCGCCCGCGTACGTGCGCGGCGTGGCGACCTTCTACACGATGTACAACAAGCAGCCGATCGGGCGATTCCTGGTTCAGGTCTGTACCAACATCAGTTGTAATCTGTGTGGGGCCGAAGAAGTGCTGAAAGCCTTCCTCGTGTATGCTGACACGGAGCTGGGCGAGACGTCCCAAGACGGAAACTTCACCGTCATCGAGGCGGAATGCCTCGCCGCGTGTGGCTTTGCGACCTGCGTACAGATCAACTCCGCGTACTATGAAAATCTCACGGCCAAGGGCGTGCCGGAGCTTCTGGAGCATCTCAAGTCGCAGGTCGGTGCCGACGGTGAAGGGGAGGGTGGCTGAGTATGGGCTATCCCTACAGCCACGACTCGGAGGTCCCGATCCTCACCAAGCACTTCGGAGAGCCGGAGGCCAGGACGCTTGCCGGGTGGAAGGCCCGCGGTGGGTACGTCGCGCTCGAAAAGGCCCTTGCCATGAGTCCGGCGGACGTCATCGAAGAGGTCAAGGCGTCGGGGCTCCGCGGACGCGGTGGAGCGGGCTTCCCGGCGGGCATCAAGTGGAGCTTCATGCCGAGTGAGCGCGAGAAGCCCCACTACCTGTGCTGCAATGCGGACGAAGCGGAGCCCGGAACGTTCAAGGACCGTGAGTTGATCCGCTGGACGCCGCACCAACTCATCGAGGGCTGCCTCATCGCCGCGCACGCCATACAGGCCGAGCACGTCTATGTCTACTGTCGCGGAGAGTTCTTCGAGGCGACCCAGGTGTTCGCCCGCGCCGTTGAAGAGGCCTACGAGGCGGGCATCATCGGCGCGGATTTGATGGGTTCGGGACACACGATCGACCTTACCGTACACGTGGGCGCCGGCGCCTACATCTGCGGCGAAGAAACGGGGCTCATGAATTCGCTGGAGGGTCGGCGGGGAGAGCCCCGTATCAAGCCGCCGTTCCCCGCAGCCGCAGGTGTGTTCGGTATGCCGACCACGGTGAACAACGTCGAGACGCTCTGCGCCGTGCCGCACATCTTGGCGAACGGCGGTGAGTGGTACCGGCAGTGGGGCACCGAGAAGAGCCCCGGCACGAAGATCTTTTGTGTGAGTGGTCACGTGAGGCGGCCGGGGAACTACGAATTCCCGTTGGGATTTCCTCTCTCCGAGCTGATCCACGACGTGTGCGGTGGAATTCGGGATGACAACGCGCTCAAGGCGGTGATTCCCGGTGGGAGTTCGGTACCGTTTCTCTCGGAGGCCGAGTGCCGGGACTGCATGCTCGACTACGAGGGTGTGGTTGAAGCGGGCTCGATGCTGGGATGCGCGTCGGTGATCGTGATGGACGAGAAGACCGACATCGTGCATCAGGTTCGCAGGATGGCCGAGTTCTACGCTCACGAGTCATGTGGGCAGTGCACGCCTTGCCGAGAGGGTTCGGACTGGGTCGTAAAGATTCTGCGCAGGATCGAGGACGGCCGTGGGACCGAAGAGGACCTCGATACCCTCATGGAGATCACGCGCCAGATGACAGGCACAACGATCTGCGTGCTCTCCGACTCGGTGGCCGCGCCGGTGCAGTCGTCCATCGAGAAATTCCGAGACGAGTACCTTGCGTTGATTCGGCGCGGTGAGAGGGTGGGGGCGGCGTGAGCCGGGAGTCTTTCCCACGCCGGGCTCTCGACCGACCTCCCGTGAGATCTAATGAGCGATAACACCACGACCGAAACGGTCACCCTGACCGTCGACGGCCAGGACGTCACCGTCCCCAAGGGGACTACCATCCTCCAGGCGATCGACCAGGTCGGGACCGAGATCCCGCACTACTGCTACCACGCCGGCCTATCGGCACCGGCCATGTGCCGGCTTTGCCTCGTCGAGGTGGAGGGTGCGCCCAAGCTCCTGCCTTCCTGCGTGACGCAGGCGACGGACGGACAGGTCGTTCATACTGAGAGCGAGAACGCGGTGGGCATGCGGCGGGGCGTGCTGGAGTTCTACCTGGTCAATCATCCGCTGGATTGTCCGGTCTGCGACCAGTCGGGCGAGTGTAAGCTTCAGGACTACGTCTTTACCGAAGGGCGAGAGCGTGGCCGGAGCCGTGAGCCGAAGCGCATCTTTGGCCGTGACGATTTTGGCGGCGACGTGCTCTTCTACGGCGACCGTTGTGTCATGTGCACGCGCTGCGTGCGCTTCATGGAGGAGATCGAGCAGAAGCCTCTCCTGACCATCGTCGATCGAGGGACCCGTTCCATCATCGACACCTTCTTCGAGCGAGGCCTCGAGGAGGCCGAGTGGGGAGGAAACGTCGTCGACATTTGCCCGGTCGGCGCGCTCGTATCGAAGGACTTTCTGCACAAGGCGAGGGCATGGGATCTGAAGCACACACCCTCGGTGTGCGGGAGCTGCAGCCAGGGTTGCAACATCGATCTGCACACGCGCGATAATCTGGTACACAGGATCAAACCCCGGTTCAACGCCGACGTGAACGGCCATTGGATGTGTGACTACGGGCGTGGAAACTACGAGTGGCTGAACCGGAGCGACCGCGTCGAGGAGCCGACGTTCGTGGACGACGGCAGGGCGGTGCAGCTTGGCTGGGACGCGACGCTCGAGGCTTTGGAGCAGCGGCTCGCCGGGGTAACTGGGGGCGTCAAAGCGGTGGTGTCCGCCTCGTGGTCCAATGAAGATCTCGGTGCGGTGGCCAAGTTCGTCGAATCGCTTGGCGGCGGTGAGATCGTGTTCCGTTCGGCGAGAGCTGAAGACGAGAGCCCATTAAAGGGCTTCCCCTCACTGGCGCGCCGACGTGATCTCGTTCCCAACATCAAGGGAGCGGAGCTCCTCGGTATGACGCGCGTTGGGGGAGATGAGGGACGAGGCGGGCTGGAAGGTGTGGCGGATCACGACGGGCTGATCGTGGTGCTCGGGGACGATCTGGCCGATCAGGATGAGTCTTTCGGCTCGAAGGCGAGTCTGTTCGTCTACTTGGGCGCGCATACGTCCGTCGGGGCCTCAGCAGCGCACTTCACGCTTCCCGTGTCAACCTTCGCGGAGCAGAAGGGGACGTTCACGAACCACGAGGGGATCGTGCAGGAGTTCTTGCCGGCGCTCGAGGCCCCAGGGTCGGCGCGTCCCGCATCATATGTCATTTCCTCCCTCGTGGGGGCGCCCGCGTAAGTGGAAGCGATCTCCGGACTCCCGGCGCTGCTGTCGTCCTCGGCAAAGGTTGTCGCGGTCTTCTCGGGCGTGTTGGTGGTCGTGGCCTATACGACGTTGGCCGAGAGACGGGTGTCCGCGTTCATCCAAGACCGGATAGGGCCAAACCGAGTAGGGCCATTCGGGCTCCTTCAACCCATCGCGGACGGCATCAAGAGCATTCTGAAGGAGGAGACGTCGCCGGCTGCGGCCTCGCGGACCTTCTTCATCCTGGGTCCCATCCTCGCGATGGTGCCCGCCATGGTGACCTTCGCCGTGATTCCATTCGCGGCGCCGCTTCCGACGCCGTGGGGGGTGGTCGACATGATCATCGCGGATGTGCCGATCGGCATCCTTTACATCCTGGCCTTCAGTTCGCTCGGTGTGTATGGGATCGTGCTGGGTGGGTGGGCGTCGAACAACAAGTATGCGTTTCTGGGTGCCCTGCGCGCGTCTGCGCAGATGGTCAGCTATGAAGTGGCGCTCGGACTCAGCTTGATCACGGTCCTCATGCTGGCGGGGAACGTCACGCTTACGGAGATGGTGTGGCAGCAGCAGCAACTCGACCTGTGGTTTGCGCTGCCGCTGTCGCTGGCCTTTCTGCTCTTCGTCGTCTCTTCATTCGCGGAAACCAACAGGCTGCCCTTCGACATGCCGGAGGCCGAGTCCGAACTCGTGACGGGCTACCACACCGAGTATTCGGCCATGAAGTTCAGCATGTTCTTCATCGCCGAGTACTCGCACATGCTCACGGCCTCCGCCCTGATGGCGACGCTCTTCCTCGGTGGATGGGACATCCCGTTCGCCACGTGGGATGACGCTTTCTGGTATGAAGGTGTGCTCATCCGAGGCTTCGGACCGGATGGCGCTCCGCTCGCGGCCTCTCCCGCGTGGTGGAAGACGCTGTTTACGTTCGGTGTGTTCGCGCTCAAGACCGGCTTCTTCTTGCTGTTCTTCATTTGGGTCAGGTGGACGCTTCCGCGTTTCCGCTATGACCAGGTGATGCAGTTGGGTTGGAAGGTGATGCTGCCCACCGCGCTTGCGTACATCATGGTGATGGCAGCCTCGATGCTGATTCTGGATCAGGTGGGGCTCCCCTATGGTTTCGCTTACGGACTGGCGCTGACCGGGGTGAGCTTGGTCTGTACGGTCCTGTTCATTTTCTATCTCGACGACGACCGGATCATCAAAGGCGCCGGCGCTCGCCGGGCGGTCTCTAACCCGGTACCGACGGGAGGAGGCGACTGATGCACACGCCCAAACGAGGGGATTCGACGTGGCGATAACCGTCAAGACAATGCATCGTCCGGAGCCCGGCCAGACATCCTACCTGCGTGCCGCCGCAAAAGGCATGATCCTCACGTTGCGCCACATGCTCAGTCCCAGGACGGTGACCCAGCAGTACCCCGAGGAGCAGACGGAGCTGAGTCCACGCTGGCGCGGCACACACCGTATGGAGGTCCACGCCGATGGACGTCCCAAGTGCGTGGCCTGCGGACTCTGTCCGACGGTATGCCCTGCCAACTGCATCCGCCTGGTCGGTGGCGAGGACGATCAGGGCAACCGCTACCCCATCGTCTTTGAGATCGACGAATTCCGCTGCATTTTCTGCGGCATGTGCCAAGAGGTTTGCCCAGTCGAAGCCATCCACCTCGGGCAGCATTTCGAGAACGCCGAGTACACGCGCGAGCGTTTCGTCTACGACCTGGACAGGCTCATGGAGCAGGACCATCCAGTCACCCTTCTGTGGGATCCCTCGGATCCTGCGGGTGAGTGAGGTGAGCGTGAGCCCGTTCGGATTCATCGTCGTGGAGCGAGACGCCTGAGCATGGCCGACCTGCTCTTCTTCGTGTTTGCGACGGTGGCGATCGGAAGCGCCATCGGTGTCGTCGTTGCGAGAAATCCCGTGGGAAGCCTCATGTCCATGGTGGCCACGCTCGCCGCCGTGGCCGGCATCTTCGTGCTGTTGGAAGCACACTTCTTGGCCGCGGTCCAGGTGATCGTGTACGCCGGTGCCATCATGGTGCTGTTCCTGTTCGTGATCATGCTGCTCAACCTCGGCCACGACTACGAGCGCGACATGAAGGGTGGCGTGTGGTCTGTGATGGCGTTCGCTACCACGGGTGGCCTTGCGGGGCTGCTCGTGCGCCAGCTCGGCCGGAGTGCGGACTCGCCGACGTTCCTGACCGGGGATGGGGGAGACGCCATCGACGCCGCCCTGGCCGAGTACGGCGCCGTGGGGGCCATCGCCCGACCTTTGTTCACCGACTACGTGGTGCCGTTCGAGTTGGTGGGGATCCTCCTCCTCGTCGCGATCGTCGGCGCCATCGTGCTCGCGAAGAAGGATGTTTGAGCGATGATCACGGAAGCCCTCTTCGTCAGTGCACTGATTTTCGTGATCGGAACGCTCGGCGTCATCGTGCGTCGAAACGTGATCATCATGTTCCTCTGCATCGAGCTCCAGCTGAACGCCGTCAACCTCGCTTTCGTGGCGTTTTCGCGGTCCGTGGGCATCGAAGGACAACTGTTTGTTTTCTTCGTCATGACGGTAGCCGCTGCCGAGGCGGCGGTGGGCCTGGCGATCATCATCTCGATCTTCCGCCACTACGAATCGGTGAACGTGGACCACTTCAACGCGTTGAAGTGGTGAGCACGTGACGCTTTCAATGCTTTTCGCCCTGCAGGCGACCACGGGGGGAGCCAACGAGTGGTCGCCGGTGCTTCCGGGCCTCGTGATCCTGCTGCCGCTCCTGGGCTTCGTCGTCAACGGGGCCCTGGCCCTCACTCACGCGCGCAGGTCTGCCGACGCTGTGAGAGCCGGCGGCGAGTTGGATCTGTCCGCGGGTGGTCGGCCGCTCACGCATACGCTCCCCACGTGGATCGGCCCCGGGGTGATGGGCCTCGCGTTGGTGATCACGGTCGTGAACTTCGTGGGGATGGCGGGCGTGGACCTGCACGAACCCATCATACGGACCTACTGGACCTGGATCGTCACGGGCTCACTGACCGTGGACGCCGCGATCCAGCTCGATCAGCTCTCCATGGTGATGATGTTGGTGGTAACGGGCGTAGGCTTCGTGATCCACGTGTTCAGCGTCGGTTACATGAAGAACGACCCAGGCTACCCGCGCTACTTCGCCTACCTGAACCTGTTCGTCTTCTTCATGCTGGTCCTGGTGATGGGGTCCGGCTACCTGCTCATGTTCGTGGGTTGGGAAGGGGTCGGGCTGTGCAGTTACCTGTTGATCGGATACTGGTTCAGCGACCGTGAGAAGGCCGATGCGGGCAAGAAGGCGTTCATCGTCAACCGGATCGGCGATCTCGGCTTCATGGTGGCGATGTTCATTCTGTTCATCACCTTCCAGACGCTGGACTTCGTCGAAATCTTCAGCGCAGCGCCCGAGCGGATCCCCTACGGTCACTCGATGGTGACCATCGTCACGCTCCTGTTCCTGCTCGGTGCCGCGGGCAAGAGCGCCCAGATCCCGCTGTACATATGGCTGCCCGACGCCATGGCGGGCCCGACTCCGGTGTCGGCCCTGATCCACGCGGCCACTATGGTCACGGCCGGAGTCTACATGGTGGCCCGGTCGTCCGTGCTCTTCGCGCTCTCTCCCATAGCGAGCGCTACCGTGGCAGGCATCGGTGTGCTCACGGCGCTATTCGCGGCGACCATCGCGCTCAAGCAGTACGACATCAAGCGCGTACTGGCCTATTCGACCATCTCGCAGTTGGGCTACATGTTCCTCGCCGTGGGCGTGGGCGCCTATACCGCCGGTATCTTCCACCTCATGACCCACGCTTTCTTCAAGGCGCTGCTCTTCCTGGGCGCGGGCAGCGTCACCCACGGCTCCGGCGAGACTGACATCCGGCGCATGGGCGGACTCAGGCGCCGTATGCCGGTCACCGCCGCTACCTTTCTGATTGGTGCGGCCTCCCTGGCCGGAATAGTCCCGCTGAGCGGCTTTTTCAGCAAGGACGAGGTACTGCTCGCCGTGCTGGACCACAGGAATCCCGTATTCATCGTCCTGGCGCTGGCCGCCGTGGCCCTCAGCGCCCTGTACATGGCCCGCATCGCCTTCCTAGTCTTCTTCGGCCCGCTGCGGGAGAACAGCGAGCGCGCCCATGAGTCTCCCTGGCTGATGACCATGCCGCTGGTGCTGCTGGCAATCTTCGCTTCGACCGTGGGCTTCATCGCTTTCGGCTGGACCGACGGTTACCGGGGATTCGGCGACTTCCTGGCGGGCGAAGGGAAGTTCCACTTCGAGTCGT
>JADFRS010000206.1 GCA_022561145.1 Gemmatimonadota bacterium
GTCCGCATCGTGAACGGTCCGCCCATGCAGTAGCCCATCGTCCCCATCTTCCGGTTCCGGTCCACCGCTGGCTGGGTATCGAGGAAGCTGACGAACGCCCTCGCGTCGCTCGTCTGGGTGCCGGCATTCAGCGACCCCATCAGCGGCGCGAGGGTGTCACGCACTTCGGCGAAATTCGTGCTGTCTACGATCGGGGCCCGCTGCGTCCTGTAGTACTGGTTGACTACCAAGACCGAGTAGCCGGATTCTGCGAGCCGCCTGGCCATCTGTTTCTTGGCGGGCCGCAAGCCAAACGCATCGGGCCAGATCAGGACGCCCGGATGAGCCCCACTCGCAGGATGCACGAAGTAGCAATCCGCCACACCATCGGGGGTCGTGACGTCGATGTCGGCTTCCGACACGGCCTGGGCGTTCGCGGCCCGCGGCAAGAGCATCGCCAGCCCCGCTCCCGCCGACACGACGGCAAACTGTCGCCGTGTCAGCTTCGTCGCACGCAAGTACTCGTTGTTGTCGGCAACGGTTCGGTCATCGCACATACGTGCCTCCTCCTCGCTCACAGGGATCTTCTCGGGGGCGGTGGTCGCTCCTACGCCCGCCCTGATTCTACGTGAACCTATAGGACATCCAACAGGGGCTTCCCTGGCAAGAAGTGAGGCAAGAAAGATGATGTTGAGTGCCTCGAATCATTCGTGCCCGTGATTGTCGCTGGCCAAAAGTTGCCCCAGTCTCAGGAGTTCCTGTTGTTGCCGCATGAGAATCTTAAACATCCAAACGAGACCAGCGGCCAGGCCGACCGCTCCAGCCATGGTTCTTCCGTAATCACTGCTTGATGTTGTTGTGCCGGCCGAGATAACCATGAAAATCGGTCCGAATGTTATCAATGCGGGCATCAAGACAGGCAATATCTTCTTCATTGGTCTACCTCCTTTGCTCAAGAGAATCTCGTTACGAATAGTTACTTCGAACCCGCGGATCTACTCCCACCTAATCCCGGCGTGGGTGCATGGCTCCTGATCGCGTGCGAGGTCTCGCTCACGTTGAACGGACAAACCCTCTGGAGTGACCATATCGTCATCCGGGCCGGCCGAGCCACACTCGATTTCGACATCGGACGTCGCTAGCGCACTGGACTCGAATCGTCGTATGGTGGCGTAAGGGCCCACCCTGGGGTCCGGTCTCTGGCCGGCCCCTCACCCCTCGGCATACCGCCTTTGAGCCGCCCGTAGTCCCGCGTCCCCAACTCGGATGGAGTTTTCGCCACCCACAGGGGTCGCCGAGAATTGGGAATCGACTCGCCTCAACGTATTTCACCCCTGTCCGGGGCACCAACGAACGGTTGCCCTCCAGCATTGTGGGCGTTCGGCGGGTCTGTACGACAAGGGGGAAACGATCATGAGAACGCGCAGCACGCCGACTCCGGTAGCCATCCTCGTCATGACAGCTTGCGGGGTGCTGGCGCCCCCGGCCGTCGTCCGTGCGGCTCCACAGCAAGCCGCCCCGAGCACCCGTACCCCCGCCGCCGACTTGCGCGTCGAGACGCTCGCTTCGGGTCTCGACACGCCTTGGGATCTTGCCTGGGGTCCCGACGCTGCGGTCTGGTTTACGGAGCGAGCGGGTCGTGTATCTCGGGTAGATCCGGAGACAGGAGCGATCACGCTCGTGGCCGAGATCGCCGTACACGAGCGGGGCGAGAGCGGCCTGATGGGCATGGCCTTCCACCCGGATTTCGAACGGGAGCCGTACGTCTACCTGGCGCACTCGTATGCCGCCGGGAACGGTATCGAGAATCGCCTGATCCGCATGCGCTACGAGGGGGGACGCCTCACCGCTCCGGAGACTCTCGTCGATGGGATTCCCGGGCGTGGCAACCACGACGGGTCGAGGCTCGTCGTCGGCCCGGACGGATTCTTGTACATGACCATGGGGGACGCCGGTAACCGTCCCATGGCCCAGGACCTCGGCTCTCTGTCCGGCAAGGTCCTGCGACTCACGCTGGACGGAGGGCCGGCTCCCGGAAATCCGTTCGGGACGCGTGTCTACTCCTATGGCCACCGGAACCCGCAGGGCATCGTCTTCCACCCCGAGACGGGTGACCTGTACGTCGCCGAGCACGGGCCCAGAACGAACGACGAGGTGATGCGGGTCGAAATGGGCGGCGACCACGGGTGGCCGTCCGTCCACGGCTTCTGTGATGGAGACGTGGATGGCGAGGAGGACTACTGCGACGACAACGACGTGGTAGAGCCAATCGAGGCATGGACGCCGACCGTGGGGATCTCCGGCCTCGACTACTACGGGTCGGACCGGATCCCCGAGTGGAATGGAAGCCTTCTCGTCACCTCACTGCGGGGCGCGACACTCTGGCGGCTCGAGTTGTCGGAAGACGGCCGCTCGGTCGTGAGCACCGACGCAGTCTACCGCGGCGACTACGGTCGCCTGCGAGACGTTCTGGTGGGTCCTGACGGCGAAGTGTACATCGCTACGAGCAACGAGGACGGGCGCGGTCAGCCGGCGTCGGACGACGACCGGATCCTGAAGATCACGCGGCGGGGGGTGAGCTAGACAGACACCCCCCTGTATCGCTCGGGAGAAGAGGAATGCGGCAACCACCTAAGAAGCACCGGAGCACCGGATTGAACCGTCGGGAGTTTCTCGGCGTTGGGGCCATTCCACTGGCGGCCGGATTAGCGGCCAGCGATTTCGGCGCCAAGCGGGGAGTCACGGAGGACGAGATGAAGACGATGCAGTCGGCACAGGCCGTTGTTCGCGTCGGCATCATCGGTGCGGGCGGTATCGTGCAAAGGGCCCAGCTTGGCTGCCATTGGTGTCGCTGCATGGGATATGCTCGCGCTCTGCTGACCTGCGCCGCATTCCCAGCTGGGGTACTGCGCCGTGGGTTCCCCGCCGCATCTTGAGCGCATGAGCGAAGCCACAACCCGCCTGAACGCGGCCTTTCAGAGTGGTCCATCCTCCCACGGCCCCCACAGGGCGTAGGTGGTGCTCGACGCCCCTGCCCCCACCAGATGCGAGCCCTGCACGTTGAAGAAGAGCACCCGGCCGTCGGGACTGAAGCAGGCCCCGGCGAACTCCCCGGGTTCGGGCGTGCCCGCGACGTGTGGCGCCCTCACCAGGTCCGTGACGCTCCCCTCTCGATCCAGCCCGCGAATGAACTCCGTGCCCCTGGCGTCCTCGCACATCAGAAGGCCTCCGCGGGGGCTCACCACAATGTTGTCCGGCCCATCGAGCACGTCCCGCGAGGGAGATTCGAACACCGTGGTCAGTTCGCCCGCGTCTCGTGAGGTCGGTCGGTAGTGGAAGACCTGTCCGGCCTGCGCCTCACCCCCATTCGTCGAGACGACGTAGATGCCTCCGTCTCCTGGGAAGGCGCCTTCGAGGCGGGCGAAGACGGCTGCTCCCTTTGACAGGCCCTCTCGGAACAGTGCCCGTGGGTCGTCCTCGGCCTCAGGTGGGTCGGGCCGGTCGAGGTCGATCCAGTGGGCTCGCACGGTCATACCGAGGATCTGGTCTCGAGCCGTCACATATCCGGGCTGATCCGTTACGGCCAGAATCTGAAGGCGGCCGCCGTCGGCCAGCACACCCGGCCGGTTGGGGATGAATCGATAGAGGCCGGCGCCCGGCAGGTCAGGACGAGTAGGGAGGTAATACGCGTCCTCGGTCTCGTAGACGACTCCCGTCCCTGGATCGACCGCGATGGCCTCGTGCACGAAGCGACCCATGTCGCGGAGCGGCACTGCCTCCTCGGGTGAAGTCGCGGCCGCTCGGACCTCGAAGATGTACCCGTGAGGTCGGTCGTACCCCCGGGTCGTTCCCACTGTGGTCTCTTCGCACGACAGCCAGCTCCCCCAGGGTGTGGGCCCGCCGGCGCAGTTGAACACCGTCCCCGTCAGTGATGCGAATTCGTCGACCAGCTCGACCTCGAGGTCTTTGCCCCTGCCCACGATCCGTATCTCCAAAGACGTGGTGCCGCCGCTCGCTCTGCGATCGTAGTAGGGCGTTCCGAATGCCTCGGCCGACTGTGGCGGGTCGACCATCTCGTGATTCCGGATGAGGCGCACATTGCCGTTGGGTAGCGGAAAGGCCGCCATCCCGTCGAAAGCGTTCGGGACCAAGAAGTCGGGACGCACTCGCGAAGGGACGCCCCCTGAGCTGATGGGGACGCAGCGAAACGCGCTGGGAATGTCCAGGGTGTGAGAGTCGGCGCTGCGACCGAGGGGACCGTAGGGCTCGATGACACGCACGCCCGTTGGCGGTGGGATCGGAAGTGAAAGGCTCTCGGCCCCGATCCGCCCACAAGCGGTCAGTCCGGTCAGCAAGGGTGCTAGCGTCCAGCCACCGCTCGCCGAAGCGATTTGCCTCAAGAACGTGCGCCGCTCAATCGTCATTCGGTCCCCGGCCTAGTGAACTGGTGCTCTGGCTTACCGGCCGCCACCCCCCGCCGGCTCGTCTGCGTCCGAGCCCAGGAAGCGGATCAGCTGGGCGTTCACGATCTCCGGCACCTCTTCGTGTGGGTTGTGGCCGACACCGGGGATCAGGAAGACTTCGGCGTTGGGGAGCACGTCCACCGCATGCCGCGCGTTCGCAGGAAAGTTGGGTCCGTCGACCTCTCCGCCGAGGATCAGCGTCTTCGTCTGGATGTGGGGCCAGTCGTCCACGACCGTATCCATCGAACGCAGGTTGCCGCCGAGCGCCCGTACATAGGCCAGCCGCGGCCAGTCGCCGCTGAGGCGTTGGCCGTACCGGATACGAATGTGATCGATGAACTTGGGTTTCCAGTTCACGTAGCGGCGCACGTCCGTCCGAACCGCTGATTCGTACGCGCTCTGCAGGTCCGGCTCCGCGTTGATCTCCCCGGTGAAGGGCCGATATCCCCGTCCCGCGCGGCGGTCGGTCAGGCCGATCTGGTTGACGGTCACGAGGTGCGTCGTCATCTCCGGATAGAGGAAGGCGAAGCGGGTCGCCATCTGGCCGCCGATCGAGTGGCCGACGATGGCTGCCTGGGAGATCCCCAGGTGCTCCAGGAGTTGCGCCGTGTTGGAGGCGTGCAGGCTCATGCTGTAGGGAAGGATGGGCTTGGAGGACTTGCCCCACCCGAGGCGGTCCTTCACCACGACCCGATACCCTTCGCTGCGGAGAGCCTCGATCTGCTCTTTCCAGTACCAGCCGTAATAGCTTCCTCCGTGGAGGAGTACGACAGCCCGACCGTTCGGCGGTCCGGACGGCGACACGTCCATGTAAGCGATCCGGACATCCTGGCCGAATAACTGCAAGTTCAGGAACTCTACCGGATGCGGGTAGGAGATCTCCTCCATGTTGATCGAGATGGGGCCCCAGTCCGCGGGCGGTGTAGCCGGCGGCGATTGAGCTTCGAGCACAGCGGCGGTGACCCCGAAGGCCACTGACAGCGAGAGCGCCGTAACGAGGCGGGGAGCGCATCTACGTGCGTTGGTCATCAGTGCGTTGGTCATCAGTCCTCAGTGGGCATGGTCCGGCCGACGGTACACGCGTAGCAATCGCTGGCGTGCCGGCGCAGATGCAGGTGATAATACCGCCGCGTTCCTGGACGGGCGAGAGCGTCTGGTGCCCAATGGAGGCGCTCCATCTCCGGGCTGGTCAGGATCAACCTCGAAGTGCAAGTCGGGGGGCGGCCAGGCATACTCGCGCTCTGCTGACCTGCGGCGCATCTTGAGCGCATGAGCGAAGCCATTCCCCGCCTGAACGCGGCCCTGAGCGGCCTGAGACACTGCGGGATCGCATCGACCGTGAGAAGCAACTTCCGGTAGATGAAGCCCTTGGCATCGCTACGGCGGTCGCCAACGCACTGCACACAGCGCACGAGCAGGGCGTCGTCCATCGCGACATCAAGCCGGCCAACATCCTGCTGTCGCACGGTGAGCCGCTGGTCGCCGACTTCGGGATCGCATTAGCGGTGCAGCAGGCGGGCGGTGGAAGGCTGACCGAGACCGGGATGAGCCTGGGCACGCCGTACTACATGAGTCCGGAGCAGGCGACCGCGGATCGCGATCCCGACGCGCGCTCGGACATCTACAGCCTGGGCTGCGTTCTCTACGAGATGCTCACGGGTGAGCCGCCG
>JADFRS010000050.1 GCA_022561145.1 Gemmatimonadota bacterium
AGATCTACGACGAGCGGGTGGCCAACATCCTTCGCTCCGAGATTCTACACGCCATCATCGCACACCGCCGTGGCGGGAAGCCGCTCACGTTGGAGGCGGGCGTGGTGCGGATCGCCGACGCGCTGGACATGGCCAAGGGCCGCTCGAGGATCCCGTTCGAGGCCGGCTCGGACAGCATCCACTCGATCTCGGCCGCCGCCATCGATTCCGTCAACATCGAGGAGGGTGGGGAACGGCCTATCCGTATCACGGTGCAGATGACCAACTCCGCGGGCGTGTTCCAACTCGACCAACTCTTTCGCGAAAAGCTGAAGGGCAGCGGACTAGAACCTCACGTCGAACTCAGAGCTACGCTCAAGGGCGACACCGAAGAACGCCTGTTCAAGGAGTTCAAAATCTAATGACCTTCGCGAGCGCATCATGGACACCATAGGCATCTCCCTTCCCCTGGCTTTCCTGGCAGGCCTCGTATCCTTTCTGTCGCCGTGCGTGCTCCCGTTGGTACCTAGCTATATCGTGTTCGTGTCCGGGATGTCGCTCGACGAACTGTCCGAGGGGACGAGCACGGATGCGCGGTGGGCCGCAGCATTCCACGCCGCCCTCTTCGGACTCGGCTTTCTCCTCGTCTTCATGACCCTAGGTGCGACGGCGACCGCCGCCGGACAGACCTTCAATCGCTTCCTGCCCATCATAAGCCGGCTGGGAGGCGGCCTGGTGATCGTCTTCGGCCTCTACCTCTCCGGAGTGCTCCGCCTTCCGGCGATGGCGAGAGAATGGCGCGTGCACATGGCCAAGAAGCCCGCGGGCGCGATGGGCTCACTCGCGGTCGGCATCGTGTTCGGCGCGGGGTGGACGCCATGCATCGGCCCAATCCTCGCAACCATCCTCTTCTACGCCGCGAACGAAGCCACGGTGCTGCAGGGCACCACGCTGCTCGGTGCCTATGGCTTGGGCTTGGCGCTGCCATTCTTCGTCGCTGCGGTGGGGTTCAACTGGTTCCTGACGAGCCTGCCGGCGATGCAACGCTGGGTGGGTCCCTTGCAGAAAGTGGCGGGGATCATTTTGGTAGTAATAGGGATTCTGCTCCTCACTGGTAATTTCGCTACTATGTCCGCCCGCTTGGCAGATCTCGGGCAGTGGATCAACTTGGAGATTCAATGATGGTCGCGCCCCGTCGACATGGCTTGTTTGCAGCGTGCGCGTTGCTCGTCTTGAGCGTCACGGCATGTCAGAGCCGGCCCGACGAGATCGAGGACAGCGGAACCCGCCTCTCCACGGCGGCGGGGGATATTTTGGCAGCCACGCAGAACGAGGCGGCCTCCACTGTGGTGTCAGCCGGGCCGACTGTATCGTTGGGCCCACCCGCCGCACCACCGAGCGGGCAGGAGGGAACGGACCTCTACAGTCTGGGTTTCGACCTGGGCAGTGCGGACGCACCGGTCCGCATCATTGAGTTCAGCGACTACGGCTGCAGTTTCTGTCGGAAGTTCCACATGGAAACCTGGCCAACGCTCAAGATAGACTACATCGACACCGGCAAGCTCCTCTGGAAGACCGTTCCTTTCGTGATCGGTAACTGGGCGAATTCGGTCGAAGCCTCCATGGGAGCAGAGTGCGCCGTCGAGCAGGGGAAGGCGGAGGGCATGACCGCGCTTCTTTTCGAGCGTCAGTCGGACTGGAAGAGCGTCTCTGACCCCGCACCTCCGGTCGCCTCCCTTGCGGAAGCCGCGGGGCTCGACATGACCATCTACCAGACCTGTCTCGACGAGTCGAAGTACCTCTGGCGCGTTCAGGCCCACAGTGCGTTGGCTCGACGAGTCGGGGTGAGGGGTACGCCTACGTTCTTCGTGGTTGGATATGGACCGCTGCAAGGGGCGCTGCCATTAGACCTTTTCAAGCAGGTCATCGACACTGTGCTGGTGGAGGTAGAGGCCCAGGGACGCTAGGAGCCCGTCTCCGCGGTTTTCTCCTAGCGCTCTCGGGGCTGCTCGCTACCACAACCGCAGCCTTCGGCCAGGCCGTGCAATGCGTACCTGAGGGTTCCCCCAGCCGTCTTTCGCACGACCTCGACGAGACCAGCGGGGCGGCCTTCAGCCTCAACGATCCCACCATCCTTTGGACCCATAACGACGCGGGCAACCGGGCCGAGTTGCTGGCGTTGGATATGGACGGCAAGATCCAGGCTCGGATTCGGGTCGACGCCCGCAACCGTGATTGGGAAGCGCTCGACAGAGGGCGATGCGACGCCGGATCCTGTCTCTACATCGCAGATACCGGAGACAACGACCTGACCAGACGGCGCATAGACCTCTATCGCATGCTCGAGCCCGAGTTGTCTCGGGAAAAGAAGGTTCGCCCCGAACGGTTCCGCATGCGCCTACCCGACGGTCCCCGCGACATAGAGGCCATGTTCGTACTTCCCGGGGAACAGGTCTATCTGGTTACGAAAGGCCGCCACCATCCGGTGACGGTCTATCACTATCCACCACCGCTCAGGTCCGACAGCCTCATCACGCTGGTGGAAGTCCAGAAACTCACTCAGCGCACCCAGTCGCTTCCTGGCATGGTCACCGGCGCGAGCGCGTCCGAGGACGGAAGCCTCATCGCCATCCGGCGGTACGCCTCGCTCGAGTTCTTTCACTTGGTCGACGGACGCCTGCAGCCGATCGACGGAGCCACACTCTCCCTTCGCCGACTGAGAGAGCCCCAGGGCGAAGCGGTGGCGCTGGGACCCGACGGCGCCGTGGCCCTCACGTCCGAGCGTGCCGGCTCGAGCCGCGCCGTGATGACACTCCTTCGCTGCAAGCTGGAGAGCGACCCGGGAGTTCCCTAGCGTCCACGGTCCGGTCGGACCACATTCTCCAACCCTCACAAATTCTACGGCTTGCCGATGGTGTGAATGTCCGGCGGGCGTAGCAGGGGTAGGCATTCGGCTCGGGCTTGGAGGAGAGAGACATGTACCGTGCGCTGTTCAGTTCCATCATCACGGGGTTCACACTGATCACCATGCTCTTCGGTGGCGTCGGCGAGGCCAACGCGCAAGACGCGGACACCCTTCCCTCGATCGAAGAGAAGACCGAGGGCATGCAGAAGATGGACGGCTTCATCCCGTTGTTCTGGGATGTGGACGAGGGCGAGGTGTGGATGGAGATCAGTCGCTTCGAGGAGGAGCTGCTTCACTACACCTCTCTCCCGGCAGGCCTCGGCCAGAACGACCTCGGGCTGAACCGGGGCGACCTCGGCCCAGCGCACGTGGTGGTGTTCCGCAGGGTCGGGCCGCGTGTGCTCATGGAGGAGCCGAACCAGCGCTACCGGGCGATCAGTGATGACCCCATGGAGCGGAAGTCCGTCTTGGACGGATTCCCAGCCTCGGTGCATTGGGGATGGGAGGTCGCGGCCGAGACGGACGACCGCGTCCTGGTCGACGTCACGGACTTCTTCCTCACCGACTGGCACGGCGTGATCTCGTCGCTGAAAAGATCGAACCAGGGAACGTGGAAACTCGACAAGGGGCGGAGTGCACTCTACCTGCCTCGCACGCGAACGTTTCCCAAGAACTCCGAGGTCGAGGTTACGCTGACGTTCACCTCGGATGACCCCGGCAGCCTGGTTCGAAGCGTGTCCGCCAGCCCCGGAGCGCTGACCGTTCGGCAGCATCACTCCTTCGTCGAGCTCCCTACGGGATATACGCCGCGGGTGGCCGACCCCCGAGCCGGGTACGGCGGCATCTCGTTCATGGACTACGCCACTCCCATCGGGGAGCCTTTGGCCAAGCGCTACATCTCCCGTCACCGCTTGGAGAAGGTGGATCCGTCGGCCGCGGTCAGCGATCCGGTCGAGCCCATCATCTACTATCTGGATCCCGGCACACCGGAGCCGGTCCGAACCGCCCTCATCACGGGCGGCAACATGTGGAACCAGGCCTTCGAGGCGGCGGGTTACAGAAACGCATTCCGCGTCGAGGTCCTCCCCGACGACGCCGACCCGATGGACCTCCGCTACAACGTGATTCAATGGGTGCACCGCTCGACCCGGGGGTGGAGCTACGGCAGTTCCGTACGCGACCCGCGCACGGGCGAGATCCTCAAGGGGCACGTCACGCTCGGATCGCTGCGGGTCCGCCAAGACTACCTCCTGGCCGAAGGACTGCTCTCGCCGTACGACAACGGTGATGCGGTCCCCACCGCGATGAGCGAGATGGCCCTCGCTCGCATCCGGCAACTCTCCGCCCACGAGATCGGGCACACACTCGGGCTCTCGCACAACTACATCGCGAGCAGCCAACGCTCGGACGGACCTCAGTCGGTCATGGACTACCCGCATCCCCGCATCGGCCTGAACGGCGGCCGGATCGATGTGCTCGACGCCTACGAGAACGAAATCGGCGCTTGGGACAAGGTGGCCATCGCCTACGGTTATCAGGACTTCCCGAGGGGGACAGACGAGGCGGCGGCACTCGACCGGATTCTCAAGGATGCCCGGGACGACGGCATCACGTTCATCACCGACCAGGACGCCCGCCCGGCGGGCAGCGCCCATCCGCTCGTTCACCTGTGGGACAACGGCGCGAACGCCGCCACCGAGCTCGACCGCATGATGGACGTTCGCAGTGTGGCGCTCTCCAACTTCGGCGAGGCGGCCATCCGGAATGGACAGCCGTTGGCCACCCTGGAGGAAGCGCTTGTTCCGCTGTACCTGCACCACCGCTATCAGGTGGAGGCTGCCGCAAAGGTGGTGGGCGGGCTCTATTACACCTATGCCCTCCGCGGCGACGGGCAGCAGCCCCTTCGACCCGTGCCGGAGAGCGAGCAGGAACGCGCCATGGAGGCCCTCATGCGGACGCTCGATCCCTCAGAGCTCACGCTTCCGGACAACGTACTCGCGCTGATACCGCCACGGCCCGCCGGCTACAGACTCCATCAGGAGTTGTTCCGTAGGTACACAGGCCTGGTGTTCGACGCGATCTCTCCGGCGGTGGTGGCCGCCGACAATACCGTCGCGATGGTTCTCCAGCCCGAACGGGCTGCCCGGCTGGTGCAGCAGGAGGCCAGGGATCACAACCTTCCGGGCCTCGGTGACATAATCCGCGAGCTGGTCGAGGCCACTTTCGAGGCCCATGTCGACAACGGCTACGAGGCCGAGGTAAGCCGTGCCGTGCAGCGCGTGGTCGTGGACAGGCTCATGGGCCTCGCGGCTCGGGCGCCGATGCCGCAGGTGAGGGCCGTGGCGTCGCTCGCACTGGACGAGCTGGCTGGACGCTCCGAGCAGTGGAGCGCGGCGGACAGCGGTGACGCCGACCGCGCGCACTTCTACCTGATCGCCAAAGACGTTCGGCGATTCCTCGACAGGCCGATGGATCCCGGCCAGACTCCCGCCTCGGTGGCGGCGCCTCCAGGAAGCCCCATCGGGGACCCGGGCCTTTGGTCGCCACTATGGTCCGGCGTGATCCAGGACGCTCCGCTGACCTGCACGGCCTGGTAGGACCTCGTCGTAGGGACCGGCGGCCGCGCGTCGCCGGTCCCTGACGCGGCTGTGCCGGAATCCTCCCCCGCTTCACCGGCGCAAGATTCGGGTCGCCCGCGACCCCTCGTGCCCTCACATTCGGGTCATGATCGAACACGACCTGGACTATGTGCGCATCGCCAAGGCGATCCGATACCTCGACGAGAACGCCACCGCACAGCCGTCGCTCGATGCGCTGGCCGACCATGTGGGCCTGAGCAAGTACCACTTCCACCGGCTGTTCAAACAATGGGCGGGGCTCACACCCAAGCAGTTCCTTCAGTTTCTCACGGTGGAGAAGGCCAAGGAACTGTTGCGGCATTCGGAGTCCGTTTGGTGCCGCCCTCACGTACGGGCGGTTGGCTGAGTTGGTCGGCACCCCCGGAGGGGCGCAAGCCGTCGGTGGCGCGATCGGCGCGAACCCTGTCGCCTACTTGATTCCCTGTCACCGCGTACTGAGAAGCGTCGGCGGCTTCGGCGGCTATCAGTGGGGTGCCGACCGAAAGATGGCCATGTTGATGTGGGAGCACGGCCGGGCCACCGCAGGCTGACCACCCGAACCGAACACTTGACCGGGTGTGCCGTCTCCCTTATTAGTTGTGGGTAACAACTTATGGAGAATGACTCGCGTATGTCCACAGCCGTTTCCGTCGATCCGACGCTTCGCCTCGAGGCTACCGAATTCACCGACGCGCTGCTGGATATGGTGCGGGTGATTCAATTCCGCGACCGGGACCGAGCGTGTTGCTACGGCCTGTCGCCGAGCCAGTGCTACGGCTTGAAGGCCATCTGTGACGGAACGTGCCTGAGCGTCAACGAACTCGCTGCGCGGCTTTACCTCGAAAAGAGTACCGCGAGCCGTTTGGTAAACTCACTCGAGGAGATGGGCTTCGTGGTCAAGGAGCCGGATCCAGAGGATCGTCGGATTCTGCGGATTCGTGCGTCTCCCAGAGGGGAGGCGATCCACCGGGCCATCATGGAGGATCTCTTGAGTGAGTCGGTCAGGATGTTGGAGCACCTCGACGGAACGTCGCGCAGGGCGGTAACAGGTGTCGTGCGTGGCCTGGCGTCCTCCTACGCCGCCGGTGTCGAGGCCAGCGGAGGCAGTTGCTGCGTGGTTCGGTAGCTTTCTTCGACCAAAAGTTGTGCCATACAACCATGGAGTACGTCATGAGACCTGAAACGATCCGATCGGCGGTGCGGGAGCGCTACAGCTCGATCGCCGTAGAAGAAGCGTGCTGCGGCCCTTCGTGCTGCGGCACATCCGAAGCGGCGCTCTCGGAGGCGATCGGCTACACCGCCGAGGACCTCGCCGGGGCCCCGGCCGAGGCGAACCTCGGACTCGGATCCGGCAATCCGGTCGCGGCCGCGGAGCTGCAGCCCGGCCAAACCGTGCTCGACCTCGGCTCCGGAGGTGGCCTGGACTGCTTCATCGCAGCCTCCAAGGTCGGCCCGACGGGTCGAGTGATCGGCGTAGACATGACACCGGAGATGCTTGATCGAGCGCAGAAGACGGCATCGGAGCGCGGCGTGGACAACGTGGAGTTCCGGTTGGGAGAGGTCGAAGCACTACCCGTCGCGGACCAATCGGTCGACGTCGTGATCTCCAACTGCGTGTTGAACCTCTCCCCCGAGCGCTCCCTCGCACTCAGAGAGGCGCACCGGGTCTTGAGGCCGGGCGGTCGGCTCGTCATCTCCGATCTCATCTCCGAGGTGGCCGTTCCTGACCATCTGCGCGAGGAAGCCGGGTTGGTGACCGCTTGCCTGCCTGTGCATCGCGATGAGTACGTCGCCGAACTCCGGGCGGCCGGGTTCGAGGATGTCGCCGTCACAGGGGAGCGTCCCTACCCCGCCGAGGCGCTATCGTCCACCCCCGTGGTCAGCCGGATCCTGGAGGAGAGGCCTGAACTGGCTGACGAGGTGACCAGATTCGCCGGGTCCGTGCGGGGTGCGATCCTGAGCGGCGTAAAGCCGACGGGCTGAACGGAGCAGGCGGGGGGGACTCCCAACTTGCCGGGGAGCCCGCCCCCGTCGGTCCCTCTATGAGTCCTACCGGATCTCGAGATAGGAAAGGAACGCCCGGGTGAGCTCCTCGATCAGCGCATTGCTGCCGATGCCCTCCTCGAGCTCCTCCGTCGCGAAGAGGTTTCGACTTCGGAGTGTGGCCAGAAGCTGAAGGGTGGCGAGCCGGGTCGCGGTCACCGGCTTGGGATGCCCGATCTGATCGACGCGCTCGAAGAGCAGCGCTGTGACGCGGTCGGCGATCACATTGTCCAGCTCGGCCATGCGTGCGAGCACGTCGCGGTCTTCGTGACGCAGGGCATCGACGAGATAGGCGCGCTGCATGGAAGCGTGCTGATCGTTCCACACGACGAGAATCCTGACGAACCCCGTGATCACACCACTGGCCGGCGCGTGGCGCCACCTTGCGGGATCGAGAAACTCGTCCCAGCCGCCAGTGGCCTCGGACCAGAATCGCTCCCGCATGTAACCCATGAGCGCCTCGCGCCCATCGAAGCGGGCGTAGAACGCTCCAACCCCAACCTCCGCACGATCGATGATGGCGTGCACTGTGGTGGCTGCGACACCGCGCTCCAAAATGAGGTCCTGGGCAGCCGAGACCAGCTTTTCGAACGTCTCCCGGCTGCGCTTCTGCTTGGGTGGGTGTACGCCAGGTAGGTCTTCCAAACCGCGTGCATTTCTCCAGAATCAAACCGGAAGCTGAAGTCAGATTCAAATCTAAAGGATCGAACGGAATGGCGCAACTAAAGGATGATCGCAGGTCGCTCGAAGGAGCGCGTTCCCCGGCACTTAACTCCAGATCTCGAAGAAGTCCACGTCCTCCGGGGAGTCGCCCTTGGGGGTTGGGGCTGTTCCTAGGTAGGAGAGGAACATCAACGAGAGCTCGGCGTGGAACGTTTCCGGGTCCACGCCGCTCGACGGCGTGGCGTAATCATCGGAGGACCGGTGCCCGTCCGCAAAGGCGAACTCTCGAGCGGCCGCCGATATCGTGCGATATCCGATCGCGACCGCATCCTCGGGACAGGGATGTCCGATCTGATCTCTCCTGTCGAGCAGGAGCGCGCTGGCTCCCGCCTCCAGGTGCGCCGCGAAGACATGGTGGGGCGAGGGTTCGCCATGGGCAGCGTGGGAGGAGAAAGCCAATGCCTGCTTTGCCTTTCCCCCCATCTGCTCCACATTGATGATGAGCCGCACTACCCCCGCCACGACGTCCGGGAGCGACAGATCTTTCCATGTGTCGTTAGCCAGCGCATTGTCCCACCTGGCGCGAGCGTCAGACCAGACCCGTTCCTCGAGGTAGTGCATCAACTCGTCTTTGCCCGAGAAGCGGGCATAGAACGACCCGATCGACGAACCGGCACGCGCAACGATTTGCGCCACGGTGGTGGCTTCAACGCCCTGCTCCGCTATGAGCTCGAGGGCGGCTCTCGCGATGCGCTCGAGCGTGCGCTGGCTTCGAGCCTGCTTAGGAGGTTGGACAAACGCGCTTGCAGAGGGTTCAGACACAGGTCATCGATCACCTGGAGAACTAGAGCGTACATTCTATTTCGCATGAGAACCCAATGCCGTCAAGGGTTTTTTTGGAGCTCTTTGTGCTGTGGAATAAACTGGAGGGTGACCTCGTAGTAGTTGAGACGACTGCAAAGGGATAGGGGATGGCGCTCTTCAGGAAGAAATCCCGTCATGGCAGTCCGGATAACGGCAGCCCAGAACTGACGCGACGCGAGGCATGGCACGCCGTCGCAGCCGCCCTGGACGGCGAATGCGTGGAAGGGGCCAACCCGGCGAAGGACAAAGCCGTCTTCCAGCATCTCCATTGGACCATCGTGCTCGACACCTTTACGGTCAACAACGGGCAAACGTCGGTCACCTACACGCGCATTCGCGCGCCGTTCACCGGTTCCGACGACTTCAAGCTCACGGTGGCTCGCCGTCATTGGTTCTCCAGATTCAACATCGTGCTGGGAGCGCGAACCATAGAGGTGGGCAGCCGGATGTTCGACGAAAAATACGTCACCCGCACCAACAACCCAGGACGAGCCCGGTCGCTTCTCAACAGCTCTGAAATTCGGAGCCTGATCATGGCACAGCCTTCGTTGCGCCTCGAGGTCCGGAGGCCCTCATGGTCTCGGCGACGCAAGCTCAGCGAGGGTGCCCGCGATGTGATCGCCCAGACCACCGGTGTGGTGACGGACCCCGTGAGGCTCGAGAACTATGTGATGCTGGTCGCCCACACGCTCGACCAACTCCTGCGAATCGGGTCGGCCTCGGAGACGCCCGTGACGCACGGCTGACCAGCACGGGCAGGTCCACGACACACGATGCTTGCGGTCGCGTGCCCGGCGTTCCCAAACTGTGAGTGTGGAGCTGGCCGGCGCTCCAACCCGAAGCGCCCACTCACACCTTCAGATCAGTGAGTCGATCCATGCGAGAGCGTTCCGCCGTGAGAGCCGTAGTCGTGTTCCTGTCGACAGTTCTTCTAAGCTCCTGCGGCGGTGACGGTGGCGACTCCGGCACGCCCCCACCTCCCGCTCTGGTGCCCTCGGGTGCCTCGGCCTCCGGCGACATGCAAACGGCCGTAGCGGGCACGGCGCTGCCCTCGAGCATCACGGTGATCGTCACGGACCAGAACGGCGCCGATTTGGCCAACGTGCAGATCACCTGGGCGGTGACCACGGGCGGCGGCACGGTGAACCCGACTTCGTCCACGACGGGAGCGGACGGAACCGCATCGACCGCATGGACCCTGGGCCCCACTGCAGGCCAGCAGACCGTGACGGCGACGATCCCGACCCTGGGAACCCTGGTGTTCACCGCAACGGCGATAGCGGGTGATCCAGCCGGCGTGGCGGTCACACCGGGCACGGTGAACCTGAGCGCGTTGGGCGCCACGTCCCAGCTCAGCGCAACGTTGGTGGACGCGAACGGCAACGCGGTGGCCGGAGGCACGTTCACGTGGGGCACGTCGGACGCCGCCCTGGTCACGGTGGACGCTACGGGCCTGGCCACTGCTGTGGCGAACGGTACCGCGACCATCACGGCGACGAGCGACGAACTGTCGGGCACGGGTGCGGTGGTGGTTCTGCAGGTAGCGGCCACGGTAGTGGTGACGCCGGCGGATCCCACGGTACCGATCGGTGCAGATCAACAGATGACGGCGGCGGTGAGCGACGCGAACGACAATGCGATAGCCGGGGCAGAGGTGGGCTGGACGTCGTCGGACGCCTCGGTGGCATCGGTGAGCGCCACGGGCTTGGTGACGGGTGTGGCCGAAGGCACGGCAACGATCACCGCGACGAGCGGCAACGTGACCGGCTCGACCACGGTGACCGTGATCCTGGTGCCTCTACCGTTCGAGCCCACGACCGATCAGGACATCGGCGGTACGATGACCGTGGCTCAGGTGATGATCCCAGCGGGCGTGACGATCACGGTGACGAGCGATCTAGTGCTCAACGCCACGGGCCCGGTGACGATCGACGGCACACTTACGGGCGACTGCGTGGGAATCGACGTGAGTGCGGCGACCAGCCTCACGATCTCGGGCACCATCCAAAACCTATGCGCGGGTGGAGCCATCACGCTTCCCGAGTTGAATCTCATCACGGACGGTCCGTTGACCACGGACAACGCGACGATCGCTTCGGCGGGTGAGTTACTCGTCAGCAACACCGAGCACGGCGCTGCGCCGAGCGGCGCAGTGCTCAATGCAAATCCTCATGTGGACCCCTGTTTCTTCCTGCACACTGAGTTCTACGTCTTCGGTCGCGCCGCCAACGGCGCCAACGGATCGCCGACCGGAGGGGACGGTGAAGACGGGGCGGGTGTGACGCTCAGGTGCTCGGGCGACGCCGAGTTCACCAACAGCACGGTCGATGGCCAGGGTGGTGGCGCCGGTGGCGACGGGTCGTCCGACACGGATGGCGTGGAGGCGGTCGGAGGAAACGGGGGAGATGGAGGAATGGTTCGGGTCGAGGTGACCGGCAATCTCATTCTTCGCGATCACGATCCGGTAGATATACAAACCAACTCCCTCAAGTTCTTCGTCGCTGCGGGCGGGGCCGGCGGGCACGCCTACGCCCGCGGGCGCAATGCGATGGCTCGGGGCGGAGACGGCGGGCACTCCGGCACGCCACGGCTCGTCGTCGGAGGGACCGTCACAACGTTCGGCAATGGACTCGAGTTCAACTACGCCATCAATGGCCGTGGCGGGCCCGGCGGGGATGCGTTGGTCGAGGACCCCTTCCATGGAGCCCACGCGACATCGAGCGCGCCTGCGGAAGTCGGGGGGAACGCAACCGCAGTGGGAGGTAGGGGCGGCAACGTAGGCGAAACGACCTCAGTGAGTCTGATCGGCGACATCGTTCAGGCGAACTCGATCCCCAACCCGGAGAACATAAACCTCAACATGGCGAAGATAGGGTCGAGTCTCCGGTCCGAGGGGGGACCGGGGGGCATCGCACACGTCAAAGTGGGGAACGGCGGCGATGGAAGCGCCGAGTTCAAACCTGGCGCGAGTGGCGGAACGGGGATCGCCACCGGCGGCGATGGAGGAGACAGCTACATTTTCGACAACCGTGGTGGCCTCTTCGTCGGCGAAGCGGGTACGGGAGGTGACATCTTCGTGTTCCTGGGCAACGGAGGCATAGGCGCTTCGATGTGCGCGTTGCCCGTTCCTGAGCCAGGGGGTCCCGGAGGCGCCGGCGGCACCGCGGTCGGAACGCCAGGTAGCGGGGGCCTGCGTGGTACAACTCCCGAAGGATCCGATGGAGACGCCCACCTAGGAGCTGGTCTGAGCGGCGGGAATGGTGGGGATGGGGCCAGTCCGGGGGCCGGCGGATCCGCCGGCGACGACGATCTGGTCGTGGTTTCCGGAACGCTGGATCTCACACAGCCCTGGAAGCAGGCCGGGGCGGCGGGTGCCCCCTGTGCCTTCCAATACGACACGGGGATCACGGTCTCGTCCGACCCGAACGGTCACGAGCCGTTCATCACGATGACGACCGTGGGCGCCCTCACCGTGACGTTCGGTGAGAATGGGGCGATCACGATCACCGGTTCCCCCCCGTGGGTCGAGCTCACCGGCACGGTCGGCTCGGACGGGTCGTTCACCGCGCAAGGTCGCGGCACCGTGGCCGGGTTCGCGGGCGTGCTCGTCACGTTCAGCGGGATGCTCCAGTTCGACGCGAACGGCATGGCGACTGGCATCACGGGGACGCTCACGGCGGACGCCGAGAACTCGATCCTGCCGGCCAACATGAGCGGGGTCAGGAATCCGGCCGTCTACAATGTGACTGGGACTCTGTCGTCAGGCTGATCGACATTCTTTGGTTGCGGGCGTACGCAACCCGGTGAGCTACACAATGACGGGCACGCTGGCCGGGAGCTTACTATGGAAGATCTCAGGTATCCGATCGGGCGGTTCGAGCCGAAGGGAGGGTCGACGGGCGAGGAGAGATCCGAGCTCATCGACCAGATCGCGAATGCGCCGGGCAGCATGCGAGAGGCCGTGGCCGGGCTGACCGACGAACAACTCGATACGCCCTACCGGGAGGGCGGCTGGACGGTTCGCCAGGTGGTCCACCACCTGGCCGACAGCAGTATCAACGGCTACTGCGCTTCAAATGGGCAGCCACCGAGGAGAATCCGACGATCAGAGTGTACGACGGTCCGGATTGGGCCGAGCTGGCCGATGCAAGGTCAGCTCCGCTCGAGGTGTCGTTGGACCTCCTCGACACGCTGCATCGACGCTGGGTGGTCTTCCTCCAGAGCCTCGGCCCAAACGACTTCCAACGGCCCGTCACCCATCCCGAGTGGGGAGAATGGACCATCGACGGGTTGCTGCAACTCTACGCCTGGCACGGACCGCACCACGTGGCGCACGTGACCGAACTCAGGCGCAGGGAGGGCTGGTAGCGCTTACAGCCTCTTAGCGCCCACGGTTGTGTCGCTCGCGATTCCCGTGTCCCCCGCCTCAGCACAGCGTCCCTCTATGGTGGAGCTGTGCTCCCGAGGTCAGCGCGCGCAATATGAACTGCGTGGTATAAACGCGCACTTCGTGACCATAAAAGCCGTAGACCTCGATCAGGTAGAGTTCCCCGAGGGAGTATCCAAAAAGCTCGGCGACCCCATCGAGGGCCGGCGTCTCGTCAATACATACCTTCACCCGCCGCTCGGGCGACCCTCCCCCCATCCTCCGAGCCTGGACGCAGTACTGAAAAATATCCTTCCGACACCGGTGCAGCGACATCATCGCCCGCCTGATCAGCCGAACCGGGGTGATGGCGCCGGCCTCGTCCAGCTCGGCCTGATCGAAAACCGTTACGACGTCTGACATGCGACGTCGTGCGAGCCGCTTGTCGATTACCGCAAGCCGGTCGACCTCCACCGTCAGTCCTTCCAGCCTGAGAGCGTCCGGGGGAAGCTCAACCCGAATCCGCTCCTCCTCGAAACCATCGGGAAGCATGAAGTCCAAGGTCACATAACCGAACAGCTCGACCGCCAGCCCCAACTCCAACTCCGGGTCGAGGTGGAGAACGAACCCGCCGAAGATGTCACTGGTCACACCCCGCACGGCACCCAGTTGGGTTACCGTCGCACCCTCGAGCGGAGCCCGGGACTGGGCACCAATGACGCGACCCCGCACTGTCTGGGCCGTCAGGGCGACCGGGAGCAACAGGATGGCGGTACCGAGGGCGACGATCGCGTGCGAGCATCGCGGAGGTAGGACAGGGTTCGGGGGCAATCGAAATTTCTCCCGTTGGAAGAGCGTGCTGGACAACCATGGGTCGCTCCCGCGGATTTTTCAAGCCAGATCCTGTGCTGGAACCAGCAAACGCTTGATCCCAGCAGCTCCATCGAGGCGCACTGAGCCTTCCCGATGATAGAACGATGATATGCGATGATTAGGCTGAGTCTCGTGAACCATCGAGCGTGGCTTAGGAGGAAATCATGGCCGTATCACGAGAACTCCACACACCCCTGGCCCAGTTGAGGCCACCCTACGAACGAATCCTCCCCGTGGCACCTGACGCACCCGTCGAGCCGACGGCGGAGACGGCGGGCCAGGCCCTCGTCTGGCGTCTGGGCGTCGGAGACTGGAAGGCCGCTCACGAATTCGCGCGGCAGAGGGCACCCGGCACGTCGTTGATCCTGATCCTCCCTCCTGCCGTGGATCTACACGACGCCGACTTTCTGTTGAGAGCCGTCGAGAGTTGCCGGCCCCAGAGTATTCTCCCGCACCATCCGGAACTCGACCTGGACGAGTTGCTATCCGTCCTCCGCAGAACGCCCGCCGATCTCGGCATCGAGATGATGGACTATCTCCTCTGGCGTGGGCTTCGAATCGACGGTGAGACGAGGCAGTTGGTGAGGCGTACCATCGAGCTATCCAGCCACATCCGAACCGTCAGCGGTCTGTCACGCGCGATGTACTTGTCCCGAAGAGCACTAGGAAGGCGCTTCATGACCCGGGGCATCCCAGTACCCTCCCACTGGCTACACTTCACCCGCCTCCTCCGGGCATCTCTCAGGCTCCAAGCGGGAGACGAGAGTCTCATGACGATCGCCTACGACCTCGGCTACTCCGACGGATTCGCATTCAGCAATCAAATGCGGAGGCTGACAGGTCTCCGCCCAACGGACGTCAGGCGAGCCCTGGGATGGGAGTGGATCGTCGAGGCCTGGCTGACTCGTGAATTCGCGTCGGGTGGCATCTCGAGCAGACTCCAGCATAGATTCACGCCCTCCCCAAGGAGCCTCACTGAGGTGGCGGTGGGCGTAGAGCCCGGTCGCACCGATCCCTATCCCGACGTGGAGACGGACGCCGGGCTCCCCCTCCACCCGAGCGAGAGCGCGATGTCGGCGAATTCCTAGCCCGGCATGGTTGACCGCGACCACGAGAGCGGAAGATGAACGATCTGAGAACGAACGGACAACGGATCTCGTTGAGGTTGTTCGGGGGGCCGATCCTAGAGGTGGACGGCGAGCCGGTGCGGTTGTCCTCCTATCAGGCTTGTCTGTTGTCGGTCGTGTACGGACACGGCCGGGATGGGATCTCTCGGTCGCGCGTAATCGACTTTCTGTGGAATGAGATGGACGGCCAGAAGCAGCGGCACCGGCTGAGCCAGCTCATCTACGGGCTCAAGAGGAAGGCAGGGGCCGACGTCATCCTGGCTTTTCCCCTCGATCGACTCGCCTCGTGCAGTGCCGACGTGGCCTGCGACCTGGTGTCGCTCCATGAGCATGTGGAGAAGCAGCGCCTCATAGAGGCGTCGTCCATCTTGGGGCGCCCGTTTCTTCCGTTGGTCGATCCTGCTCCCACGCACGAGTTCGACCGTTGGGCGACGAGCCTCCCGCTCACGCTCAGATCAACAACCGCCAAACGGGCGCTGGCGTTGGCAGCGAAGGCGAAACAAGACAACGATTGGCCACGGGTCGCACGCGTAACCGAGGCCGCCCTCGCTCTCGACCCTGAGAGCGAGGCGACCCTCCGCCAACTGATGCACGCACTTTCTATGGCGGGGCGTCAGCGAGAGGCGCTCGCGGCATTCGATACGTTCTCGGCAAACGAAAATGCGGGCTCACGGCGAGAGGTCGATCCCGAGACCTCAGCGCTACGGGACAGGATCCAGCACACAGCTGACGACCAACCGTTTGGACCCCTGATCGGACGTGGCAAGCCGACCCAGGACGCTCGCATGTACGGGCGAGACGACGAACTCGCGGGCATTCTCTGCCACATCACGGGAGGAGCCTCGCACGGGCTGACACTGCACCTGATTTCGGGAGAGGCCGGTATGGGCAAAACCCGGCTTGTCTCCGAAGTGCTCCAGCGTGCGCGCCTCCAAGAGTTCGAGGTCCTCACTGCCAACTGCTCCGAACTCGAGCAGGCCATTCCCCTAAACGCGGTCTTGGATTGCCTGAGAGGACCCAGGGTCAAGGAAGTGGTGCGAGGTCTGAACGACCCATGGCGGGCGGTCATGCTGTCTCTGCTGCCCGAGTTCCGCGAGGAGGGGGAACCGGATGTGCCGCCCCCGTATGTGCGTCCGGGCAGTGTGCCGCGCCGCCTCTACGAGGCCATTCAGATGGTGGTCTCGGAGTTGACCTCCGAACGGCCGATGATCATGGCAATCGACGATTTCCAGTGGGCTGACGAGACGTCGGTGTCAGTACTCGAGTTCATGACGAGACGCTGGAGGAGCGGATCGCTCGTGCTGATTCTGTCGTACCGCTCCACAACCCATGGCGACGAAAGGGCCGCGATCCGGTTCTTGAAAGCCCAGGAGAGCTCACAGGAAGCCATAAGGACCCACCTCGAGGAGTTGCCACGGAACCCGTCGCTCGAGTTGGTCCAAGAGTTGACTTCCGAACAGGGTGTCGATGATGGAGTAATCGAGGACCTGGCCGTCCTTGGGTGCGGAAACCCTTTCTTTCTCATCGAACTGACCCAAGAACACCTGGCAGGGCGGCTCGAGCGACCTCGTGGCCCGGAGGTTCCCAACCTCCCCGTCTCGGTACGCCAGATCATCACTGAACGCCTTCGTGCGCTTCAACCTGCCGCTTTGGAATTGCTTGCCACGCTCGCAGTACTTGGGAGGGAAGCAAGGCTGAGCATGCTTGCCGCACTGACGGACCAAACAGCGAGCCACCTCCTCGACTGGATCGAAGACCTGGAACGCATGCGGCTGGTCACCACGACGGCAACCCGCGTCCGCCTCCGCCATGATCTCATCCAATACACGGTCTACTCGGAACTCAGCACAGTACGTCGGGCGATGCTCCACAGTCGCATCGCGGAGCACCGCTTGGTCGATGACGTTAACGCAGCTGACGAACTCGCCATCCACTTCGACCGTGCCGGAGATCAGGAGCAGGCCCTCAAGTTCTCCCTGGCCGCCGCCCGGCGTGCGGAGGACTCAGGCGCGATCTCGGAAGCCATCAACTACCTCACCATTGCCCGACGGAACGCGGAGAATGATCCCCGGGACCACGATATTCTGGGAAGATTGGCTCACCTCCATTACCTGCATCGAAGCAGGACCGAGGCAGCGCCCCTGCTGGAGTTGGCCGCAAAGCGTTATCGGGAGGCAGGAGAGTTGGAGAACGCGTTGAAGGCGGAGGTGGAGAGGATTCACACCTTGGCGCTGGACTCGAGTTTGGAGCCCCGTGATCTCTTGCTCGAACTGGATCACTGTCGGGATGACGCGCAGGCCAACCAATACTGGGAGGTGTTAGCTCTTGCTCTCGATGTGGCCGTGCTCGTGCTGGAGAGAATGGGGGACCCTGACCGCATACGGGATGTGCTGGGCGAGGCCGGGCGCGTAGGCAGACGTGGATCCGCACGAGCACGGTGCGAGGCAAAATGTACCGAGGCTTACCACGTCCTTCACGGAGACCCACACTTGGGACTGCGGTCGGCGAGAGAGGCAGTAGAGCTCGCTGAGGCAGAGGGCTTCGTCGATCTCTTATTCGGATGCCGAGTGAGGTTGATTACCGCCCTTGTGGCCCATGGACTGCTTGAGACCCCTGAAGGACTTGAGGCTGTCACAAGGGCCGAGGGTCTTGCGGAGAGGAGTGGCGATCTTCACCTAAAATGCCTTCTTCAGATCAATCTGGGCGTTTGGTCTCTCGACATCGGTGAGTTGACCAGGGCTCGGTCCAGATTTCTTCACGCCCAGCAATTGCTTAGCGGATTGGACCGCATTCGCACTGGGATCATGCTGAACCTCAACCTCGGGGAACTGTCTCTACTGGAGAACGAAACAGATGAGGCTGTGGCCTACTTCGAAAGAGCCGATGAACTCCTCGCGCAGAGTCCAAATCAGCGACACGCGTGGATCAGGCAAGCGGGACCGGGCCTCGCCGCCCTGCGGCGGGGAGATCTCAAAGAGGCGGATACGCGAGAAAGCCGCCTCCCTCCGGTCCCGAGCGATTGGGTGATAGATCCAACCTTGACGGTTGTCTTCTTGGCGCGGCAAATGGAACGGAGAGGCCAGCGAAAACAGGCCCTCGAGCTCATCTCATCGACCGCAGTTGCGGTAAGGGATAGATGGGTGACACACTCGATTCGGCTTCACCTTGAGGAAATCCCACGGATGGCAAAGATCGATCCAAGCCAGGCTCGGTCTCGCGCCTTGGAGGTTCTGGAGATCGCCAGGGCCCTCAACCTTAAGAAAAGAGTCGAGGAGTTGAACAGAATGATTGAGCGGCTTCAGTGAGCCTTCTTCACGAACTCGCACTCAAAGACTTCGCTACCTGGAGCTCAGGTTGATCGATGTTTGCCACCGGTGGAATTCCTTCCACGATCGACGACCGAGGCTCCTCAGCATGGTGGGCCAATTCGGCTGCGTGATCCTCGAGGAAGTTTCGCTCCACCACCGCTCGTATGACCTCCTTATCGAACTGCGTGCCGGAATATTGGAGCAGTTGTTCCCTGACCTCGGGAAGAGCGAGCGCCTTTCGGTACGGGCGGTCTGCCAGCATCGCGTCAATTGCGTCACAAACCTTGATTATCCGAGCCCCTATTGGAATTTGATGCCCCCTCAAGCCATCCGGGTAGCCACGACCGTCGATACGTTCATGATGGTACTTGACGGCGTCGATTATCTCGGACGGGAACGCCGTATGTGAACGAAGCAGTTCCGCGCCTGTGATCACGTGTGATTCGATGATGGTGCGTTCTTCTGGAGACAAACCTGATGGCTTGCGGAGAATATCAGTGTAGATCTCCTCGATCTTGCCGATGTCGTGTAGCAGCGCAGCGGTTTCGATCTCCTCGACCTTCTTGGCCAACAAGCCCATTTCCTCGGCAATACATTTCGCAAGCCATGCCACGCGTTGCGAATGGCCAGAGGTGTACGGATCCCGCGTTTCGATAGCTTTCACCAGCACCTTGAGAAGGTTGTTGAGAGCTTGCTGCAGTTGGTAGTTGGTCAAGTATGAACGGCGTATAAAGAACAGCGTTAGGGCGACCCCAACCAAACCCCAAACCGCAAACTCGACATAAAGAACTGTGATGAGCAGGGATACCGGGCTCACTAGGATGTCGTAGGCCATGTGCGATCCTTTCGGACCGCCTAGTCGTGCAATGATGTCACGAAGGGGTGAGCCTTCAAGCACAGAAATCCCGAAGGAGACCAAGAGCAGGTTTGTCACCGTGAAAGTGGTTGCAAAGGCCACAAACGGGACAAGCGAGAAAACAAACCGATCTACACTCGACTCACCACCAAATACGACAAACACCCATCCGGCGAGGATGGCCGCCACGGAAATTTGTGCAACGTTGAACACCGCTTTGGAAAGCGGTTTCCGTCCAAGAATGAACTGAGTGATGAACCAACTGGCGGAAGTGAACAGAGCCGTCGCCTCAGGACCGAAGAGCAGCACTGAGCCAAAGACCAGGAGGAAGGTTATCGAAGAACTGCTACTGGCCTTTCCAATGTTAACTCCGAGCGCCATTTGCTCGGACACTAACCCGAGAATGACCATGGCCGAGAGTCCTATCCACGACTCAGTTGAGAGCGTGAACAGAAACGACCAGTCCAACAACGGCAACATCGCAGCCGCGACGACCGCTAGAAACCAGGCCAGTTTGCTAAACGCGCGAGTTCGCATTCGCCGTAGAGTGTTCCCCTCGACTCGCCAGCACGCATCTTAGTTTATGCCAACAGTTCCCCTGGATAAAACCGCCAGGAGTGCCCCAAAAAAGTCGAACAAAGAGCCAAAAAGCACACGCGTCACCTCCCTTCAGGATGGTGTCGGCTTCTTTTCCGCTAGAGAAGCCGCTGCGCTCCGCTCATCCGCTCGAAGCTCCGCTCAGGGCGAGTCGAGGGGACCCCTCCTTTCTCGAACCAAAAGGTTCATAGAGAAAAAAAAATCTAAGCTCGACCACGAATCCAACGATCCGTTGCTTGCAGAGTGCCGAGGATGACGGCTCGATCGGGGCTGTCGTCCACGGCTGCGGCACCCGCGAGTGCCGTCACCTGTCGGCCATGCATGGCATGGACCGCCACAAGTACGAACGTCTGGTCGAACGCTTCTACCATTTTCACTCCATCCAAAGACAGCGTCGCGCCATCCTCTTCCGCGAAGATCGCTAGTCCGTTCTCGATCGCGGCCAATGTCGCCGCCGCGTTCGTCTCGAGCCGGGCCCGGGGAAGGTCGGGCCCAGACGCCTCACCCGTGTACCGCTTGCCCTGCCACTCCACCGTCACCGCAACCCGGGCGCGGTGAGCCCGCTCCGTAAGCACTTGGTGCCCGACGAAGAGAAGTCTCTTCTCCGGGCCCGATGCCTCGGGTTTGCGCGCCACCTCTGCCTCGACGGTTTCAGTTCCCGCCTCTGCCTGCGCCACCGAAATCACTCGGTGATCGACCTCGAGGTCGAAACGCGCCAGCAACGCCGATTCGACGTTGCGCACGGTTTGCTTGGGGGTCAGGTCTCTGGTCGTGAGGAGGTGGATTTCTTCCACCGATCCGCCCGGCCGCGCTACGACCCGTGCGGAAACCACACCGACCAGAGAGTTGAGTAGCTCCTCTGCCCGTTCTATCGTCCAGCCCCCGTCCGAGAGCTTTGGATCCTGGTCCGGCCTCGTCACCCGTTGCGACCGGGCAATAAAAAGACCAGCCATCGGACCCTCCGTCTCGTCGCCAAACAACCCCGAAGTCGAGTCAAGGTCGCTGGGTCACGGTCGGCGAATTTCGCTCGCCTCCCCGGGAGTCGCCCGTCCCCCATCCGAGTATTAGTTCCTCCATCATCGTAACGAGGGGGCTGATCAAATGTTTACGAGTGCCTTCCACTTATGGGCAATTCCTGTGGAAATGTCAAGAAAATCATGCGCAGCAAGGATTATCGGACGCTGAAGAGCGGGTTCCACTCCGCTTTTCTGTCGAGCCTTTGTTAGCAGGAAATCAGAGGTAGGTTACCCGTGTCTTCCAGACCCCCACGGCGAGCAAACACCACGACGCTGGACAGGCCTCCACGCGGCTCCTAGACTTGCAGGCATACTGAGAAGAGCGACCTCTGCCACTTACGATCACCGGTGCAAAGAGCCTATGCGTCGCATGACTTGGGCCGCGTTGCCGTGCGTCTTGCCGCTTCTCATCGCCCTCTCTCCATCCCTCGCCGCGCAGGACGCCACCTACGGCGTCCAGCCCGGCGACAAGGTTACTCTGGATTTCTTCACCGCCGCCGGAGTTCGCTCGCTCGAGATTGCGGGAGAGCGCAAGGTAGACCGAAACGGTGAGATCTTTCTTCCGTTCCTTGGGACGATCGCCGTCTTGGGCAAGGACGCAGAGGCGATCCGCGCGCTGCTCGTAGATCGGTATAGCGTGCTCTTTGCCGAGCCCGTGTTGCAGGTGGTAGTGCAACTGCGCATCAACATCACAGGCATGGTCCGGCAGCCGGGAAGCTTTTACGTGGATCCGACCCTGAGCGTGCTCGATGCCCTCGCGGAAGCGGGTGGTTCGAGTGGGGAGATCGATCTCGGAACGGCGCCGGCGCTGCCGACGCCAGCCAGGTGAGGCTCGTCAGAAGGAGCGGTGAGCTGAGAATCCTCGATCTTCGGCCGGACCATATCACCCAAGAGACTCAGGCGATCAAGATCCAATCCGGCGACTGGATCCATGTGCCCCCACAGGCCCAGTCCAAACTCAGGGACGACATCCAGTTCTATGGGAGCCTGTTGGCGATCTTGGTCTCCATGGCAAGCCTGGTCGTGCTCGTCGCCAAGTGATCACCAGTCATGTATCACGGCGCACAAGACGGCTGGATCGAGGTGGTCTCGGGCGTGATGTTCAGCGGCAAGTCCGAGGAATTGCTCCGACGCGTGCGGCGAGCCCTCATCGCCAAGAAGAGCGTGCAGGTGTTCAAGTCCCACCTGGACGACCGGTATGGCGGCGTGTTCCAGGTCTCATCCCACGACGGACACGAAATCGATGCCCTACCTGTTTCGTCCTCCGTCCAGATCGCTGAACAGATCAGGCCCGAATCCCAGGTCGTGGCGATCGATGAGGCACAATTCCTCGACGATGGCATCGTAAGCGTGGTCAACGCGCTGGCGGACCGAGGCGTTCGCGTGATCGTGGCTGGCACGGACATGGATTTTCGCGGTGAGCCGTTCGGGCCGATGTCGAAACTGTTGGCCATCGCGGAGCGCATCGACAAACTGCACGCCATCTGCGTGGTGTGCGGCGATTTGGCTTCTCGCAACCAACGCCTCATCGACGGAAAGCCCGCACCGGCCGAGGGGCCGACGATTCAGGTGGGGGGCTCGGAGAGCTACGAAGCCCGTTGCCGAAGGTGCCATGAGGTACCCCTGGTGGATCGGCAGCAGACCGAGCTCACGATCGCCTCGAGCGGTCCTTCCGAGGCCTCCTAAAACTCCGCAAACCCGTGTTATACAACGAGATTGGCTGCTTGACACCGATCGCCGTCTCGGGTAACATTCTGCCCATTCGTGCCCATACTGTATGGCGAATTCCCGCGTAGCTCAGCTGGTAGAGCGGGTGGCTGTTAACCACCATGTCGCAGGTTCGAGTCCTGCCGCGGGAGCTGTGCCGGCCCCAGGAGCCCTTGTGGGTTTCTGGGGCCTTTGCGTGGGCCGGACGGCCACCGGAGGCGAGTCCTTCTGAATATCGCTCGCTCAAAGGGAGGCTCCCTCAGCCGCAGCTAGGTCACCCTCAGCGCGTCGATGGGGTTCGTACGTGAGGCCCGCCGTGCCGGCAGGTAACCCGCCAGCCCCGACACCAGCATCAGAACGAAGGCCATCCCCTCGAAAGTCATCGCATCCGTCGCCTCGACTCCGAACAGCATCGACCGCATGAGGCACGCCACGATGAACGACGCCACCGCACCTATCACGACACCCGTGCCGGCCAGCGTCATCGTCCTCGAGACGACGCGCATGCGCACGGCGGCCGCCGACTCGCCGAGGGCCATGCCGTGGGTCAGGATCGCGGCGGGGCGGCCGTCCCAGACGCTCTCCTCCTCGACGAAGTTGCGACCCAGAAGCGGCTGCACGCCGAGTACCTCGAGGAAGTTCCGAGCAACGCCGACCCCCACGAGCCGCTCGGGCTGTCCATCGCCGATCAGGATGTAGCTCTCGTATCCGAAGAAGGCCATGTAGCCGGTCATCTCTTCGAACGACTGACTCATCACGCGGTAGTCGAGCAGGTTCGAGGCGCGAGAGGTCACCGACGACATCCCCAGGCCAGGTAGAGGCCCCGTGGACCGACAGAACCCCCAGGAGGGCTCACGTTCTTGATATATATAATTCATATTGTTAACATTTATCTTGCTGCGCCACGAAGCCGGTGATCCAGTCGACCTGTTCTGAGAGAGACGGAGCGAGTCCATGTCCAAGCGGGACAACCTCGGAGAGTTCGAGCAGTTGGCCCTCCTGGCGGTCATGCGCCTCGGCGACGACGCCTATGGCGCTCGTATCCAAGAGGAGCTGGACGGCCGCGTGGCACGCTCCGCATCCATCAGCGCTATCTACATCACGCTGACCCGGCTGGAAGGCAAGGGCCTCGTATCGTCGTGGATGGGTGAACCCACCGAGGTACGCGGCGGCAAGGCGCGCCGCTACTTCAAGGTGGAGCCCGCCGGCCTGGCGGCTCTGCACGACGCGCGCTCACGCCTGCTCAGCATGTGGGAGGGTCTCGAGTCGCGCGTCAGTCCCGAAAGCGTGGCCCTCCGTGGCGAGTGACGAGTGAGGCCACCGCGGGCAGCCCGCTGGCTATTGCGGGTGCTGCTCCCTCCCGACCTCAGGGACGCGATCATGGGCGACCTCGAAGAACGCTACAGGCTGTAGGCTATCCCACGCCTGGGGCGGGCGCGGGCCACCACATGGTTCTGGAAGCAAGCGCTCCGCATCCGCTACGTGACCCTGCATCGGGAATCGAGCGCACGACGGGGTCGCGACGGGGGATCGTTCAAGGCAAAGGGGGATGGGATGATGGCGATGTGGGCGAGCGACCTGAGACACGCCTCCCGTGGGCTGAGGCGGCGGCCCATGGTCTCCGCGGTCGTCGTGACCACGCTGGCGCTCGCCGTGGGCGTGAGCACCGCGATTTTCAGTGTGGTCAACGGCGTGCTGCTTCGCCCGCTGCCGTATCCCGAGCCCGACGAGCTCGTCCAACTCTGGCAGACGAACGAGGACTGGTTGGAATCGCCGTCCGCCGTGCTGCGAAGCTTCGCGATGCGCTTTCCGCTCTCGGTGCCGGTGCGCCGGGACTGGGAGCGGATGAGCCCGGTGTTCGAGGACGTGGGGGGCTACATGGGAGCGCGGTTCGTGGCGACCGGCGGCGATCGGCCGGAGCGTATCCCGGGCCAGCGGGTCACTTCGGGGCTCTTTCGGGCCCTGGGGGTCGAGCCCCTGCTGGGCCGCGCCCTCCTACCCGAAGAGGACGAGGTCGGTAGCGGGCTCGTCGCGGTCCTGAGCTACGAGTACTGGCAGAGCCGCTTTGCCGGAGACGCAGGCGTCGTGGGACGCACCGTGATCCTCGACGAAGCACCCTACTCGATCGTGGGAGTCATGCCGCGGGAGTTTTACTTCCCCACGGAGGGCGACCGGGTCTGGACGAACCTGACCGACGAGCAGAAGCAGCGGAGTCGTAGCAACCAGTCCATGTCGGGCGTGGCCCGCCTGAAGCCCGGCGTGACCATGGAGACCGCCGAGCGGGAGATGCAGGCCGTCACCGCACGGATTCAGGAAGCCTACCCCGACGAACAAGGGAGCTTCGGGTTCCGCATGACGAGCCGCGTTGCGGAGGTCGTTGGCGCGGTCCGCCCCATGCTGCTCCTCCTCTTGGGCTCCGTGGGACTGGTCCTCTTGATCGCCTGCGCCAACGTCGCGAACCTGCTCTTCGTGGCGGGCCTGACACGGCGCAAGGAGCTCGCGGTGAAGGCGGCGCTCGGTGCCGGCGCTCGCAGGTTGATCCGAAGTCTCCTGGTCGAAAGCGCACTGCTGGCGGCGGTGCCGGTTTTCTCCTGGCAATCGTCGTCCTCCCCACGCTCACCGCTCTCTTGCCCCCGGGGGTGCCCCGGCGATCGGAGATCGGCATCGACTCGGCGGTACTGGCGTTCTCCCTGGGAGTCACCGTGCTCACCGCCCTGTTGGTGGGTATCCTACCGGCGCTGACCGCCGCCCACACGCAACCCGCGGAGATGCTCAGCGCCTCCGGCCGCGGAATGGCGGACGGGAGGCGAGGCGCCCGAACCCGAGCGGGGCTGGTGGTGGCAGAGGTGGCGCTAGCCTTCGTGCTGTTGACCGGAGCGGGGCTGCTGCTCAACAGCTTCCATCGCCTGGTCACCGTCGACACCGGGTTTCGGCCGGAGGGCGTGGTCCGGCTGACCCTCCACCTACCCGAATCCCGATACGCCGAGAGGGACGACGACGTAGGACCGTTCATCGAGGATCTGGACCGCCGCCTGGCGGCGCTGCCCGGCGTGGCGAGCTCGGCGGGGATCACGGAGCTTCCGCTCGGAGGGTCGCGCTCGTCGGGCACCCTGGTCGTGGAGGGGGCCGGACCCCAGGGAGAGGACCTGGAGTCCAACACGGACAGGAGCGCCGTGATCGGTCCGTATTTCCGCACGATGGGAATCCCGATCAAGGAAGGCCGCTCGTTCACCGGCGCTGACCGCGACGGCACTCC
>JADFRS010000207.1 GCA_022561145.1 Gemmatimonadota bacterium
TGCGACCGCGTCCTGAGCAGACCGGTGATTCGGGTGGATTTCGAGCGCGTTCCGGTAGTGCTCCAACGCCTTCTCGGTGTCACCCCGGTCCTCGAACTCGAGGCCCCTGGAGTACTCGATCGTGGCCCTGGTCGGGATCGCCTCCTCCCGAGCTCGTGAGGACGGGGTCTTCAAGTCGAGGCTGGCAGCGAACGAACGAGCCATGCGCACCACGACCGACAGCAACTCACTGGTCTTGTCTGTCATCTTCTGAGCTTCGATGACCTCGGACGTTTCGACATCGACGGCCCGCATATCCATGCGGAGCCGGTCGAAGATGCTCGTCACCTGCCCGTGGATGACATACTGCGCGCCGAGAATCTTTCCGATCTCGACGGCGGTGCTCTCGTCCACGCGTCCCGACAGAACCAGTTTTTGCTCGGTGAGAAGGTCCTGCAGCCTATAACGCTCGATTACCCTGATGCCCGGCCAGTCCGTCAGTTCGGTGATGAGCATACTGGACACAGCCTTCCCCAGGGGCGCCGAATTCACGCCCTGGCCCATCATGAGCCCGGTGAAATCCAACACCGCTACGGTCGGGATGTCGTCGTCAGCCGCCTGTGCAGAAACATACGGTGCTGCCAGGAGCAGCACCAAAACGGCGACCAGAGACCCGATCCGGGGCCAAATCCGCAACAAGAATCTCCGCGAAGAAAGGCTCACACCATGACCTCCTCGCACTTCCAGCATGTCTAGCGGCAACCATGGGTTCAGAAACCCTTTGCCCACAGAAATCCCGCTCGCTAAATTTAGAACCTCTTGAACGCGAGTGCGAGCCCTTTCTTCCGGCGCTCGCCCGGTTTAATAGTTTCCCTCCCCCGAGGAAGCTTCCGATGAGCATGGCGCAGTGTCTCAGTCTCAGGACCGTTTTCCTCTTCATCTTAGCAGTTCACGTCTCTGGTTGTGCCACCGGCATGGCGGATGTCACGGCGGCCGACGTACCGCGGCTCCAACAGGCCGCGGCGGCCAGTCCCGACGACCTCGACCTGCGGACTCAGTTCGGCATCGCTCTCTATAAGGCCGAGCGCTTCAACGATGCTCGCACGGCGCTGGGCACCGTCGTAGACGATGGAGGCGAGACGGGCGCGGCCTTTTTCTACTTGGGTCTCGCGAACGAGGCGCTGGAGGACTGGGGAGGCGCCCGGGAAGCTTACTCCAGATACCTCGACGTCGGGAAGTGGGATCCCCTCAAGAACGAACTTCGTGAGAGGCTACTTCTCATGGTTCGGCGTGAGTTGCAAACCGCAGCTCGGACAGCCCTGGCCCAGGAGGCTCAGCTGACCACGGCGGCGCCGCGGCCCCGCACGGTGGCGGTCTTCCCGTTCCGCCTGATCTCGGACAACCAGGATCTGCTGCCACTTCGGGTGGCGATGGCGGACATGATGATCACCGACCTGTCGCTTTCGAATGCGCTCACGGTGCTCGAGCGGACGCAGATTCAGTCTCTGCTCGACGAGATGGCGCTCACCGAGACGGGCTATACCTCCGCCGTCACTGGCGCGCGAGCAGGGCGGATGTTGCGAGCCGAGCACGTAGTGCAGGGAGCGCTGACGACGCTCGGGACCGACGCGCTCCGGATGGACGCCGATGTGCTCAACACCGTGCGGGCCCAATCGGCGGGGTCCGTTCAGAGTGAGGATCTGTTGGAGGCCCTCTTCGATATGGAGAAGGATGTGGTCTTCCAGGTACTCGATGTGCTCGGCGCCGAGTTGACGCCTGCTGAGCGAGAGGCGATCAACGCCAACCGCGCCGAAAACCTGCTCGCCTTCCTCGCCTACGGCCGAGGTTTGATGGCGATGGACCGTGGCGACTACCAGGATGCCCAGAACTTCTTCCAACAGGCGGCAGCCCTGGATCCCGGTTATGCTCCCGCCGTCGAAGCAGAGGCCGAAGCCGAGAGCTTGGCTTCGGCGAGCACCACGACCGCCGGTCAGGTGGAGAACACGGGTGCAGCCGAGTTGGGCGGCGGACTCACCGGTGTGCCCGGCGCCAACGATCTCCTCGCCTCCAACCAGAGCCTCCTGACGAAGACGGCCAACGACGTCAATCCGAGTCCTGCCGTTGGCGTCTTGGACCAGGGTACCACGGGTGCCTCCGGCCAAAAACAAACCGACGATCGTGACCCGATCCAGGAAGCGGCCGGCAGCGAAGGCACCACAATGGCCACCACCTCCACAGCCGTGTTACGGATATTTATCCCGCGCCCGCCGAAGGGAGGGGGCCTGCAATGATCGCCCGGGCCAGAGAGTACGGAGTCTTGGCGTTAGCTGCGGCTATTCTGACCGTGGGATCTCTGGGGGCTCAGCAGGCCCAGCAGAGCCTGGGCGTCAGCGTGAACTTCCAGGGGCTGTCATTCGACGAAGCTTTGGGAGTCGACGTAGCCAACCTCCTCCTTATTCCGATCGCCTATCGGTTTTCCGTGAGCGAGAAGTTCTCAGCCGACCTTTACGCGGCGTGGGCCGAAGGCCGGGTCGAACGTGAGAACCAGACCTTCGTGCTGAACGGTGCGGTCGACACACGCGTGCGCCTGAGCTTCCAGGCGAGCCCCTGGGCCGTGCTCACGGTGGGCGCGGCACTTCCCACGGGAAACGCCACGCACAACTCGGAAGAGGCCGTGGTGGCTTCCGTGCTCTCTTCCGACATTCTTGGCTTCAACGAAGCCACCTGGGGCACAGGATTCGCCATCACGACCGGCGTGGCGACTGTATACAGCATCGGCAGTTGGGGTGTGGGCATCGGCGCCAGCTATCGCTTGGCAGACGAATTCGAACCGAGCGCGGACACGGCCTTCTCCTACTCGCCCGGCAACGAGAGCAGGCTTCGGTTCGCTCTCGACAGGAATGTGGGAGAGACCGGCAAGTTCACGGGAGGCGTCACCGTCCAGACCTTCCAGTCGGATCAATTGGACGGACGCAACCTCTTTCAGGCGGGAAACCGGCTCCGGGTCGACGCATCGTACGCGTTCCGTGCCGGTAGCTCCACCTGGAGCGTTTTCGTGGCGAACCTCTGGCGGACCGATGGCGATCTGAGCCTCCAACTCATCGACGACACCGGGACCGTCCTGGGCGATTCGATCCTCAGTACAGGATCGCAGAACCTGTTCATGGCCGGCATCGGGGGGGCCGTGCCCGTCGGTTCCACGGTCTACATCCACCCCATGATCGACCTGCGGATTCAGGACCGGAACGACGATGGGTTTGACGCCGGGTCCGGCTGGATTCTCCGGGGTGGGGTGGATCTCCCTCTCCGGCTGTTCACCGCCTTCGATTTCTTCCCGCGGATCCGGGGGCTCTTTGGCCAACTCACGGCCGAAGGGGGAGCGAGAAAAGGGCTCTGGGGCATAGAGACAGGGGCCACCATCCGGTTCAGGTAAGCCCGATTTCGGGCCCCCAACCGAACCGAGCCGACTCTTGAGGATTGCCATCAATACGGGCGGCGGCGATGCCCCCGGGCTCAACGCCGTCATCAGGGCAGCGTCGCTATCGGCATTGAACTTGGGTTGGGAGGTGGTCGGCATTCGCCGGGGTTATCAGGGCCTCTTCGAGGAAGATGGGCTGGTGCCCCTCACGCGGGGGTCGGTGCGAGGCATCACCCACACAGGTGGAACGATCCTCGGCACCACCAATCGCGGCAATCCCCTCCAGTGGCCGGTCGAGGGCCCGGACGGGAGCATCCGGTTGGTCGACAGGTCCGAGGAGGTGGTCAGCGAGTTCAAGCGGCGTGGCCTCGACGCCCTGATCGCCATCGGCGGTGACGGATCACTCAGGATCGCGTCCAAGCTTTCGGAGAAGGGCCTGCCGGTGGTCGGCGTGCCCAAGACCATCGACAACGACCTTGCCGCAACGCAAGTAACGTTCGGCTTCCATACGGCCGTCGAGACCGCGACGGACGCGATCAGCAAACTCCACTCCACAGCGGAAGCCCACAGCCGTGTGATGATCGTAGAAGTCATGGGCCGGGGCACCGGCTGGATTGCGCTGTACGCGGGCCTCGCGGGCACGGCGGACGTGATCCTGATTCCCGAGATCCCCTACCGGCTCGACAGCGTGTGCGAAAGGATCGACGACCGGTATGAGGGAGACGTCGGGTTCGCCATCGTGGTTGCTGCTGAGGGCGCCTTCCCTGAAGGAGGTGACCCAGTGCTGGCGGAGAAGAGGGCGACAGGTAAGACGGAACGGTTCGGTGGCATCGCGGACCAGTTGGCGAACGAGATCGGCGAGCGGACTGGCCGGGAAACCCGATCGCTCGCGCTTCGACATCTCCAGAGAGGCGGGCAACCCAACGCCTATGACCGGCTCCTCGCCTTACAGTTCGGATCGGCGGCCATCAACCTCGTTCAGGACGGCCATTTCGGGTGCATGGTGGCTCTGGATCCGCCGAACGTACTTGCCGTACCACTGGCCGAGGCGGTGGCGGAGATCAGGCAAGTACCCCTTGACGGCGACGTGGTCCGTACCGCCCGCAGCTTGGGGATTTCGTTCGGAGACTGAGCGGATAACGTGGGGTCGGCCTTTCTAGACAGCCTCAGGCGGCCGCCCCCCGGAAAGCCCGCTGAGCAACGCACCCACGCCTACGACCACCACCGCTCCTACCACGTTGTAGTACAAGAACGAGATCTCCGTCGTCGCTGCGACGATCCACACCGAGCCCATGCCCGCAATCAGACCGAAGAAGGCTCCGGTACCGTTTGCCCGCCGCACCAAGAAACCAAGCAGGAAGACGCCGAGCAGCGAGCCGTAGAAGTACGATCCGACCAGGTTCACGGCCTCGATCAGCGAACCCAGGCGGCCAGCGAACAGAGCGACCACCACGGCCATGGCGCCCCAAAAGAAGGTGCTCAGGCGTGACACCAGGAGGTAGTGCGCGTCCGAAGCCTCCGGACGGAACCACCGTTGATAGAAGTCGATGACGGTGGCGCTGGACAGGGCAGTGAGCTCCGAGTCGAGCGAGGACATCGCCGCCGCGAAGATGACGGCGATCATCAGTCCCAGAAGGCCCGCAGGAACATATTTGACGAGATACGACGGGAAGACGTAGTTGACGTCGTTCGACACAGCCCCTCGCACCTCCGAGATCAGGCTCTTCGCCTCGCTCCGGAGCTCCGACATGCGCTCGTCGTAGTCCTGGATACTCGTTTGGTAGGATGCCAGCTCCCCATCCTGCCGGCGCGCCTCGAGCAGGCCCAACGTGGCTTCACGGCGCTCGCCGTGAAGGCGAGTGTGCCGGGCGGTCAAATCTCGGTAGTCAGCGCCCAGCTCACTCGCCTCGACCACTGCGACCTCGGCCGGGTTGAAGATCAGCGGCGGCTGCTCGAAGTGATAGAACACGAACAGCAGAACCCCGATGGACAGGATGGCGAACTGCATCGGGACCTTCACAAACGCGTTGAAGATGAGTGCCAGCCGGCTCTGCCTGAGGGACTTGGCCGTGAGATAACGCTGGACCTGACTCTGGTCGGTGCCGAAGTAGGCGAGCGCCAGGAAGAACCCGCCGATGACGCCTGTCCACAGTGTGTAGCGGTTGGTCGGGTCCCACGACAGGTCGATGCTCTTCCACATCTCCTGGATGCCGCCGATGTAGATCACGTCGCCCACGCCGACCTCGGGCGGCAGCGTCCCGAACAGGATCACCACAGCCGCCCCGATACCGGCGAACATCAGCAACATCTGGATCACGTCGGTCCAAATCACAGCCGTGATTCCACCCACGATCGTGTACAGGATCGTGATGACGCCCATGATCAGGATGGTCACGGTTTCGTCCCATCCCATGATCACGGACAGCACGATGGCGGGAGCATACAGAACGATCCCCGCCGCGAGGCCACGCGAGATCAGGAATAAGAACGCCGTCAGCGAGCGCGTCTTCGCGTCGAAGCGGTCCTCGAGATACTCGTAAGCGGTGTAGAGCTTGGCCCTGTAGAAGAACGGCACGAACAGTACACACTGGAGCACCATGACCAGCGGTTG
>JADFRS010000208.1 GCA_022561145.1 Gemmatimonadota bacterium
CGCGCACCCGCCCGTTTTCGATCGACACGGTGGAACGTCCGAGACGTCGAACTCGATGTACCTGATCCCGGAGCTCGTCCAGCTTGAGGCCGCGGTCCCGGCCGAGCTCACCCTACCGCCGCATCTGGAGGCCATGCTGCCCGATGTGCTGGCCGGCGATCCCACGGCGCTGGTGGTCTTTCTCGCGGAGGGCCTGAAGGACGAGGCGACCGGCAAAGGGACGTCGGCTGCCGAGATGTCGAGCACCGGCGTATGGGGGGTGCGCGACCCGAGGGAATCGACAGCGGAGCGAGGCCGGGCCGCGACCGAATCAATGGTCAATGCGGCCGTCGGATTCATCGAGCGCTGGAACGAGTTGCGACCGCCGGGGACCGGAGGCCGCTAGGTTCGACCGCCGTGATCGCGGTGCCTGCCCGGAAGGCGTCCAGGATGATCCGCTGGTAGCTATCCGGAGGGAAGAGCGGGCGGCCGCGCAGACAAGCCCTTGGTGGATTTGATGCAGGCAGGTAGGTTGCCGCAATCGGGGCAGAGCCTTTTCGGGACGCCGCCTCCGGCTACACCCTTCCTCAAGGAGGTCTCGATGGATGGCGACTATGCACCAATAATATTGGTCTTTTACCTGTTTGCCATCTTCAGCGCGTACTGGGCACAGGAGACAGGGCGTAGTCCGCTGCTCTGGTTCTTCCTAGGGCTCTTCTTCGCCCCCTTCACAGGCCTCTCGCTTCTCTCGAAGAACTCGGCAGAGGCTTCGACGCAGTCTGCGGCCGAGGTAACGTGACACCATCGCATCCATCGGCCGATCCAGTTGGCGGAACCGGGCCCCAACCTGCTCATAGCGAGCCGAGCGACCTTTCGCAACAGGCCCATCGACAGTTGATCGGTTACCTAGGGCTCTTGTTGCCCGTCATCCTCTTCGGCCTCGCGGGCCTGAGGCCCACGCCCGGACTGCCTCGCTGGGAGACGCTGTACTCAGTCAGCGCCTACTACTACACCGGGGCCGGGGCGGTCTTCGTCGGGGTGATCTTCGCGCTGGCGCTGTTCCTGTTCACCTACCGCGGGTACAAGAACGACCGATCCGACCGGGTGGCGGGGGCGGCCGGCGGTCTCTGCGCCCTTGGCGTGGCGCTGTTCCCGACCAGTCCTCCTGGTGATGTATCGGCAGCATACTGGTGGAGCTCGACGACGGGGATTATCCACTATGTCTCGGCGATTTCGCTGTTCCTCGTCTTCATCGTCTTCTCGCTCTGGCTGTTTCGGAAGACCAAGATCCCCAAGGGGGAGAAGCTGCCATACGACAAGTGGTGGCGAAACCGCATCTTCCTCATATGCGGAGTCGTGATGGTGGGCAGCGTTTTGTGGGCAGGCAGTTCGGTCTTCACCGGTGCGGCAATCTTCTGGCCAGAGACGTTGGCGCTGTCGGCCTTCGCGGTGTCCTGGCTCGTGAAAGGCTATGCGTATAGGCCCGTGTTCAACGCTGTACGGGGGGCCCTCGACCGGTGATTGAGGCCGCTCCGGTGGCCACCCCCTGACGCGGGTCCCGCTCTTCTATTACCTTCGCACTGCGGGATTCCAACCTTGAGCCCTCGGTTCCGGGGGCCAACACTCGCTACAAACTCTGCGCCAGCTTATCGAGCCGGATGTTCCGGCCGGCCTGCTGTGCGCCTTTGCACCGGAAAATCCATTGCCTTTTGCTGCTCTAAAACTGCACCCGACCCTCGTCAAGAGTGTCGCGGACTTAAGCTTTGTACGCCCGACGCCCATCCAGTCGCAGGCCATCCCTCTCGCACTCGAAGGCCGGGACCTCTTGGCCTCTGCGGCCACGGGAAGTGGTAAGACCGCGGCCTTTCTCCTGCCCATCCTGCACCATATGCTGGAACGGCCCCGGGGCACGACCCGGGCGCTGGTCATGGCCCCCACCCGGGAGCTGGCACTCCAGATTCTGGAAAACTTCAATCAGCTGGCCCGCCACACCCGGCTCAGGGCCGCTGCCGTGCACGGCGGTGTTGGCATGCGTCCTCAGGAGGCGGCTTTCCGGAAAGGTGTCGATCTCATCGTCGCCACTCCGGGGCGGCTGCTGGACCACTTCCAGTACGAATACGCCTCTCTGTCGGGGCTCGAGTACTTGGTACTCGATGAAGCCGACCGCATGCTGGACATGGGATTCCTGCCCGACATCCGGCGCGTGCTCAGGCACATCCCGAAGCCGCGGCAGACTTTTTTCTTCAGCGCCACCATGCCTCCCTCCATCGAGGCACTGACCCGGGAGATCCTTCGCACGCCGGCCAGAATCGCGCTGCAGCGCCGCGCCGCGCCGGCCGAGGGCGTGGTCCAGAGCGTGTACCCCGTGCCGGAGGGTCGGAAACGAGCGCTGCTGGTGGAGCTCCTGAAGAGGGGTGACCTCAAGGAGGCGCTGGTGTTCACCCGCACCAAGCACCGGGCGGACCAGCTGGCCAGGCTCCTGAACCGGAACGGCATTTCCGCTGAGCGCATCCACGGAAACCGATCCCAGAACCAGCGCACCAAGGCTCTGGCCGGCTTCAAGGAGGGGAAGTTCCAGGTCTTGGTCGCCACGGACGTCGCCGCCCGGGGAATCGACGTGGAGGCTCTGGGGCACGTGGTGAATTTCAACGTTCCCACCGTGCCCGAGGACTACATCCACCGGGTGGGACGTACCGCCCGCGCCGACGCCACGGGAGAGGCCTTCACACTGGTTGCTCCGGAGGAAGAAGCAAACCTCGAGCGCATCGAGCGGCTCGTGGGATCGAAGCTTCCCCGGGTTCGCCTACAGGGCTTCTCCTACGAGGTCGGCGCCGATCCGCCTCGTGGACGGAGTCCCGAGGCCAGCCGCGCCAAGCAGATCGAGAATCGGGGCAGGGGTTTCGCGAACGGACCCCAGAGCTCCAGGGACGAGAGTGGTGCAAGCAGCGCCCGGCCCCGGCGCCGACGCTTCGGGAGAGGCCCAGGTAGGCGGTAATGGGATGCGGCTCTCTCACGTATTTTCTGAGAGTCCGCTGTCTCATCACTCGAGAAACGTGGTACGGGAGGAATCCATGATGCCGGTCAAACTGCTCATGCGAGTTGGATGTGCCGCCTTGGTGGCAGCGCTGGCCACGTCCACCAGTGTTGCAGGCCAGACCCCTCCCAAGGTCTGCATGGACGAGCCCGCATTTCGCCAGTTCGACTTCTGGGTCGGGGAATGGGACGTCTACAACAACGCCAACGGCAATCTGGCGGGCCGGAACCGAATCGAGTCACGGGAAAACGGCTGTGTGCTGGTGGAGCACTGGACATCGAGTTCCGGTGGGACGGGCATGTCCATGAACTACTACGACAGCCTCGCCGAGAATTGGCGCCAGGTCTGGATCGCGAGCAACTACAGCATCGATATCGTGGGCGGCCTGAACCAGGAGGGCGCGATGGTTCTCGAGGGCCAACTCCACGACTATCGATCCGGTCAGTCGTTCGAGTTCCGCGGCACCTGGACACCCAACGAAGACGGTACGGTGCGCCAGTTCTTCGAGCGGAAGAATCCCGAATCCGGCGAATGGCAGGTGTGGTTCGACGGTCGTTACCAGCCACGAAACTGAGGATTGCGTGAAGAAGCCTCGGCTATTCCTCTCGATCAACTGAATCTGCCTCACGTCCCCCCTGCGTAACCCAACCCACGGCGAGAGGGTGGGACTCGAGATTTGCCGGCCCGGCTGGAGTGCGGCTACCTTGCGATGGATGCAACCCAACCTCCCATTGAGCGGGGGAGTTCAGTAGAGAGAGACGTTCGAACGCAGGATGTCAGGGTGCGAGGTGTCTCGACCGGAGTAAGGATCGCTTTGCTTGCTGCAGGCCTTGCGGTTGCGAGGACGGGTCCGTCGCTGGCTATGTTGACCTCACCCATGAGGGTGCCCTTGTCGCATTCGGGGACGCGGTTGGGCAAGGCCAGCCGATCGGGCTCAGCGGTGACACCGGCAGTTCCTCCGAGCCCTATCCGCATTTCCATGTACAACGATGTGAGGGGTGCACCACGGCGCCCGTGACCTTCCTCAACACGACACCTCATCCCGCCGGACTGAAGAGGGCAAATACCTACGGCACTGCCATATCGAACGCCCCCCGGTCCATGTCCACCACCAACTGAGGAGTTTTCGAGACCCCATGGCGATAAGGATTTGCATCTCAGGCGTGACGGGTTGGACCGGCTCAGCCGTCGCGCGGGCGGTTATCGCTTCAACCGACTTCCAACTCGTCGGGGCAGTCGCGAGGCGGGCCGAGGGACAGGACGTCGGCTCCGCGATTGGCCAAGAATCGACGGGGATCCGGATTTCCGGCGCGGTCGACGAGGCGCTGGCGGAAGAGGCTGATGTTCTGATCGACTACACGCACCCCGAAGTGGTGATGGCCAATGTTGAGTCAGCGATCTCGAGGGGGGTCGCCGCGGTGATCGGCACGTCCGGGCTGACTGCCGCTGACTACGCCGAGCTTGACCAGAAGGCTCGCGATGCAGGAGTAGGCCTGATCGCGGCTGGCAATTTTTCTCTCACCGCTGCGTTGGCGAAGCACTTTGCGGGGATCGCAGCCCAGCATATCCCCCACTGGGAGATCATCGACTACGCGCACGGCAGCAAGCCGGACGCGCCGAGCGGGACTGTACGCGAGCTGGCCGAGTTCCTCGGCGAACGGGCGCGAAACGAACCGGAGCACCCGATTGATGAAGTGCTTGGACCTCGAGAAGCCCGGGGGGCGACGATCGGCGGCTCCCAGGTCCATTCGATCCGTCTCCCGAGCTACGTCATCTCATTCGAAACGGTCTTCGGACTTCCTCATGAGCGACTCTCGATTCGGCACGATTCGGGTTCTGGCGCGGAACCGTATGTGAACGGCACGCTCTTGGCCGCGCGTAGGGCTGTTGCCACGACGGGCCTGGTTCGTGGCCTGGACACGCTGCTCTTTGGTGAGAACAGCTAGCTATTCGTTCGACCTGAGGCCTCGTCGGAGCACTACCCAACCGTGGAAGGTCTGGTCGACTACTCCCGCGCTTCCGGGGTCGTGGCCACGGTGATTGCCGCGAGGCTTCCCGACCTCCGACCTTCGATGGGCGTCCTGGAAGAAAACCGGATCCGAGTCGGTGCGCGAAGGCTCGGAGCCCGGAGTCATTCGCTTGAGTCGTCGACTGGCTGATGCTTGGCGCTAGGAGATCTTCGTCTTGCCTACTGGGTCTATCCGCCCGCATTATGCGGCCTCGCCGCCGAAAATGACGCGGCCCCCCATCGTCAGGGAGTCTTAGATGCGACGCTTTGGTTTGCACATTTCGCTCATGGCCGCGCTCGTTCCCGTTGCCGCCTGCGCTCAGGACATGAGTCCGGAGGAGATAATCCGCAGCGCCGTGTCGGCTGGTCCAGCCTCCATATCCGATGGAGCCGCGGTATTGGACTGGAGCATGAACGAGATCCGCGCGGGCACCAACGGATGGACCTGCCTGCCGGATCGGCCGGATACCGATGGCAATGATCCGTGGTGCGTGAACGAGCCCTGGCTCAACTTCCTAAACGCATACGTGAATCAGACCCAGCCAACCTATTCCGAGATTGGGATCGCCTACATGCTGATGGGCGATAGTCCGGTCAGCAACAGGGACCCGTACGCGACCGAACCCACCGGCGAGGATGACTGGGTAACCGATCTCGGCGCGCATCTGATGATGCTGATTCCAGGGCGGTCCTACTTGGAGGGTATCTCGACCGATCATCTCAACGGCGGTCCGTGGGTGATGTGGCCTGAAACCCCATACGCGCATTTGATGATTCCGGTCGTCTCTCGGTAGAGGAGCAGAATGACTGGCCGGGGCGTGTGACCCACCGCCCCGGCCAGTAGGAGGCCACAACTCACCTCGGACCGCGAGCCCTTTCGCTTGATCGCGCAGCAGGATCGCCAATCCGTTATCTGGCACTGATGGAGTGCA
>JADFRS010000209.1 GCA_022561145.1 Gemmatimonadota bacterium
CATAGATGCTGGCGGCAGAGTTGGACGGGTGACCGACCACGGCCGGGCAGCGGACCCCACCAGAAGCTCAGAATCGCCTTCTACGCGTAGCGAGCCGTTGCCGGCCTGCGGGTCTGCGCGGCCACAGCTGAGACCTGTACCTTCCCGGCCTTGAATTGATCGCGCAGAACCTCAATGCGACGATGGAGCTCATCGCGATCCATGGCCGTCAGCCCTTCCCCGCTTCTTGTTCTTGCACAAGAAAGAGAATGGCCGAAGCAGTACTGTTCACGGCGTACTCAGCCACTGGACGAGATCGCCGAAGTCGCTCTTCCGAAGATCGGCCAGCGCCTCCAGAAACTCGTCGTTCGCGTTCCAATAAGCTGGGCGTCGCAACAACGCTAATGTTGGTTCGATGGCGTGCGTGTGGACGAGCTCGCTACTTCGCATAACTACGCGGATAGGCGATCGTCTTTATGTAGGTCGCTTCCCTCCCAACAAAGGGAGGCTCCTTAGAAGTTTCGCGAAACTAGCCGCGGCACCGCCAGCCGCATTTCACCGAAACGCTCCGTACTACGACTCGAGCGCGAGCATCACGTCGTCTTCAGCGAGGTATACGTGGAACTCCGTCGTAGTGGAGGCGACTTCCGCCAGATTCACGCCCTGGAGAGCGAGGGGCTGGAGGAGGCGGTAGAGCACGCCGGGCGCGGAAAGGTTGTCCTCGCTCAAGGAAACCGACAGGCTCGCGATCCCCCGGGCGATGCGTGCCGGGCGCTCCCCGACGGCTTCATGAACACCCTCGAGCATCGCCTGCTCGATGATCAGCGTGATCTCCCTGATGCCCTCGGTGATGGTCAGGTAGCGTCGCGCGAACAGCCCGTGGCGCTCGTCCGGCCGTGGCCGCCTCATTTTGACGGAGTCGCCTTCAAGCCGCAGCATAATGCTCAGCGACTAGAGCACAAGCCAAGGAGTGCGACGTGACGTTTATTGATCTCCGTACCGCCCGCGCCATCATTGCGGCGACGCTGGCGAAAGGCCACGAGCTGGGACTTTCGCCACTGTCCGTGGTGGTCCTCGACGCGGGGGGCCACCTAAAGGCCTTCGAGCGCGAGGACGGGGCATCCAACCTCCGATTTCAGATCGCGCACGGAAAAGCATACGGCGCGATCGGCCTGGGCGTCGGCTCACGGGCCCTCATGGCCCGAGCTGAACAGCAACCCTATTTCGTCTCGGCTGCCACAGCGGCGATTGGAGGCGCGCTGATTCCCGTTCCGGGTGGCCTACTCGCGAAGGACCCCGACGGAGTCATCGTCGGGGCGGTAGGTGTCACTGGCGACTCATCAGACAATGACGAGGTGTGCGGTCTCGCGGGCATCGCTGCGGCCGGCCTGACGCCGGAGACCGGCTGAAACCGGCACACCCACATCCGCGTCGGGACTCGGCTAACATCAATCTCGCCCGGCCTGCCTTTCCTGGTAACGCGCGCCGCTCAGCACGGCGGAGAGCGCGTAGTTTCCCTCGTGACAGGAATACTCGTAGAGCGGCTCACGGAACGCCTTGAACGGAATCGCACCGCCCCAGGGGCGCGTATACGTCTCGGGATCGTCGATCGTGAACTCGTAGAGGACGGTCTCCTCGTCGACCCGGGTGAAACGCTCGATCACCTTCCGATGCTTCGAAGGGGGAATCCCTCGGAAGGTCTGCAGCGGATGGATGTTGGTCGTCTCGACCACGAGCACGTCCCCTTCCCACCGTCCCCAGGAGTCGCCCATCCACGGACGCACGTGATCAGGCAGCGGATCAGGTTCGCCCAGCCGGATGATGCGCACGTCGTGCACCATCTCCGTCACGATCATGACGTAGTCGGAGGTCTGTACGATGGTGTAGTTGTTGTTGTAGGCGTTGTTGGGGATCATCGGGGGGCCGGCACTCGAACCGAACGACATGAGGCAGCGCTCGCCTAACGGTCGATTCTCTGGGTTGTCGTACTGACCGAACTGCTCCCGGAACGCCCGGTACTCAGCGATCCTCTGCTCGCCCTCGCTCGTGAACGGCGGCCTGCGGCCATCCGGCGGATTCGTCAGGAGGGAGCTCCTGGGTTCACCGTTGACGATGGCGACTACCTTGCCTCGATCCCAATAGAAGTCGTTGTAGGTCCCGACTCCTCCTGTGACGTCCGGCGCCGCGCGATTCGGGTCGCTCGGCTCGGCACCCCTCACGACGCGAGCCACTGCCCTGCCTTCGAGCTCGGCCACCTCATCCCAGGTCAGGACGGGGCCTTTGTCCTCTTCGCGCTGGAACCGAGTGATCGTCGCGTTGGTCCAGTTCCCCTGCAGGTCCGGATGACCATCGGCCGTCCGCGGCACGACCCAATTTCCGGCGTCACGGGTCGGGGCCTGCGCCGCGGCGGTCGAAGCCAATACGACCGCCGAGAGCGCCACGCATAGCACAAGGAGTGGAGTCGAATATCGAACGCTCATCTCCCGTCCTCCGAGTCGAGGGGACACCCTTGCAAGATGCCTCTGCTTGGGCCCCTCCGTTACCGTAGCCGCAGCGCAGCGAGCGACCCCGGGATCCCGTTCCCGGCGATGGGCACCACGATGTACTGCACGCCCTCGTGCAGATAGGTCATGGGTGCAGTACTCGACGGCGCCGGGAGATCTACGGCTCCGATCCTCTCTCCGGTCCGCTTGTCGGCCGCGTACCAGAGAGCCCGTCCGCCCCGTCCTTCGGCGAACATCAGGAGACTGCGCGTGATGAGTGCCGTGGAGTGTCCTTGGTAGCCGGTGTTGGGAAGATCGACGCCCTCGAGCAGCGGGTGGTTCGCGATCCTCTCCGGCGTGTCTCCGTTCGGGATCCACCAGAGGTGCTCCCCGGTGTTCATGTCGATCGCCGTGATGCGACCGTAAGGTGGCTTGAAGATCGGGAGGCCATCCATGGCGGCGAAGCCACCGCCTCCACCCGACATCCAGTCGACGACCGTGACGCCCAGACCGCCAGGACCTCCGTCGTCTCGCTCCGATCCTGCGGCGAGCACGCCTCCGGTGCATGCCTTCCGCGAGGCCACATACATGATCCCGGTTTCCGGATCCATGACGGTTCCGCCTATGATGTTCGTGCCGCCGGTCGCGCTCGGGCACTGGGCGGTGGCCCGGTAGGCGTCAGCGTTCCCCACGTGCACCCACGGGGTGAAGATCGGCCCCAGCTTGATGTCGCTGACCTGCTCGATCGCCATCGCGCGCAGCTCGGGCGTGAAGTCGATGAGATCGTCCACGCTGAGCCCCTGCAGCTCGTAGCCGAGGGGCCAGGACGGGATGGGTTGCGTGGGCGAGTACCACTCTCCCGGTACGTCGCCAGGCGGCACGGGAGTCTCCGGGATCGGCCAGATCGGTTCTCCGGTCTCACGGTTGAAGGCGTAGACGAACGTCTGCTTGGTGGTCTGCACGACGGCGGGGATCTCCACACCATCCACCGTAAGGTCCACGAGAATCGGAGCGACCGGGTTGTCCCAGTCCCAGATGTCGTGGTGAATCATCTGGAAGTGCCACCGTCTCTCGCCTGTGTGAAGGTCCACCGCGATCAGGCTGCTGCCGAAGAGGTTGTCGCCGGGTCGAAAGCCGCCGAAGTAGTCGTTCGTGGGGGCGTCCGTGGGGAGGTAGACGATGCCGAGTTCCGCGTCAGCCGACAGCGGTGGCCAGGCATTCACGTTGCCGGCCCACTGCCACGCACCCTCCTCCCAGGTGTCGTTCCCGAACTCACCAGGCCGAGGAATAGTATGGAAGGTCCACAGGTGCTCGCCGGTTCTGGCGTCGAAAGCCTGGACGTCACCCGGAACGTTCTCGATCCTCGAATAGCGACCTCCTTGGTGCGCCGAGTTCCCGACGACGAGCACCCCGTCTACTACGAGCGGCGCCGATGAGGTCGTGATCGACCCGCGTGTCGGGTCGATCCCCGAGTACACGTCGTAGGGATGCCCGAGGGTCGCCAGCATGTCGACGGTCCCGGTCTCACGGAACCCGTCGATCGGGATCTGTCCTCCGAAGCCTTCCAGCGGTTCCCCGGTCTTGGCGTCCAGTGCGTGCAGGAAAAAGCCAGGCGTGACCATGTAGATCACGCCCCGTCCGTCGATCTCGGCGTAAGCGACGCCTCGGCCATAGTTCTTGCGGGGTGAGCCCTGCCAGCGCTCCGTGTACGGTTCGCGGAAGGTCCAAAGCGTCTCACCCGTGGCCGGGTCGAGGGCGGCCAACGTGCGCCGCGTCCCGGCAACCGTGTATACCAAGCCATCCGCGTAGATCGGCGTTGAGCGCATGATGAAGTCGGGCGCCGGCCCGAAGTTGTCTCCACGCCATATCCACGCGACCTCCAGCTCCTCGAAATTATCGGCGTTGATCTGGTCGAGGGGGGAGTACCTCGTGCTCCACTGGTCGGCGCCCCAGTAGCGCCACTCGCCGTAAGGGTTGCCGCGGTCCTGAGCCACCGCCGGAAGCGTAGTGCCGCCGACGAGAACCATCACCAACGCCATGCTCCGACCGATGAGTCGTGGCAGCGTGCCCAGGTGCCTCTCGCACATAGAAAGCCTCTCCTCAGATGGTGGACTGAATCGGGTGCTACGGTGACCCTCTCGGGACCGTCTGTCCAGAAGGTCAGTCCGAGCGCTCGAGTGCGCGACCGTGCGTGGGAGCGCCCCAAGCCATATCCTGAGTGAGATTCCAACCTCCGGAGGTGTACCATGAGCAGAGGCAATCGCTCGGCGTGGATGATGGCGATGGCGTTCCTACTTCCCCTGGTCGGCTTGGCGAGCTGCGCGCCGGCCGAAGACTCCCAGGCGGGTCAGGCGTCTGCTGATGGGCCCCGGTGGAGCCATCAAGATTGGCCCACCGGCCACTACCAGGTCGCGGCGGACTGGCCCAAGCCGCTTCCGGACGACGACCACTCGCATGACGGTTGGACGTGGGGCTCCTTCGGTGGCGTATACGCCGAGAGCCCGGACCGGATCTGGGTCGCGATGCGCGGGGAGCTACCGCTCCCGGAGGGCGTCGAGCCGTGGACCGCGTACGGCGCCACCAACGTCGTGGGCAACGCGCCACCCACCACGGACGGTCTCACCGCGAGGTGCCAGCCTACACAAAATCGCCGAGGCTACGAGCGGCGTTGGCAGCACAGCATCAACGTGTACGACGGCGAGGGCAATCTCGTCGACACGTGGCCGCACCTCGACTCGCTATTCGCGCAGCAGCCCTGCGGCCGGGGACCACACCAGATCAAGATGAGCCCGTACGATCAAGAGAAGCACGTGTGGATCATCGACGACCAGCTCCATGTGATCTACATGTTCACGTACGAGGGCGAGCTCGTGCGCACGCACGGCGAGTTGGGCGTGCCAGGGCGCGGACCCAACAACTTCGCCCGCCCGACCGACATCGCGTGGCTCCCCGATGGCACGTACTTCATCAGCGACGGATACGACGGCAAGCGCATCGCGAAGTTCGACGCGGACGGCAACTTCCTCATGGATTGGGGCCAGGCCCCCGAGGATCCGCAGAACCCCGGCCCAAGCGAATTCAACAACCCGCACAGCATCGCGATCAGCGCGGACCGCCGGATCTTCGTCATAGACCGCGGGCACGCGCGCATGCAGGTCTTCGACGAGGACGGAACTTTTCTCGACATGTGGCCGCTGACGTCGCCCCACTGGCCCGACAACCAGGGCACGCTGATGGCCAACCATCTCATCACGACGGAGGGCCACATCTGGGTGGGGGACGCGCCGACGAACCGGCTCATCAAATTCGATCTCGAGGGGAACTACCTGTACAGCTGGGGCGCTCCGGGCACGCCGGCTGGGCGGATCGCCTGCTCGCACGGGATCACGACCGACCAGGACGGGAATCTGTACTTGGCCGACTGCTTCATGGGCCGCGTGCAGAAGTTCGAGCCGATACCGGGCGCGGACCCGTCCAAGATGGTTG
>JADFRS010000210.1 GCA_022561145.1 Gemmatimonadota bacterium
TCGTCTACAACGAGTTCACGGGGCGGTAGCGAACCCTATTCCCTAACGGTCACCCTGACGTAGCCGTTGGTCCAGCAGCACTGGTCGCCGGAGCCGCTGTCCGTCGCGCTAAAGTTGTCCACCTGCACTCGCAAGATGTACTCACCCGGCTCGGAGAAGGTCACCACTACGGTCACTGTACCGTGCCCCTCGTAAAGGCGGACCACTTCGGCCCCGGGATCACGACGTCCCCCACGTCCCCCACGTCCGCCAAAACCGGCAGCAGCAGCACGAGCGGCAGCACGAGCTGTTGCCGCGGCGGTAGCGGAATCGGGCTCCGGCGGGTCAGGCGTCGACGGGTGCTTCGTGTACTCGACCTCTCCGGGACCCCGGTACTTACTCCACACCACCCGAAGGGGAATGGGTTTCGCGAAGCGAGCATCACTGCGATCCCTCTCCGACATGTCCCTCGCATTCACCGAGACGTCGAGCGGAGATCCGACCGCTACGGTGAGCGTCTGTCCTGCCATGATGCCCGGAGGTCCCCGGCCCTCCTCAACGTCCGAGCTGAAGGAAACGAGAGGATGGACGGACCCGTGAGGCCGCGGGACCCAATCCAACTGATAAGCGTTGGAACTGATGCGGCCGGGCACCTTCGTGACCTCGCCGGTCTTGGGGTTCTGAATGTTCCACCACACGTCGTCGCCGCTCAGCGCCGCAGGGACCGTCACGGCAAAGACTCCCCGGTGTCGTCCGGGAAGAAACGTCGTGGGCTGCTTCCCGTCGAACTGAGCCGGCTCGATGACATTGCCCTCTCCCAGAGGAATCTCCACCGCCTCGTCGTTCATGTTGAGATATCCGAAGGAGAGAGTATAGGTCCCATCCTCATTCGCGTACCACCCTTCCAGGAACGGGGCGATGACTTGATCCAGGCTAGAGCGCGGTTGAAGCGGCCAGCGTCCTTCCGGCCCCTGCGCCTCCAGCGCGGCCGGACCGGCCAAAATACCGCCGAGAAGCAGCGCGACGGCCGCCCCAACCACGGTCAAACGAACCTTCATCAGGGACTCCTTCTCGAATGCTCGAGCGGTGAATCGAGCCGGACCCAAATAAGTTGACGGGGACCGAAGAAGCTGCGGTTGCTCCCAGCGTCCTTCGGTCCCCATCAATACCGATCCAGCCTTTTTGTCTACGAGTTGGGTGGCGAATCTCCTAGGAGATGATCTCCGCCTTTTCTTCCCGCTCCTCGACCATCCTCTCGTACCCCTCTTCATCGAGGTGCGTCACGGCGATCCACATGTGGGACATTTCGTCCGCGGTCCGGCTACCACCATCAACCCACTGATCCGCATCAGGGTTGTTGGGGTTCCCCGCCGTGTTGTCGTACCACTGCTTCATTACGAGGACCGCACCGGTCGGGACCAGAGGCGCAACGTCGTCCTCATAGATGTGGCTCTGGTGCCAGGTGGCGCTCCAGTTCGAGACCATGCTGATCACCTCCGTCCGTCCCGTCTTCGGATAGAAGATCTCCAGAGACGCGGACCGCAGCCGCAGGTGCCCGTGGGGCTGGAAGCTGTCGATGCGCACCGGATGGTCGAACGAGCGGAAGCCCTGGGTCATGGTCGTGCTATGCGGAGCCATGAGCAGCTGACCTTCGCGGAGGCCATAGAGGGCCAGATCCTGCTTGTACTCGTACTCGTAGTCCTCCGGATGCAGCCAGATACCCAGCTCCACGATGTTGTCCTTGAGCATGGCCTTCGGGGCAGACGCTCCGAGCCCACCGGGATACATGTGAATGTCCCAGCGGACATATGCATCCTTGGGGATGATCCGGCACACGCCGTCGGGAATGATCTCACCCAGCTTGCCCATGGCGTATTCCGTGGCCCGGTCTCCCGAACCCTCGAAGCTGCCGTCTTCCTGCAGGATCTGGAACGTGGTGTTGGCATGGTGAACCACGGACTTGGAAGCCCCCTTCGGCTTCACCTGTAGCGCCTTGATGCAACGCTCGGAGGTGTTGAACGTGGGAACGAACGGACGATGCCACATGTCGAGTCCGGTAGCCGGCACGTCGATGGGTGTCGAGGGGGCGACGATGTCCGGCGGACCGAATTCGGCCGCCAGCGACCAGTCTTCAGTGTCGTGTATGTTCAGCACCGGAATGTCGGCCGGATCGCCCAGAGGCGTCCCCTGGTCCACCCACTCGACGATGGTGTTGATGTCTTCCTGGGAGAGACGCCAGTCGTGCTTCAGCTCCTGGATGCCGATGTCGTTATCGTAGTAGTACGGCGGCATCAAGCGGTTGGAGACCTGACGGCGGATGCGCCGAGCGTACCTGCGGGCATCCTCGTAGTCCACCAGATCGATGGGCCCGATCCCACCTGGCCGGTGACAGACCGTACAGTTCTTCTGGATGATGGGCGCCACGTCCGCGGCGTACGTCACGTCCACGTCGATACCATCCGCCGACGCGAAAGTGACCTGGGCGTCCGCGGAACTTTGGAATGCCAAAGTCGCGACGAGCGCGATGGTTGCTGCTCCGACCCCACGCATCCACGGGCGCGGAAGGTCGCTCCGATTCTGCAGGTCCATGATGATCCTCTCCCCTGTGCCAGCAGTGAACTACGCATCAAACGTGATGAAACTAGCCCCAGACTCTTTCTTCCGGGACATGACACTGAACTGAATGTATGTGTTGAGACGAGATTCGACTAGCGGCTCCTCAGATCCACGAAGGCGAGCGCGTACCAACTGTTCATCGGGATGATCAGCCGCTCGCGGCTGGGGTCGTAGCACATCGATGCCGCGCTCGGGATGCCGGAAGCGATGAGCTCGGGCTCCTGACCCGGGCGGATCCGTGCAACGGTGCCAATACCGACGCTGCTCACGTACTTGGTGCCGTCCTCGAGGATCACCAGGCCGTCGTTGCGCGGATCCAGCGACTGTTCGGTCGCGAGCAACTCCCCGGCGGGGCTGAAGGTCAGAATATCCGAGTTCCCCGCGTTGACGACCACGATGTTGCCATCCGGATCGAAAGCGACCCCGTTTGGCCGATTCAGCGGCGGACCGTCGATGAAAATGGAGCTGCCGCCGTCCGGTGTGAGCCGGTAGATGCGCTCAGGCGTGCCCGTCTAGCTCATGTACACCGTCCCGTCTTCGGTCACTTCGAGATCGTTGAAGCTGATCGCGTCTTCGACTTCAGCGCTTCCCCTCGGCTCCCCCGTGGACATGTCGAACCAGCGAACGACGTTCCGGTCCACCAGGTAGAGCAGGCCGTTGATGATGTCGCTTCCCAGCGGATGATTGAGGGTCAGGCCGTCTCGAGTGACCCCGATCCACTTCAGCGTGTGCACCGTCCCGTCCGGGTTGATGAGCGATACGTAGCCGTCGTTCTCCGAGCCATCGCCGCGGTTGCCGGCGCTCGGCGTGACATACAGATCACGCACGGGATCGTACGAGCAGCTCTCGGCGAAGTGGAAGCCCCCGAACACCCGCGTATTGGGCATGAGGTCGAGCGGTTCCCCCGCTCTGAACTCCTGCGTGCCCGTGTTCTGCTGAGCCTGCAGCGGATAGACACCGCCCACGGTGGCGGCGACGAGAAGAAATGCTCTGATGGGGCGCATCTTCGCTCTCCATATCTTGTGGTGGTTGCTTCATCGCCCCTGTTCGACGCGGGTCAAGCGCTGCATCAGGCGGTTCATGCCGCCGATCCAGCGGTCGTAGTCGTCAGTCTTGCGGCGCATGTACTCCAGAACTTCCGGGTGCGGAAGGATCAGGAACCTCTCTTCGCGCAGCCCGACCACGACGAAATCCGTGAGGACTTCGGGCTCCATCATGCCATCGCCAGCGGCGGCCGCGGTGGCGGGGCTCGCGTTCGCGGTCATGGCTGTGCGCACTGCCTGTGGACACAAGAGCGATACTCCGATGCCCTCGTGTCCGTGAGTGATCGCGAGCCACTCACCGAATCCCACCGCTGCGTGCTTGGTGACGCCGTAGGCTGCCAATCCAATCTGATTCAGCAGCCCCGCTGCGGAGGCGGTGATGAGGAAGTACCCGCCACCGCGCGCGATCATCCGGGGCACCACATGCCGCGCCGCATACACGTGGGACATCACATTGACGTGCCAGCTCGTTCGCCATTCGCCGTTCGGCGCCTCGAGGTCGGCGCCGAGCGCGACCCCCGCGTTGGAGCAGAACAGGTCGATGGGGCCGACGTCCGCTTCGGTGCGCTCGATCACGCTCGCCACATCGGCCTCCTCGCCGACGTCTGCGCGCATGGCGATCCCGCCGACTTCTTCCGCCGTCGCCTGCGCGCCGGCTTCGTCGAGGTCCACCGAGACGATCTGCTTCGCCCCCTCGGCCCTGAACCGCACCGCCAGCGCTTTCCCGATGCCGCTGGCGGCGCCGGTGACCACGATGACCTTGTCCAGGATCTCCATCTCTCCTCACTACCTCGTCACGTGTGAAGAGGAGCTGGCCAGTCGCCGAGTCTTACCTGGCCGGCGAAAAGTCCGTGGGCGACAAGAACACCGATACGACGTTGCTCACGAGACGGCCCGAGGCCTCCCGCATGGCGGTCCACTCGGGATCGCCACCGAACGCCCGCCACGAGGCTGCTGCGGCTTCCCGGCTTTCGTGAGCCAGCATGTAGACCAGCGTGTTTTCGGAGTCAGGTTCGTCGAGCGGCACCCAGTAACCGACGCCGCTCATGCCGTGTTTCTCGAACAGGTCCGTCTCGCCCCCGCCGAATCGCTCCAGGAGCGCGGGCAGCTGGCCTTCGAGCGTCGTGTACGTGCGCAGCTCGTAGACATGGTTCATGGCTTGCGCTTCGGCCGCGCGGTATGGATTGACGAACATCCCGGCGAGAAACGCACCCACTGCCACAGCCACCAGCGCTCCGTTTTTCCGACCCATGTGCTTGTCCTCCGTCGTGCGGCTCGCCCGTGATGGGCGAGAACGATTTCGTGGGGCAAGAGCGACCATTGTATGCCGGTGGGTGGTTGATGACGAGAGGTCGTTCTGTAGAGCTTCGGAACGGCATCATCTAACCGCCCCTGTCACGTAGCCGCCCCTGTCACGTAACCGGCCCCTGTCACGTAGCCGCCCCCGTCACGTAACCGGCCCCTGTCACGGCGGCGATCCGGCGGCTGGCCTCTGTCACGATCTCCGCGTTGTCACGCGCGGTGTGCATGTCATCCGGCAGCTCGAACGTGTCCTCAGAGGCCCGCGCGCGTGTCGTACCCCCGCCGAGCGGCCTCTTCGATCAGGGGCCAGGCGGTGGCCCGGAATCCGTGAAGCAGCCGAGGTCGGTCGATGGCGCCAGCGTCGAGCACGGCCTCCATCTCTTCTCTGACATGTTTCCCATGGCAGCCTGGAGATCGCCGCCGCGGGGCTCCATCATGATGCATGATGCGAAGGCAGCGGGCGGCCACACCGCTATCCACGCACGTCCACGCCGCCTCAGCTTTTCGAACAGCCCGGCCTCAACGCCCACGCCCTTGTCCGCGGGCTACCGATTGTGGAAGACCGGTCCCATCGTGGAAAACCTGTCCCGTTTAGACATGGACGGATTTGGGCACGCACAGTGCTGCCAGTCCGAGACGCCGGTGTCCTTGCCCCCCTGAACGACGTCGGTCTGCGGCTGAGCTCCATCGGGCCGCAGACCCTCGCGCGATGCCCTGGCGACCCCCGTTTGGCGCTCTCGGGGGCCGTGAGAGTCCGTCGAAACCCCCTCATATATTATGACGTAACTCATTGTCATAATTGGATATGGGAGGGGAGATGGGATACATCCACGCTACCGAAGTGCTGCCGGAGGGTCGGACCCGAGACCAGGAGGCGCTGGGTCGCAGCCAGGACCAGGAGGCGCTAGCGTCCGACGCTCGCCACGAGCGCATGGACCGAGTCGCTGTGCTGTTCGGTGAGATCACGGCGGCGACCCGTGAGTTCCTGGCGGCTCTCGCGCGG
>JADFRS010000211.1 GCA_022561145.1 Gemmatimonadota bacterium
CGGCCCTCGACCCAACCGGCCCAACGGGGCAGGCTTCGGTAAAGGACTCTGGCTGGAGATCTGGGCAGGAGTTAGAGAGTATGCAGCGGGCCGGTTCGGAGGCCCTGAACGTTATGGGGAATTGCGAGTGAGCACATGAGTCTGGTGTTCCAGTACGGATCCAACACGTCAGCCCCGCGGCTGAATTCGGCCGATCGCCTCAACGGACGGGCACAGGTGGTTGGGCGAGCGAGAACGAGGAAGCGCTTTGAGCTCGGGTTTGATGTTTGGAGCAAGGGCAACGAGTGCGCTGCCGCGAACATCAGACGGAGCCTCTGCGGGCGGCGGATTTGGGGTGTGTTGTACCAGGTCCCGGCCTGGCTCCGCGTCTATTGTATTACCTATCCCTGATGCTGCGAAGAACTACTCTGGCGTGCGTCATGGCGGTCACTTCAGCGTGTGGTGTGAAGGCTCCACATGTTCGGCCGGCAGTCGCGCCAGTGATCCAACGCCATATGATCTTCGCCGACGATGAAGGCAGGCCGCTCGATGTGCTCCCCGATAGCCTGCCCACCACGGACTGGGGTGGCCTGCGGCCCGGAGCTCTCGGAGTGTACTTAGGCCGCGTGATGGACTCGATTTCCGTCGCGCGGGACAGCAGCATCACCATTTTCATCCATGGGGGCCTCGTTCCGACCGACGAGGCGCTCCACCGCGGTCGAGTCATGCTGGAACGGGTGATCGCGTTCAACTACAGGGTGCCCGAGCTCCGGACGTACCCTCTCTGGTTCAACTGGGCGGGTGGCGCCGTGCAGTCGCTTGGCGAACGCGCCATTCATCGCCACGGAGACAGCTCGGGAAGCACGCTCCTCAGTGTGGCCACTCTCCTCCCGCGTCTCGGCCTCGGTCTGGGCCGAGCCGTGCTCGAAGCACCCCGCACGACTCTGGACCAGCTGAGCAACTGGACACGTCGGGACGGCAACGTCGAGGCGAATCAACAGAGAATCGCGGAACTCCAGACATTGAAGCCAGAGCTGTCGATCAGTGCGCTCGGTGACCAAGTGCCACCGGGTTTCTGGAATGGCGCCTTGACCGTGGCCACCGCAGCCACGGGCCTCGTTCTAGGTCCGATTCTGGCGGATGGAGCTGCAACCCCGGTGTGGAAGGAACTCGTGGAGCGCACTCGGTGGAGCATGTGGTCCGCGGATGATACCGGCACCGAGTCTCTCCCCCAGCGAGGGGCGCTGCGCAATCTCTTGGACAGCCTTCAGGCCCGTTACGACTCTGGGGATGCCGGCGGAGCGCCCCTCCCGAGGAGAATCGTCCTGGTAGGGCACTCCATGGGCGCCATCATCGCCAACCAAGTCCTGACAGAGTTCCCGGACCTGCCCGTTTCCGACATCGTTTATCTAGCCGGCGCGGCTTCGATCCGAGAAACCGCCCTAGCGGTGGTTCCAGTGCTTCGACGCAACTCTGCCGTGCAGTTCTGGAACGTCACGCTACATCCAGGCAATGAAGCGAAGGACGTCGCCATCCCCTTCTTGGCATCTGGAAGCTTTCTCGAATGGATCGACCGCTATCATGAACCGCGGGGTACCAGCTTCGATGCCATGGTCGGGCGTTTCGAGAACTTTCTGCGTGGCGTGGACGCCTTCCCCGACTCCGTCCTGGGGCAGATCCACCTCAAGGCGATCGGCGAGGACGACCCAGGGTACCGCCCCTTCCGTCACGGGCAATTCGGTTATGGCGAGTTTCCATACTGGGACCCGGCTCGCTGGCGGCAGCCGGATTGAGGTCTGATCCTAGAGGACGCCCAGAATCCTCGCGAACACGAGAAGGAAAACGATCACGCCCACGACCCCGCCCCACATGAAAAACTGACGGACCGCGACGGCGCCCGGGTCGAGCGCGCTTTCAGCGGTCGCATCCATGCTCCCTAGGCCGCGCCGAATGCCAGACAATTCTTCCAGATTGTTGAGGACGGAGCGTAGTTTCCTCTCGAGATCGTCATCGTCGTCCTGGCGGTTCTGTGGACGCTCCGCTTGTTCTGGAGGCGCAGACGGTGGACGCTCGTGGTCCTAGACTTGGTTAGGACAACCGTTGACAGGTTCCGCCGGAGGCACACATCAAGCGCGATACCGTTCCCGTGGGAGAGAAATCCCTTGACGCGATTGAGGGGGAGGGAGGGAACTATCGGCGAACGACCCTCGCAGTAGTGGACGAAGACGGGTCGGAGGGGACCGCCCTCACATACGTCGTGAGCGATCCAAAGGACGGCTTAAGGACATCTCAGGCGTACGTTCAACACATCTTGGATGGTCTCATCGAGGCCGAAGTTCCCCCTCGATACATCGCGTACGTGAAGGGACGAGTGGTGAAAAACAACCCAGAGTTGAAGGGGTGGGTGGCGACCTATCGGGCTGGCAACTCCCCATAACACGGGGCCTCCGGCTCGGGCCGCTGTAAGCGGCCTCGACCCAACCGGCCCAACGGAGGGGGCTTCGATCGAGGAAAGAGACGTGCGATCGAAGCAGGAATTAGAGACTAAAGTGCGGGCCGGTTCGGAGGCCCTGAACGTTATGTGCAATCGCCGAGAGCGAGTGGCTCGTGAGTGATAGAGGAACGAGACAGACACCCCGAACGTTAGCTGAGACTGACTCGTTAGCTTAAAGCCACTTCTCCAATGAGTGGAGGCTGGAAATGGCACCCGAAGCTCCCGGAAACATCGTGATCCTCGATCTGGCACTAGTACACCGGTTCAGAAGTTCGATGACGTATTCTCATGCGGCTTCGTCGAGTGTTTCGGGCTCAGAATCGGCCCAACGAGCCACGAGTTTATCGAGATCTCGACGCGTGAACTTCCACTCGAAGGGCTGCGCGATCTGCTGATAATGTTCCTGGAAGCCGAGGATACGAGCAGCTACGTCGTTCTGGGATGAGAAGTCGGCCGGAGTGAGCGCTTTGCGTTGGAGGATGGAGAAGTAGATCTCGATCTGGTTCAGCCAACTGGCGTGCTTGGGCAGATGGACGAGGGTGAGGTTGTTGAACTGGCCCTGGAGGCGGTCCACGGCACGCTGCCCTCGGTGGATCGTGCCGCCATCCACGATCCAGAACACGCGGCGAGCCGAACGATAGGGTTCCTGGCTCATTACGTGGGCGACGAGAGCGTCGAAGGCGACGATGGAGATCTTCTCGAGGACCTCGCCAAAGAGCCGGGCACGATGCACGTCCCACGCTGCGATGTAGACACAGACCCCATGACGTCGATACTCGTGCTCGACGCGGAGGGGGCGGCCTGGAGCGGGCGGTGTGATGGGATGACAACGGGTCCGGATCGGGATCTGCGTCTTCTCGTCAGCACTGATGACGAACTCGTCCTCCCTCAGGGTGCGGCCATTCCAGTGTCGGTGATACAGGTCGAGGACACGCCCCGCCTTTGTGGCGAACTCGGGATCGCGCGGGAAAATCCAGCTCCGTCGATACCACGGCCGCAGTGCATCCTCGTTCAGCCATCGCCAGATCGTGACGCCACTGATCGCGGCAACGATGCCCGCGGCCAGCACATGACGCCGCAGTTCAGAGCGGCTGAAGCGCGACAGCGGCAGACCCAACTTGGCCGGGAGCTCACACGCCAGCGCTTTCACCTCGGCGACCACTCGAGGGGGGAAAAGCAGAGGGTCGACCTCTGCGGGAACGATCCTCGAGTCCCGCGAGACGTTTTCGAAAGAAGCGCTTGCGCCACTTGCTCACGACGGGACGCGGCATATCGAGACGCTCTCCGATCTGCTTGTTCTCTAGGCCCTCGGCGGCGAGCAGAACGATCTTGGCGCGTACCACATCTCGATACGATAACGTATACTGGTGCGCCCTTGCCTCGAGCACCTTCCGTTCCTTCGGCGTCAGCGTGATAACGTACGGGCTTGATCTGGGCATTATCGGCCTCCTGGTTGCATCCAAGATGTCGACCATGGCCGAGGAGCGCCAGTATCTTATACGTTATAGTATTTATGTTCACGTGTACTAGCGCGAGGTTGGGTCCCATCGTGCTATCCCGCCGCCCACCGAGTGGAGCGACCGTGCTCCGTGACTCCCTCTCCTCCAGAGCTTCCGGCCCCCGCCGCACCCCGCTGCGACTTCGACCGGCCGCGCGAACGCCTGCGATCCCTCGGACCGCGCGGCCTGACCGTATCCGAGCTGCTCGCGATCCTGGTAGGCAGCGGAACGTCCGGCAGGTCCGCGGTCGACATCGCACACGCCATCTCCCGTGACATGGCGGGGTCCCTCCAGCGCCTCGCCGCGCTCGACGTCTCAGAGCTGGAGCACATGCCCGGCGTGGGGCGCGCGACCGCGGCCCGCATCGTTGCGGCGCTCGAACTGGGACGACGCGCCGCGACGCAGACACAGAGCGACTCCGACCGCATCCGGGGCCCGGCCGACGTCTTTCGCCGCATGGGCCCGCGCCTGCACGATCTACCGCAGGAGGAGTTCCACACGCTGCTCCTGAACGCCCGGCACCGGGTCCTACGCGAGGTTTTCGTGACGCGCGGCATCCTGGACGCGTCGCTCATCCACCCGCGCGAGGTCTTCAGACCCGCGGTGGGGGAGGGAGCGGCGGCGCTTATTCTCGTGCACAATCATCCGTCCGGCGACCCGACGCCGTCCGCGGAAGACCGCGCAGTGACCCGCCAGCTCGTCGACGCGGGGCGCGTGCTCGGGATTCCCGTACTTGATCACGTGGTGGTAGGGAGAGGGAGCTACCGGTCACTGATGGAGCGAGAAGATGGTTAGCGCCCCCATAAGCGTTTCGGGGAAACATATGAAGTCAATTTGAAAAAACGCGTTGACCTCGGGCGGGGAGGAAAGGTATCTTCCGCCAGTGTTCATGGGGCGAAAAGCCCCGTCCTACTTGCCGAAGGAGCCCGCATGGTTCGCTCGGCCGCGATCATACTCTCCATTCTGATTCTGCCAGGAATTGCCCTCGCCCAGCAGGCGCAGGGGAACCATAGCGTCGTCGACGGCGACACGCTGTGGGACCTCGCGCAGCAATACTATGGGGACCCCTTCGACTGGCGCCGTATTTGGGAGGCCAATCGGGTGGACATCGCCGACCCGAACCTGATTCTACCGGGTCAGGTGCTCGTCATCCCCGGTACGGAGCGTACGGCGGAGGTCACGGACGTCGTCGTAGCGTCGCCGGATCCCGTGAACCCCGCGGACGTTCCGACGATCTTCGTTCAAGACAGGTCGGTCGTTCGCGGTGGCGTGGTGGGGGCAGGGAGCATCGACTACCTGGCGGTGCCGCGCGACTTCGTCTTCTCCGCTCCGTGGCTCACCCACCTCGAAGGTGACCCGCCGCACACTGGAGTGCTCGAGGGTTCGGCAGGCGGCACCAACCGCGGTGTCACGGTGCGCTCCTACGAGCGCGTCCGCGTCGCGATGGACGTCCCTGCACGGGTCGGTGAGCGGCTGCAGATCTTCAAGGTTGACCGCACGATCGAGGACGTGGGCCGCGTGGTTCAACCGACGGGGGTAATGACGGTGTCCTCGGTGGTCGATGGTGGCGTCATCGGCGTGATCATCAAAGAGTATGGCCGTATCCTGCCAGGTCACTTCGTCGGACCGATGCCGGCGTACGATCTGTCCGTCGGGGAGTATGCCGATCCCGTGAGCGGGGGATACGCAGCGATGGTGATGGGCTTCGCGACTGGGGCTTCGCTGCAGGACATCGGGCACGTCGCCTTCCTCGACCTCGGCACCGACGACGGGATCGCGCTCGGTGACGAGTTCACCCTCTACAACGCTTCCGATACCGACGCAGTGGAGGGAGTGCTCCAGGTCGTCGGACTGGCTGACGAGACCTCTGCGGCCCGCGTCATCACAATGCGGGATGCAGTCTTCGAGCAGGGGGTCGTAGTGCGCCTCACCAAGAAGATG
>JADFRS010000212.1 GCA_022561145.1 Gemmatimonadota bacterium
TCCCCAACACAGCTTCTTGATGGCCAGCCTTTTGAGCGGGGTCATCCCGGCCGCGCTGGCGTCGGGTACTGTGTTTTTGGCCCGCCGGTCCTCGAGCGAGTTGTCAGCTGGGGACGCAAAGGCAGCAGGTCCACTGCTCGACATGCCGCCGGAGGATTAGAGGAACACGTGTAGCTTATTTATTCGTGTGCGCCGAAGGCGCAATTCCAACGGCAAAGATGCGCAGGTTCGACTGGACAGCAGTCGCCCGCAGCTGATGGACGACAGTGTTAGACGGCAACGCACAACAGTCCTAAAGGTATGCGTCAGGAGTTCTCAAGTTACTATTCGGCGACACGCTCTTTCACAGGGGAATGAAGAGGAAAAGGGTGATATCTCGACGTGATTGGCTACGAATCAGCGCCGGCGCCGGCGCGGCGCTTGGTCTGAATCCGCGGTTGCTGCGGGCTCTTCAGACAGGAGCAGTTCGGACCCGTGCGATCCCGTCCACCGGTGAGCAGGTCCCCATCATCGGGCTGGGGGGTCGCTGGATCTCGGCTAACTCGCCACCAGAGGAACTCGCCGACCACCGGCGCGTCTTGCACGCGCTCGCCGACGGTGCGGAGGGAGCCGGTCGGGTGTTCGACAGTGCGGCCGGCTATGGCCGTGGTGGTTCCGAAACGTACGCCGGCCAGTGGGCCGAAGAGGACGGGTTCGGCGACGGCATCTTCTGGACGACCAAGGTCAACGTCGCGGGGCGCGGAGGCGGCTCAGCCGATCCGGCGGCCGTGCGCGACCAGATCGAACGGTCGTTCACCCGTCTGCGCCGCGACGTGATCGATCTGGATCAGGTGCACAACATGGGCGATCCGCCGACCCAGCTCGGCATCCTGCAGGAATACAAAGAGTCGGGTCGCATCCGGTATATCGGAATCACCACCACGAGCCAGCGCCAGTACGGACGGCTGGCCGACGTGATGCGCCAATACCCGCTCGATTTCATCGGGATCGACTACGCCATCGACAATCGCACCGTCGAGGAACGGATTCTCCCGCTCGCGCAGGACGAGGGGATCGCGGTCATGGTCTACCTCCCGTTCGGACGAAGCCGGATGTGGCGCCGGATCGGCGATCGCGAGCTTCCGGATTGGGCGTCCGAGTTCGACGCGCACACGTGGGCGCAGTTCATGCTGAAGTACGTCGTCGCGCACCCCGCGGTCACGGTGGCAGCACCCGGAACGGGTGATCCGGCGCACATGGTGGACAACCTCGGCGGGGGCCGCGGACGCCTGCCGACTCGGGAGCATCTGCGGAGGATGGTCGATCTCGTGGAAGGTCTGCCGGGAGGGTAGCGATGCGCGAGGTTCCCAATTCCATGTCGGCGAGAAAGATGATACCTTCGGATCGATTTTTAGTCTTTGTCCTCGGGAGAACTCCGTGACAGCTAAACTCTCCGCGCTCTGCTTTACTTTCCTCCTGGCCACGGGGCTCAACGCCCAGCAGGCCACCCGCACCGAGCCCGTCACGGGTATGCGGGACAACGGAACCGGATACCATGCCCTCGTGGGCGCGCGTGTCGTCACGGCTCCGGGTCAGGTTATCGAAAGCGCCACGATCGTGATCCGCGACGGGCTGATTCAGTCCATCGGCCGGAACCAGGATGCACCTGCAGGCGCCCGTGTCTGGGATCTGACGGGTCTCACCGTTTACCCCGGCTTCATCGATGCGCACGCCGATCTCGGCATGGACTCCGTGCCCGAGGGTGGTGACGTCGGACCGACACACTGGAATCCGCAGGTGCGGGCATGGTTCAGCACCACGGACAACCTCCAGGACTCCGAGGAACGGCGTAAGGCGATTCGGTCTCAAGGCTTCGGAACCGCGCTCGTGGTTCCCAAGCAGGGCATCTTCCGCGGCATGGCCTCGGTCGTGAATCTCGGAGACGCCGGCGTCCGTAACCGCATACTCCGTCCGGACATCGCCCAGTCGATCGGTTTCCAGCGGTCCGTAGAGTTGGGCAATACCTATCCCAACTCCGCGATGGGCGTGATCGCACTCATGAAGCAGACCTTCATGGACGCAGAGTGGTACAAGCGCGCCTGGGATGCCTATGAGGCGAGCGGTCGGGCGTTCCTGCCGCCTGAGACGAGCGCGGCGCTCAAAGCGCTCGAAAGTGTCATCCAAGGTCAGCAGCCCGTACTGTTCGATACCCGTAGTGAAGAGGATTACCTACGCGGCCACCGCATCGCATCGGACTTCGGTCTCACTCCCTGGTTCCGCGGTAGTGGCCAGGAGTACCGGATCGTGGACGTCCTTCAAGGCCGCACCGATCCTCTTATTGTGCCGCTCAATTTCCCGGACGCACCCGACGTGGACGATCCCGAAGCCGCGTTGAACACCAGCCTCGCTGAACTGAGGCACTGGTACCTCGCACCGGCCAACCCGGCGACGCTCGCGGACGCCGGAATCGACTTTGCGATCACCACCGACGGTTTGAGTTCCGTCAACGACTTCCTTCCGAACCTACGTACCGCCGTCGCGCGTGGGCTTTCGCCCGAGGTCGCACTGGCTGCTCTGACGACGAACCCGGCACGATGGCTCGGGATCGATCGCACTCACGGGACAATCGAGGAGGGCAAGGTCGCCAACCTCGTGGTCAGTAAGGGCGATCTCTTCACGGAAAAAGCCACGGTACGCGATGTGTGGGTCCACGGGGTGGCGTACGGTGTCACCCGGGCTGCGCAGATCGACCCGCGAGGGACATGGACGATCTCCTCCGACGATCGAGGGGGCTTCGAGGCGCAGCTCCGACTCGAGGGCACTCTGAACCGCCTTACCGGCTACATCGACGTCGCACCGGGCGGACGCGTGGAGGAAGGTGTGCGAATCGACATCACCTCGGCCTCCGTGGTGACCGAGACCGGTCGAATCGAGATTCGCTTCGACGGTGAGTTTCTCGGATTCGAGGGCATGGCGCTACTCGCTGGTTCGGTCAGCGGTGACAAGTTCTACGGCTGGTCTTCCCTCCCCAACGGCGCTAGCCCGTCGTTCCGAGGCTCGCGCACTGAAACCTTCGAGGGCGACAGTGTTGGCACCGTGGCCACCGAAGTGCCGGAAATCGACCTGCCATTCATCCGGCCCGCGATGGAGTACGGGGTGAGTTCCCTGCCCGAGCAACCCGGCGCCGTAATCGTCCGCAACGCGACGGTCTGGACGCAGGGAGAGCAGGGCCGCCTGGAGAATGCCGACCTTCTGGTCCGCAACGGGCAGATCGTCGAAGTCGGGACGGGCCTCAATGCGCCGCGAGGCGCGGTGGAGATCGACGGGACAGGGAAGCACGTCACGCCCGGATTGATCGACCCGCACATCCACTCCGGCGTGAGCAGCGTGAACGAGACCGGCGCGACCATCGTTCCCGAGGTCCAGATGGGGGACGTGATCACGCACAACAATATCTGGATGTACCGGCAGATCGCGGGTGGCCTCACCACGGCCATGATCAAGCACGGCTCCGCCAACCCAATCGGTGGTGAGAACATCATCGTGAAGATGCGCTGGGGTTCGCTTCCCGAAGAACTCAAGCTGGAGGGCGCCACCCGAACGGTGAAGTTCGCCCTGGGCGAGAATCCGAAGCGTTGTTGCTCCGAGGGCCGCTATCCGAACACACGGATGGGGACCCAGTCCATCATCCGCGATCACTTCATGGCCGCGCGTGACTACGAGCGCGAGTGGCAGCGCTGGGAGGAGACCGGTGAGGGTCTGCCACCCCGCCGCGACCTCCGCATGGAGGCCATCCTCGACATCCTGAGCCAGGAACTGTTGATCTCGGCGCACGGTTATCGGGCCGACGGATACCTCGCCTTGATCCGCTTGGCCGAGGAGTTCGGCTTCCGGGTCCAGGTCCTGCAGCACGCGGTCGAAGCGTACAAGCTGGCTCCAGAACTCGCCGAGGCCGGAGTAGCGGCGGCGGTGTGGAGTGACTGGGGCGCGTTCAAGATTGAGGCTTACGACGCCACGAAGTACAACGCCCGGATCCTCATGGAGGCGGGCGTGACGGTGTCGCTGCACTCGGACAATTCGCAGATCTCCAGTCGGATGAACTGGGAGGCCGGGAAGCTCTTGCGCACCGGACTCACCGAGGAGCAGGCGCTCACGACCGTCACCATCAACGCGGCCCGGGTCCTCGCCATCGACGACCGTGTCGGTTCGTTGGAAGCCGGAAAGGACGCGGACTTCGTGATCTGGAGCGGGAACCCGCTCTCGCAGTTCACGCGAGCGGAGCAAACCTGGATCGACGGCCGGCGGTACTTCTCGCTGGAGCAGGATGCAGCGCTGCGCGAGCAGATTCAGAACGAACGTCAGCAGCTCATTCAGGCGGTACTCGCGGCCGGTGAGGACGACGAGGACGACGAGGACGAGGGCGGCCGGCGGGGGCCTGGCCGGAGGGGGGGGGGACGGAGCGATGATCAAGACAACAAGCGAGCGAGGCATCATGACTTCAGTAGGAACCCGATTGCGGGCAGCGGCCCGGAGGATCACCGCAATGGGCGCAGTGCCGGCCCTCGCCATCGTCGTGGCGCCGAGTCCCTCGGCTGCCCAGGTGAGAATGACGGTGCCGCGTCAGTCGGAGCCGATCGCCCTTCAGGGTGCGACGATCCATACCGTGACCAACGGTGTGATCGAGAATGGCACCATCGTCTTCGAAAACGGGGTGATCACTGCCGTCGGTGCCGACGTGACGATTCCGTCGGGAGCCCGCGTCGTAGACGTCAGCGGCAAGCATATCTACCCCGGCCTGATCGATGCCTACACGACGGTGGGGATCTCGGAGATCGGTGCCGTTGGCATGTCGAATGACGTGCGGGAGGTCGGTGACTTCAATCCCAATATCCGCGCCGAGTTGGGCGTGAACGCCGAAAGTCGGCATATCGGGACCAGCCGCTCGGCCGGGGTTCTCACGGCGCTCACCACGCCGGGAGGTGGGCTCATCTCGGGGATGTCCTCGGCGATGGCTCTCGAGGGCTGGACCTGGGAGGAGATGTCCTTGGAAGGTGCTGCGGCACTGAACGTGAACTGGCCCAACCCCAACCCACGTCGACGAGGCTTCGGAGGGTTCGGAGGCTTCGGACAGAACCAGGGTGAGCAGCCGACCTACGCGGAGCGCGTGCAGCAGCTCAAGGACTTCTTCGTGGAGGCTCGCGCTTATCGCGATGCCGTCGAGGCTGGCGAGGAGATCCGCACCGACTCGCGCTACCAAGCGATGATCCCCGCCATCAACGGAGACATCCCGGTAGTCGTGGCGGCCGACGGTGCCGCGCAGATCAACGACGCCATCACCTGGGCCACAGCGGAAGGACTCCGGCTGGTTATTCGCGGCGGAAGCGACGCGATCCATGTGGCCGACCGCCTCGCGGCGATGGAGATCCCCGTCATCCTGACTTCGACGTTGGATGCGCCGCGGCGGCCTCACGAAGGGTACGACGCGGCCTATCGGCGTGCTGCGGACCTGTACGAGGCGGGCGTGAAGTTCGCGATCTCCGGCGGGTCGGGCGCGCTCTACACCGATCGTCTGGGGTACGAGGCGGGCGTAGCCGTGGCCTTCGGGCTACCGGAGGAAGAAGCACTCAAGGCGGTCACGATCAACCCAGCCGAGTTCTTGGGCCTCGACGACCGGCTCGGATCGCTCGAGCCAGGCAAGCATGCCACGCTGTTGATCACAACCGGCACACCGATCGACATGACCAGCGATATCGAGCAGGCCTACATCCAGGGACGTGAGCTCGATATGAACGACATCCAGAAGCACTTCTTCGAGAAGTACATGACGAAGATCAGGCAGCGGCTTCGGATCGTGATGTA
>JADFRS010000213.1 GCA_022561145.1 Gemmatimonadota bacterium
TGGCCGATCCTCGTCGACAGCCCCCTTCACCGCCAGGAGGACTCCGGGCTCCCGCTGGACCTCGTCCAAGGTGAGCACCGGCGCTCTGCGAACGAGATCGTAGGGCGCCGTGCGGGCCTGCTCGAGCACGTCGAAGTCATCGAGCGTCACGTACGAACGGGAGTCCGCCCGGGGCGGTAGTCGCGCCAGCGTGCTCTTTCCCGTCTGTCGAGCGCCCATCAGCACTACCACAGGCATGGCCGCCAGCGCCCGCTCAATGAGGGTTTCAGCTGTACGCGGCAAGAAAGATGGCATTGGGCTTCACCTGCACTCAATAAGAACGCCCAGATCGTGGGCGATTATCGCTAACGACGTGGGCGATTTTACACTACCGGGGTGTTTTGCGCAAATGTGCCACTCAATTGACGCCCTCGAAGCCCCGAGGACTTCAAGAGCCGATCCTCAGCCGGTCTGACGCACCGCGGCCGCGATCCAGATTGGCCACCGGCGTCCGGCCGATCTCGATGGGATCAGTGCAAAGGTGCCTACAGCCCGCGGTCGATCCGTTCCGGGTGAGCACGGATCCAGCGGTGCAGGCCACCGAGGACCCGCTCGACATCGGGTAGCCGCTCGCCGCAAATGGTGTAGAGCTCCGACTCCGACACGCGATCATAGAAGTGGACCAGGCGGTTGCGATAGCGCGCCACCCGGCCGAACACTTCCGACTCCTCCGGGTCCAGCACCCCGTGCTCGCCCAAGCGCTCAGCGACCTGGCGATACTCGGCCGGAGCGTCACCGAATCCCTTGGCGAGTACGTGGCGACCGAGGTCGAGCAGGGCCTCCAGGGCCCGCCTCAAGCACGACTCGGCGGCGTCCACGGTGACCGGGTCGGCCGTGAACTCCTCCAGGGAGCCCAGAGGAAGCGCCCGAATCCGCTCGAGCATCTCGAGGACCCAGTCCGAGCGCTCCACGACGATTTTCTCGCTGAGCTGACCCGGCGTCATGCTTCGGTCCAGCGTGACAGGACCATCTCGTGGCGCGCCCGTTGGAAGGGCGCCAAGTCCCCAGCGCGGCGGAGCACGTAGAGCTCGTATTCGGCTTGATCGTCCGCATCGGCGCAGTAGAGCAACTCGCCGCGGATCACGTCCACCGCCAGGAACGGAGGGGCCGGCGGAAGCAGCACCAGATCCACTCGCCCCACGTCGAAGAGTGTCTCCAGGGCTCCCGTAAACGCGATGATCACGTCCACATCGAGCCGGCGTCCGAGGCGCGGCCGCACACCGACGTCCACGTCCGCGGAGGCTGTGGCGGGATCGGAGGGCTGCGGAGCCGTGCCCCTTGCACGGGCGGCGATCTCGGCCGCGCGGCTACCGAACACGTACAACTCGGCGAGGCCGAAACGCTCGCAAAGAGCGTCCAGGGCGTCACGCAGCTCGGTATGCGACAGCATGGCCGTATTCTCCCTCGGGTGGATCCGCACGTCCAAACAAGCTACCTACCTGCCTCACCCTAGACCATGTTCCGCTGGGACGGCTCGGGCGCGTCGATGGGCAAAAGGGCCCCACCCGCCTCGATGAGGAAGTTCACCTATGGTGCGTGGGAAAGTCGCGTCTGCTCGTCGAAGCCACCCGAGACCGCCCGACCATCTACTACCAGGCGACCAAGATCGCCGGATCCATGAGTCTGAACCTGTTCAAGGCCGAGGTCGAACGGGTCGTCGGATCCGATCCGATCCTGGGTTCGCTGGGGGACTGGCTGGGGGTGATGGCCTACCTGGAGCAGGTCGCCACGACGCGGATGCCCGGACTCACCGTAGTGCTGGACGAGTTCCCCTACCTGTGCGAGGCGGATGCCGCCCTTCCGTCCATCTTCCAGAAGTGCTGCGACGGACTGCGTGACCGCGGCAGTCCTCTGAATCTGATCCTGTGCGGCTCCAAGATCTCCTTCATGGAGGGGTTGCTCGGAGAAAAGAACCCGATGCACGGCCGGCAAACGTTCGAGCTGGACCTGAAGCCCCTGCCGTTTCGGGACGCTGCCCGGTTCTTTCCAGACTGGACACCGGAAGAGCGGCTCTGTGCGTACGGCATCTTTGGGGGGATCCCGTACTATCTGAACTTCTGCGATCCCGGCACGACGCTTGAAACGAATGTATGCGCCCTGGTCCTCTCGACCGGTGCCCCGCTTGCCGACGAACCGAACAACCTCCTCCAGGCCGAACTCCGCGATGTGACCCGTTATGCCACCATCCTACGGGCGGTCGCGGATGGTTGCACCGTCTCAGGGGACATCATCGCACGTGTCCGGGAAATCCGGGATTCCAGCGCCCTGGCCCCCTACATCCGGAAGCTGGAGGAACTCCGCCTGATCCGGATCGTCCGCTCTCTCGACGCCTCGGAGCGCGAGCGCAACCGGCGCTACTACCTCGACGACTACATGGGAGGCATCTTCGAGTGGATCTGCCGCGACTACGCCCGGCTCTTCGCTCGAGAAGTGCTTCCAACCGCCGCGCGCGAGGTCGGGCAGATCTGGGCCAAGGACTACGACATCGACGTGGCGGGGCGGCTCCTCGATGAGGCGTCCTTCTCAGGCGAGTGCAAGTGGTGGAGTGGCGGAAGAGCTGCTCGGAGGGGACGATTCGCTTGCACGACGCTCGAAGCCTACGTCATGTGGCCCTTAGCCGAAGAAGGTGCTTCTCCAAGTGGATCGCTGCGCATCGCTCGTCGGGCGTTAGGCGTCAGCCTTGGCTCTGCTCCACCCCTGGCCTCGCTCACGCGCAACGCGCTCGGCCAGAAAAACCTTGAGCAGGCTCTGGTAGGGAACATCTCGCTCGTTTGCGAGGGTCTTGAGCTCCTCCAAGAGTGCCTTCGGTAAGCGAAGGGATATGGTCTGCGTCGACGGCTTGAGCGCAGGGAAGGAACCCTTTACGGACTTCTCCCAATCGAAGTAGTCGATGACATCATGCTCAGCCCAAAAGTCGCGCTCCTCGTCCTCCGTACGGAACTTGGGCATGCGCTCCTTCACCACGGGCTTCTTCTTACGCTGGCTCATATATCCTCCGCTCGCGGCGACTCATGGCTCGTGCCGAGATCACACGGATGCGTGTGTCTCGGATCGTGAACACGATACTGAGACGTCGCCCTCCGGCTGTCCGCCCAAGTGCCGCGTATCGCGGTTCGTCCTGGGAGTGCCCCGGGTCCGGGGCGATGAGCGCGGGACGTTGAAAGAAGACCTGCTCGCACTCGCCTGCCGAGACCTGGTGGCGCTCCCAGTTCTTTTCGATGTTGCCGGCATCCCACTCGAAGCCGGTACATGCCGCGAGTTCCTCGGGCCACTCACCCATGGCTGGAGTATATGTTCATCATATACGCATGTCAACGCTGATCTGTACGCCAATCGGGCTCTGAGACGGCCTCTAAGCCGAATCGTGTTTCTAGGTTTGCCGCCTGATCCACTCGGCGAAGAACGGATCCGAAATGCGCGGGGGCTTGCCGGGGGCGAGGATCCCGTCATCCCTCAGCTCACGCTCGCCTCGAGAGGCCGCGGACGAACTTCCCAGGTGGTACCGCGAGAGGAAGTGATCCGTCGTGAGTCGAACCTCGCCGTCGGCGATTCCCCTCAGCACCTTTCTTCGTGTGTTCGACATCTTGCTCCAAATCAGATCGAATGTACCATCCATGTCCGCAACGATCTCAGCGAACGCCTGGTCAATCGTATCTGGCATGACCGCTCCCTTGGATTGGGTCCCGATCCAGTGAACAGCCTTCGCGAGTCGCAGAATGTACTCTGTGACGGGGCCAGCTTTCGCAACCAGGAAAGGGCTCGCGTCGGAGGTCCACTCCACTCCGCAACTCTTTGAACGCTCTTGGATCCAGGTTGCGAGATAGTCCGCTCGGATCTCTCCGATCTCGATCCGTTCGATTCCGTGAAATGGTCCCTTCGGACCAATCAGATTCATGACCAGTCCAACCATTGATCCGGCAAAGACATAGCTGAGGTGTCCGGTCTCCTGAACGATACTCCGCAGAAGCGCACCGCCGTTCGTCCGGATTTTCTCCAGGTTCTGGAACTCGTCGATCACGACGACCACTGGTGTCTTGCTTTCCCCGGCCACGTCGTTCAGGCCCTCGAGGATCCTCTCCAGGGTTTCATCGGGATGCGGATCTCGGTGCGCACTCAAACCGACGAGGCCGAGTACCGGCCTCCCTTCCTCGTTCGGCATGAGCCCGACCAGTCCGCGAAACGCGCGTATCAGGAGTTCCAGGCGGGTGCCCTTCACCCAACCGAACGGGACCGCCTTCAGGATCGCCCGATTGATCCCGTTGAGATCCTCGACCTTCCAGGCGTCGATCATGATCACGACCCCGCCTTCGCTCTCGAGCCTTCTAGCGGCGCGGGTGATAACCGAACTCTTTCCCTGTCGGCGCTCACCGTAGAGGACGATACGCTCACGATTCCGCATCACGCGAAGGAGCTTGTTGGTTTCCTCGTCTCGATCCGCAAAATACGGTGCTTCGACGACCTGATCGGTCCTGAATGGTTGGCCCATGGTTTTTCCCGCTATTTGTTAGTAACAAATAACATACTACCACAATCCGGGAAGATCCACTTGCCGAACCCGAAGCCCATCAAAACCAGGGCCGAAGAGAGCCCGGACCCGAAGCTCTGAGCAGTGTCTAAGGATGCAACGAATCGGACGGATTGCGCCGATCTTCAGCGAGATCTCGTCGTGATCAGGGTCCTCTCGACCGGCGCCCTGCTTAGGCCTCACGATCTACCCGACCACCGTTGAGGATGACGGCGTGCATGTACGACGCCGACCACGCTGACGATGTCCCCAACGATGGTGAAGTAGATGCCATACGGAAAGCTAGGCATTCTAGCGCGACGAAGGTGCGGCCGGACTTCGGGGTAATGGCCCGGATTCTCGACGATGCGGTCAAGCATGGTGCCGACCTCATCCAGGAAAAGACGAGCAGCGTCCGGAGACCGTTCAGAGTACCAGAGGTGGGCTTGCTCGATCTCGGCCTCGGCTAGAGACCGGACTAATGAGGCGTCGCACTCAGCCGCTACGCCCCTCGAGGTCTGAACGGATCGCTTCCCACGACCGACCTTCTTCCGGGTTTCGCTGCGCTTCTTCCACGCGACGATTCAGTTCACGTCCCAGCGACGGCGAAATCGGGAGCGCCACGTCGTCGGACAAGCTCTCCCAGAGATCGTCGATTAGCGAGAGCCGTTCTGCGGGCGTAAGCTCGGACAGGTCTATTCTCGAAGCCATGACGAAAGTTCGCCGCTGCGTCAGAGGCGGACAAGGTCTGAATCGGTGTCCGGCACGGCGCGGTGCAACCTGTTCGCGCTCTTCGCCGCAGAGTGAAGTCCTCCAGTCTGGAGTTGGCATGATCCCTGATGGCGGTGCGGCTCCTCTAATCGGGTGATTCCACAGGTCGATCATCAGCCGGAAAGCTCAGTTCCTCCGGCCCTCCTCAAGGCGCGTGACCCGCCGATCCAGCGCCAGGTGGGACACCTGTATCAACTCGCGAAGGTCCTGGAAGCCGGTGGCCACCTCGGAGCGGAACTCCTCGAGTTTGCGGTCAAACCCGGTTACAGCTTCAGCCACGATCCGGATGTGGCGCCGGGTCTCTTCCCCGAGGATCTCAACGCGTCGGAGGCGCTCATCGAACGCATCGAAGCGCTTGTCGTGAGCGTCGAGGCGGTTGTCGATCGCGTCGAAACGCTTGTCCATGGCGTCGAGGCGGTTGTCGATCGCGTCGAAACGCCTGTCGTTGCGATCGAACCGGACGGCGATGAACTCGACCAGCTCCT
>JADFRS010000214.1 GCA_022561145.1 Gemmatimonadota bacterium
GGGGCAGGCGGGGGGCTGCGCACACACTCTTCCACAGCCGGCAGATCGGTCTCCAGAACGGGGAGGCCGTTCCGATCCTGGGCGGCGGCCGCGTGACCGGAAAGGTGGGCTCTTTCGACGTAGGGCTCGTCAATATCCAGACCGGCAACGACGCGGGCGCCGGAGCGGAGTCCACTAACTTCTCGGTACTCCGACTCAAACGGGACGTCTTCTCGCGCAGCAGCATCGGGGCCCTTTTCGAGAATCGATCGAAGTCTCTGTCTGGCCAGGGATCCAATCAGGCGTGGGGCGTGGATGGCAGCTTCGCACTATCCGACGACGTGAATCTGCTCATGTACTACGCCAGCACCGCGACCCCGGGCTTGGACGGGATGGACGCGAGCTACCGTGGCCAGTTCAGCTACAACGCCGACGAGTGGGGGGGGACCGCCGACTATCTCGTTGTGGGGGCAGACTTCAATCCGGAAATCGGCTTCGTGCGCAGGAAGGACTTTCGGCAGACGTCATTCTCGGGACGCTTCAGCCCGCGCACACAGTCGATCTCGCGCATCCGGCAACTCACCTTTCAGGCGAACCTGTCGCATCTGAACAACGAGGGGCTCGGATACCTGGAGAGCCGAACGTGGGGTGGGCGGTTCGGGATCGAGTTCGAGAGCAGCGATCAGTTGAACGTCACCTACAGCAACTCCTACGAGAATCTGGTCCGAGACGAACGGATCTCCGGGGCGACCGTCCCGGCGGGCCGTTATTCCTTCGCCGACGTGCGCGCAAGTTTCACTCTGGGCCCCCAGCGCCCCGTCATCGGCAATCTCTCCCTACGGAGGGGCAGTTACTACGGGGGCGACCTCACCTCCGTCGGGTTTGGCCGCGGTCGGATCGAGGTCACGCCTCAGATCTCGCTCGAGCCCAGCATCTCGTTCAACTGGATCAACCTGCCTCAGGGCCAGTTCAACCAACACGTCGCGGTGACCCGGTTGACCTACACCCTGACCCCGCGCGCATACCTGAGCGGCCTGGTCCAGTACAACTCGGGCAGCGACACCTTCAGCAGTAATTTTCGCTTCAGATGGGAGTGGGCGCCGGGCAGCGAGCTCTTCATCGTCTACACCGAGGATCGCGATACCGACATCCTGGACCGGTGGTCCGAGTTGCAGAACCGTGGCCTCGTGATCAAGGTGAACCGCCTGTTGAGGCTCTAGGAGGTCCCGCGGACGTCAGCCCCCGCACTCCAGGCCGGCGTCCTTGACAGGCGCGTGGCGCACCAGCGTTTCCAGCCGACGGCGAAGGCGGATGAGGTTTTCGCGCAGCACGGCGGAAAGATGTGCGCCACTCCGGCAAGAAACTCCCGGTAGCACATTCAAGTGCGGCGGCCGGTATTCGGTGCATGGCCCCCGATTTCAGCGAATCATCTGGGTATTTGCCCGAGATTCGGAGTCGCCACCGATACCCGTGGCGATGTCTGTGACACCCCGGCACGGCTCCTGCACCGCAACACGCGAAAGGAGTGAAGTGAAAATGCCCAGAGTGTTGGTTTCAGGAAATGACTTGACGAAGAAGCTGAAAAGGGCCCTCGAAGCTGAGGGGCGTGGTGACGTGGACTTGGGGCCTGTCGGGAAAATGAGGAAAACAGGTTTGGCGGGTGAGAACTGGTGGGTGAGCGTCGCCAAGAACGTGAGCCCCGACTGTCGGCGTGCCGCTGAAGGCATCATACATAAGCATCAGGAGCGGTACAGCGTGGATTGGGGAGCTGGTCTATGACGACCAACGGGAGGAGACCGATGAAGTACATAGACCTCTCTGAGTACCGCTCTGAGTACCGCGAGCCTGGATTGGTCTCTATCTCGGCCTGACCCAACGCCTGACCCAACCCCTCTCGGACCTCTACATACCAAGAAGCCGGAAGCCCGCGTCGTTAGCGGACTCCCGGCCAGTGCCCCGCCTGGGACTCGGGGCGTGGCAGGTTACCTCACCTGGAAGGTGATCGGGAAGGACACCCAGACGGGCACCTTCTGGTCCCGGTTCAAGGCCGGAGAGAACTCGTAGACCTCAGCGACGGCCAGGGCTGCATCGTCGATGGCCGCGTGGCCCGAGCTCACGTCGACCCGGCGATCCTGGACACGGCCATCCTGGTCGATGAAGAAGTACACGCGCACCGTTCCGCCGACCCCCGCATCGCGAAGCAGCGGCGGGTACTCACGCCCCATGGCCTGGACCACTTCGCTCCGGTTCAGGATCGAAGGCGCGACCGTGTACGGCGTGAACTGGGGTTCAGCGGACAATGCTCGCAGGGACGACGCCGCATCGTCTGCGGTGGTTGGAATCTCAACCTGGTCCGGCTGCTCGTCCTGGAACGCTGTGGGTAACGGGATGCCGCAGGCGGCGGCGAAGGCAAACACGCCGAGGACGGCGATGACGGCCGCCGCGACGCGGCCGAGGGTGCGGGTGGGCTGAGTCATGGCGACCAACCTCCTCTTGATGAACGAAGTGGATTCAGTGAACGCGGGAAGAGGTGGAGGGTTCATGGAGCGAACCCTCCGGGCGACGGTCAGCACCGTCTCCCCGTAGCGCGCCACGTCTCCACGAGCGCGAGTGACCCGCCTGTCGCAGTCGATCTCCAGGGCCTGGCGGAGGCCCAACGTCAGATACCAAAGCCCGACGTGCCAGGGCAGCGCCAGACGTAGCACGACGGTGAGCGCGAGCGCCCACGTGTCACGACTGCGGATATGCTCCTGCTCGTGCAGCACGACCAGGTCCAGTTGTTCCCTCGGGAGGTTGCGCAGCCAGGTGGGGAGGACCACTCGTGGATGTAGCAACCCGAAGACGGCTGGCCCCAGATCGTCGGTCAACCAGACCCTCGCCCCTCCGATCTGATCGGGTGTCCAGCGAGAGCGGGCCACCGATACCCGCACGAGCGCACGGACGATGCGAAGCGAGAGGAAGACTGTGAGCCCCATCCAGATCAAGACCAAGGGAGCGTCCACGTTTCGCAACATGCTGGAGTCTGGAACGACGAGTAGCCCAGGCAAGCCCACGATGGGAGCGGAGGACAGACTCATGGCGCCGGGGCCGGCTTCGGGCGCTACAAGGGCGGCTAGCAGCGTGCCGAGCGGGATCGTCACTACGGCCACGACGCCACCGAGCCAGACGAACCGTTCGGCGATCCCATGCTTCCGGAGTAAGGCCCCCACACCCGACGCCGCGAGCGCGACGGGAACCGATACGACGACCGAGTACAGCATCCATGCGGCGATCATGATCCCTTCGCCCTGCGCAGCTGTTCGTCGAGCAGGTCACGCATCCGGCGAAGCTCGTCGTCGTCCAGGCCACCGCGCCCCACCAGCTCCAGCATCACCGCCGACGCTGATCCGCCAAAGAGTCGCTCGGTCAGTCGTTCCAAGGCGCTGCGGCTGGCGTGCGCTCGCTCCACGGTCGGGCGGTAGCGGTGAGCCCTGCCCTCCAGCTCGCGTGTCACGTGGCCCTTCCCTTCCAGCACACGGAGCATGGTAAGCACGGTGTTGTACGCGAGGTCGTCTTCGAGCGCCACCCTGACCTCAGCGACGGTTGAAGGACCGTGCTTCCAGAGCACCTCGATGATGTCCAACTCCCGGTCCGTGAACCGAACGTCCATCCACACCTCCGTGAAACTAAAGTCTTAGGTGACGGTATCGCGTAGACTCCGATGTGTCAACTAAGACTTTAAGACTCGGTGGTCTCTCTAGAGTGTGCCTCCGGATGCCCTGAGGGCCTTTTGAGACTCACCGCGGGCGACCCGGGGCGTGGGCGTCTCCCCTACAGCCCGAGCCGCTCCCGAATAACGCTGTTACGACGCTAGCCTCGAGCCCCGCGAGCGTCTGGCGGAGCGGATGCGCCCGAGCGACCGCAATGCGACTAATCCCTTGCGGTCAGCTCCCGCCGAAAGATCGCCGTGACCTCCCGCGTAGCCCCGCCGATCCCCGCGTCGGTCAGGTTCACCTGCACCGCGACGACCAGGCCAACGTCGGGGTGCATGAGGAGCTGCGACGTGCCCCCGACCGCGCCCCCACCGTGTCCGATCGTGCGCCGTCCCTCCGGGTCTTCGCCGAGCTGCCACCCAAGACCGTAGTTCGTTTCCTCGCCGGAGCTCGTACGCTGGCGCGTGAAGAGGAGTTGCAGGGTGCTCTCCTTCAGGAACCCCGCCATCAGGTGGGCCGATCCGAAGCGGACGAGGTCCGTGGGCGTGGTGAGGAAGCCGCCGCCGGGTGCCTTGTTGCTGTTGTCCGTATAGGGGCCGTTCAGGACCGTGCGCGTCGACGACTGCCATCCCGACTGCCTCGTGTGGTAGGACGACCCACCCCCGGAGCGCTCGTAGAAGCTGGTGCGGTGCGCGATGATCGAGTCAGTGTGATCGGTCACGGAAGAGCTCATGCTCAGCGGTTCGAACACCACCTCCCGCACGAGCTCCACGAAGGGCTGGCCCGCTGCCTGTTGAAGCGCGGCGCCTAGGAGGTTGTAGCCGTACGTCGAGTACGAGTAACGGGTCCCGGGCTCGAAGAGGAGCGAATCCTGGTCGAAGATCTCGAGCGCATCGAGGAGGTTCGTATACCGCACCGGATTGAAGAACTCGAGGCCGTCAGGGTCGTAGTGGCGGATCCCCGAGAGGTGGCCGGCGAGCTGCCGGATGGTGATCGGAAGGTGCCTCTCCGGCCAACGGCTCACGTACTCCCCCACGTCGGCGTCCAGATCCACGAGCCCGCGCTCGTACAGCACGGCCATAGCCGCTGCGGTCATAGGTTTCGCGGTGCTGCCGCTTCGGAACCGCGTAAGCGGCGTGACGGGCACGCCGTGCTCGATATTCGCCAGACCCATCCCCTCGGACCAGACGACCTCGCCGTCCACGCCTACGGCCACCGACAGCCCCGGGATTGCGCGCTCGGCCATGAGGTCGACCAGGAGCCGTCTGGCCTCGGCGATGGCGTCACCGTACTCGGGCGCGGCCGCGTCGTTCGGCGGGGGCGCGAGCGGGATCTGAGCGTGCAGGCAGGCGGGGAGAGCCACGCCTATCCACACCACGGCGAGCCACGCTGTGATCCCGGCCAATCCGCGCGCGTAAGGCGCCATGGCTCCCGGGAGTTGCCGATCGGATCGGCACTGGACTTCGATCATCTTGATGCCCTCTCGCAGAGTGTGACCGGGCCGATGCGGTCCCGCAAGACTCAGTCGAGAGCTCAGGCGCCAGGGTACATCACTCTCCAGATTCGGCCGGTCTTGTCGTTTGAGATGTAGACGCTGCCGTCCGGTCCCTCGGCAATGCCCGAGGGCCGGTACGCCGCGTCGTTGCGGTCCATCAAGGGCGCCTGCCCGGCGAAGCCGTCCGCGAAGATCTCGTAGTCGCCCGTGGCCGGCGCGCCGCTGTCGAACGGCACGAACGCGACGTTATACCCGCCCTGGGGCAATGGCGCACGGTTCCACGAACCGTGGAACACGATGAACGCACCTCCCCGGTATCTCTCCGGAAATTGCTCGCCCGTGTAGAACATCAATGCATTAGGCGCCCAGTGGCCCGGGAAGCCGATCAAGGGGAGATCGAAGTCGCCGCAGCGGCCGACCTCGATTCCGTCGCCACCGTACTCCGGCGATAGCACCCGCTTGCCCTGCTGCCAGTCGTGGTAGCAGTACGGCCAGCCGAAGTTCGAGCCCTCTTCCACCCTCAGGAACTCCTCCGACGGTAGCTCGGCGTTCTGCTCCTCCGTGAAGCCCTCCCACAGCGTGTTCAGCTGATCACGGCCGTGCTGGGCGAGGTAGAGTC
>JADFRS010000215.1 GCA_022561145.1 Gemmatimonadota bacterium
TTCCAATTCTCCATGTCGTCCTGCTCGGTCAAGCCGCCGGGACCGGAATAGCGGATGTAGTACTGCCGGACAAAGTCTTTGACCTCGGCGGGCGCGTCGGCATCCACGAAGTACCAGCGCCAGGCTTCGGTCTGGTGGGCCCCCCGGGGATGCCAAACCGCGATGGACCTGGGCTGCCTGGGATGTAAAGCGGTGTTGGGGAATATTTCTCCGGGGCTGCCGGTCACTCTTCCCCAATCACCTTTGCGCCGCCTCCGCATTTCCTCGCGCTCGCGGAAGTATTCCGAAACGATCGGTGAGCCCTGGTAGGACGGTGGGGTAGGCTGGTCCGCCGGCAGCACGTAGACGCCGGTTTGGTGGCCCCGTTCGGGAAAACAGATCTGGAGTCTGCGGGCAGACTGTCTCTCCGCTGTATCTCGCCTTCCGGCGCCGCTGGGGCCTATGCCCACCATGTCCACGGAGCGGTGGCTGATGTTGTGGTAGCTGTCACCGCTAAAGTTCTCTGACGGGAACTTCCAGTTGCATGGAATAAACCATTTCTGTACGCCGCCGATTACTTCGACGCCGCCCTCTCGGCCATCCCATCCCTCTAAGGACAGGTCGAAATAGACTTTGAAATCTCCCAGGTATTCCAGGAAGGAGGGCGCCGATTCGTCCCAGGTGGCCCAGATCGTGCCTTGGTAGTTATATAGCTGGGCTACTTCCACCAAACCCCACTTCGACTTATCCAGCTTCTCATGGTAGGCGTCCTTGAAATAGGGCACGCCGACCAGCTTGCCATCGGTCGCGTAGCTCCAGCCATGGTAAGGGCAAGTAAAGACCGGGGCGTTGCCCTCGTCGTACCGGCAGACCTTCATTCCCCGGTGGCGGCAAGAGTTCAAGAACACGTGTATTTGGCTCTCCCGGTCCCGGCAGAGGATCACCGACTCTTCGCCCATACAGGACACAAAATAATCGCCCGGCTTGGGTATCTGAGTTTCATGGCCCACGAACAGCCAGGCTCGCGTGAACACTTGCTCCTGCTCCTGCTGGTAGATCTCGTCGTTGACGAAAATCTCCCGGCTGATCTGGCCGGAAATCAGGTCGACAAGAGAGTCTTCGGCCCTGGACCGCGACGCGAGCACTCGGATGACTTTGGGCCAAAGCAAGATGACCGGAAACCGACGTTCCGCCGGTGTGATCTCCACTTTCACCCCCATGCGCCGCTCCACCTTGCGAATGATGTACTCCTGCCAACCCTCGAACGTGTACACATGCTTTACCCACCGCGCTGTGGAGCGAATGCGCGAGAACGTGAAATAGATCCGCACGCGCGTCTTGGCCCACCAGGACGGAGCTCGCCGCGGGCGGTAATACCCACCCTCTTCCACGAGCAGCCCGTCGGCCACGGCCTCGTCGAGCACAGGAGCGTATATGCGATCGAAGAACTCGCCCTGTGCGTCGATCACTTCCGACCTCCGGCCGCCCTTCTCCGGCCGAATCTCGCCGGCGTACGAGACTGCGACCATCCCTCTCGCGAACTCCCGCACCGTGAACGGAGCTTCGAGAAAGGGCAACGCCCATCGAAGCGGGGTCCGGTGGCTGGTCTCTAGTGCTTGTTCGACATCGCTTGCGGCCCGCTCATCGCGCGTGTACAGAATCACGATCTGCTGAACCATCCGCCCGAGACAGAAGTGATCCTTCGCCCGATTCGACAAGGCCCGCTCGAAATGCGCCCGCTCCAGAACGAGGCATTTTGCCGCGGTGTCCTGGTCGGGCTCATGGGAGATGGAGTTCGGGGTCAACACGCGGTTCAAGACAGCCATCATCCATGGTGACCGGTGGAGGTGCCCCGCCCCCTTCAGACCCGAATAAAAACGCCGGTAGTCTTCCACGACCAAGACCAAATCGTACGCGCTGTGCTGGTCCGGGCTGGTCTTGGTGAGTCGAGAACCATAAAGGAGCGCGGCCACCAACTGGTCTCCGCAAGCATCGACCAGTGAGCTCACCAAACGATCTCCCCCGGCCGCCCAGGTCCGGGGCGGTCCGTCAGAGGCCGAAACTGGATCGATGTGATGGCTCACGGGCTTCGGCATCCGCCGCGCGGCACCCATAGAAGGAGCACCCGCGGTTGCACCCCGATGTTCGAGCAGATAATGATACGGCTCCCTGTTCCTTTAGCGACTGGCACAACACCCTAACGTGATTTCGCAGAAAGCGTCAACGGGAGCACCCGACCCCACCGGCGAAGATGCGGGCGGATACGTGTTCGTCATCTTCAATCCTGCCTCTGGACGGGGACGGGGGGAAGAACGGCAGCGGGCCTATATCGAGTTGCTGAAGGAGGCGGGGGTCGAGTTCGATTACGCCGCTACCGAGGGCCCCGGCAGGGAGAGCGAACTGGCCGAAAAAGCCATTTCGGACGGCGCGACGACCATCGTGGCCGTCGGCGGTGACGGGACGTGGAGCAATGTCGCCGGATGCCTCGTCGCCTCAGGCCGGACCGACGTCTCGCTCGGACTCCTGCCCGCCGGCTCAGGGAACGACTTCGCCAAGAACTTCGGAATCACCTACCGAGATCCCGCGGCCGCGGTACGTGCCATCGCCCGCGGCCGAACTCGGAGTGTCGACGTGGGCAGAATCCGTTTCCCCGACGAAGACACGCCGGCCCGACACTTTCTTCTCGAAACGAGCTTCGGGATCGGTCCCGCAGTGCTCCAGGCAGCCAGGCGCGCGCGTTTCTTGAAAGGCGACCTGCTCTACCGCGTGACGGCAATCCAGCAGATCTTTCGCTTCAAGGGAGTGCTCGCCGATGTGGACGACGCGAACGGCTCGGTCAGCGGTGGTCGACACCTCATGTTGGTGGTCGCGAACGCACCCAACATGGGAGGCACGTTCCTGATCGCCCCGGAGGCACGCCTGGACGACGGCAAGCTGGATGTGTGTGCGATCGGGGATTCCGGAGCGTTCGAACGGCTCCGCCTGTTCCGGATGGTCGGGGCCGGCGAACACGGCCGGTCGGATCGCGTCACGTTCCGCCAGAACGCGTCGTTCACGATCCGCTTCAGCGCGCCGGTACCCTACGAGGTCGATGGTGAGTTGCTCATGTCAACTTCCCTGACTGCGCAGGTGGATAGCGTGCCCCACGCACTACGGGTCATCGAGGCGACCCCTTGAGCTCGGCGGGAACTCCGTCGGAACGGGCCTACGCCGAAGGGGGCCTCGACCTGACCGGCCTACGCACGCTGGTCACCGGAGCCACCGGGTTCATCGGCGGACACCTGGCCAAGGGACTCGTGGACGCGGGCGCGACGGTGGTCGGTCTTGTGAGAGACAGGTCACGGGCAGCTTCGTTGGAGAGAGCGGGCGCGACCGTTGTCGAGGGTGAGCTGACCGATCACGATTCGCTCCGGGCGGCGATGGAAGGCTGTGACCTCGTGTTCCACCTCGCGGCGACGGTCAACGTCAACAAGCCGTGGTCCTACTATCGCGAGGTCAACGTGGCCGGGACAGAGGCGTTGGCCGAAGCGGCGTTGGATGTCGGTGTCCAGCGGTTCGTGTACGTCAGTTCGGTCTCGGTCTACGGCATGGGCGCCGGCCCGGGGATCGACGAAAACTCACCCCATCTGAAGAGCCGAGACGCCTACGCCGACACGAAGCTCGAGGCCGAAACGGTCATCCGCCGTATGGTTGCCGAGCGGGGGCTCCCTGCGGTGATCGCCCAGCCGTCCCAGGCCTACGGACCCAGAGACCAAAACTGGACCATGACGCCAATTCGTCTGATACGGGCTGGTAAGCTGTCGCTGGTGGACCACGGCGCGGGGGTGATCCAGCCGATTTACATCGACGACCTCGTGGAGGCACTCGTGGCCACGGCGCGTTTCGGTACGGTCGGCTCGTCGTACATCCTGTGTGGCAAAGAGGTGGTGACGCTCCGCGACTACGTCGCACGCCTCAGCACCATGCTCGACAAACCCCAACCTTCCTCGGTGCCCTACTGGGCAGCTTTTTCGGTGGCCGCAGTCAACGAACTGGCGGCGCAGATACTGGGCTATGAGCCAACCCTCAGCCGCAGGGCGGTTCGGTCCCAAGTGCTGAAGACGACCTTCGTGGGAGACAAAGCTTCGAGCGAGCTCGGATTCAACCCCTCCATCAACATGGATGAGGGCATGGACCGCATCGCTACCTGGCTGCAAGAGGAGACATCATGAAATCCGTAGTCTGCTCGCGCTGAACATCTCTCCTTCGCAACCTTTTGCAACCTTTTGGCGTCTCAATTCGTAAGGCCTGTGATGAGGCTGAGTGGGGGGTTCGGGCGGAGCCTCACTCCTACGTATGAACTACCTTCCCGGGAGTCATGATGTCGCCCCGCAAGACCATTCTGAGAGAACTGACCGATCTCGGTAGCGATGCAGAAGAACGCTACGCACGGCCCCGGACCATTCGGGGCTTCGACGACAGGCCGGCCAAGTACCAGAGCGCCGTGAACGAGCTCCTGAAGGACCGGCTCATCAACGGCAAGAAGGACGCAGAGGGCCAGATGGCCATCGCGATCAATCCGCATCGGCTCGCCGATGTGCGCAAGGAATTGAGGCCCTGGTTGGCCCGCCCGGTTACCTGGATCGGTACGGCCATGGTCGTGGGCGGCGTTCTCCTGGCAATCTGACCGGACCGGTCAGACTCAGCCGCCCAGCAGGCCTCTAGAGCTCGAGTACCTCACGAAGTGCGTCGCTGTAGGTTCGGCTGGACGTCAACTGGGTTCCGTCCTGGAGGATCACGACGAACTCGCCATGGCTCCAGGGCTGTAGCTCCCGTACGCGGTCGAGGTTGACGATGTACGAGTGGTGGATGCGAACGAAACGGCGGGGCGTCCAGCTTCGCCGCGAAGCCCTTCAGCGATCCTCTGACACGATGCTCGCTTCCCGCGACGTGCAGAATCACGTAGTTGCCGGCCCCCCCCGATCCAGTCGACATCATTCACGTCGACGAACCGGATCCGAACCCACCGCCCTCAGCACCTCGAACCCGTCCATCTCCGGCATCTGAACATCGAGGAACAACACATCCGGGCCGTGACGGAGAATCGCTTCGACCGCCGAGGGACCGTCCTGACACTCAGCCACCACCTCAACATCTCCCTCGTCGCGTAGGAGATCTCGAAGCCTCTTTCTGGCCGGTGCCTCGTCATCCACGATGATCGCCGAAAGGGTCACTCCGGAGACCGATCCAAGGAGTCCAGCGGGATAACAACTCGAACACGCAGACCACCGGCGTCCGAGTTGGCGAGCTCCAAGTGCTGCTCCGGACCGTAGAGTTGCGCGAGCCGATCTCGGGTGTTGCGCAGCCCCACGCGCCAACTGGCGGGATCGAGCTTTTCATCGGACAGGCCCGGACCATCATCCTCGACTTCCAGGCACAGATTCCCATTCTCCATGAACCCACGAATCCACAATTTACCTTCGCCCAAGCGGTCGGCGATGCCATGCTCGACAGCGTTCTCCACCAGCGGCTGCAGCAGGAGGTTGGGAACCAGCACGTCCCCTAGTTCGGGCGGCACATCGACCTCGACGTGCAACCGATCTCCCAAGCGGGCCTTCTGGATCGAGAGGTAGCGATCGATGAACTCCATCTCTCGAGAGAGCGGCACGGTCGGTTCGTTGGCGGCGTCCATAGCGGCGCGGAGCAACTCACCGAGCTCGGCCAGCATGGTCTCGGCCTTTTCCGGCTCCTGGCGAACGAACGCCGAGATGGCGTGGAGCATGGGATCGCCG
>JADFRS010000216.1 GCA_022561145.1 Gemmatimonadota bacterium
GAATGCCGGTGTAGACCGGACGACGCTCTATCGACTGATGGAGAAGCACGGAACCCAGCGCACCAACCCACTCCCTGAGCCGGACTGATGCTCGCGGAGACCCCCGAGCTGAATACGGTCGACGAGCACCGGTCAAGAGACCCCTTCGCCGCGGTAGTATGTCCCGCGCTACGGACGTCGCTTCGCGAGGTGTCCGCCGAGTGGACTCCCAGATGGCCCCTTGCATCCGAGGGCGAGTCCTCGATAGAGGACACGCTGATGCGCCTCGCCCTACGTCTGGACGGAGTCAGCGATGGCAACGTTCAGCCGGAGGATGGTGGCCGATGGGAGACGCATGACCCCCGTACCGAAGTACGCCTGCTGGCGGCGATTCGGCGAGACCTTCTCGAGCGATGGCGCCGTAAGGACCTTGCCGTCGATCAAGACCGGCTTCTTGAGCTGCTGCACTCCATAGACCACGCCGAAGACCACGCCGAGGAACTCGTCATTGGGGAAACAGAGGACTCGGAGGCCCGACCGGGCGAAGCCGACGCGTTTCGACTCGTGGCCGAGGTCGGTCACGATCTGCGATCACCTCTCACCTCGATCCTCTTCCTCTCCGAAGCGATGCGAAATGGGCACAGCGGAAGCCTCACCGAGCTGCAACAGCACCAGCTTGGCCTCGTCTATTCCGCGGCGTTGGGATTGATGGGAGTCGTCAACGACCTGATGAGCCTTGCCCAAGATCAGGCGTCCACTGATTTCGAGGAGGAGGCTGCCTTCTCACTTCCCCAGACGTTCGAGGGCGTTCGCGAGATGGTCGCACCAATGGCAGAGGCGAAGCAGATCGCACTGCGGTTTGCTGTGCATTGCTCCGGCCATCGCGTCGGGCACTCGGGCCCTCTAGGGCGTGTGCTCCTCAATCTGACGACGAACGCAATAAAGTTCACCGGCGAGGGAGGCTCTGTGGAAGTGCTCGCCGACTCGGTGGCACGGGACGACGTCGAGATCTCGGTTCGCGATACTGGCCGGGGAATCTCCCCTGAGCAGCGGGCCCGACTCTTCCAGCCATTCCAGAAGTCCCCTGGACGGCAGGGGTTCTTCTTTGCCCCAAGCGGGCTCGGCCTTTCCATAGTGCGACGCCTGCTCGAAAAGATGGACTCCGAGTTGACCATGGAAAGCGAGCTCGGACAGGGTACGCGGTTCTCCTTCGTACTGCGCCTTCCCACGCCACACTAGCGCCACTCCCGCGGCTGTGGCGCCACCTCCACATCCGTAGGCTCCGCTCCGCAAAGCGCCCCCGCAGGTCCCGAGCACCGAGTGACGTAAGTACTTGCTGTCACATCCTTTACGGCTTGTTTGATGTAGGACGACGATCTGTGAACGCATCTTGCAACTCCCCGATATTCCCCGATGGCGAGCAGAGACCTCGGAATGGAGAGGCTTGGTGCAGCAGATGGAGAAGCGAACGAGTGCGGCAGCGGGTGCCGGCGTCCTGCCGACAGGCCTCCGGCTATACCTTCGCGAGCCGCAGTTCGTGCGGCCTCGAACTCTGGGAGGGAGATCGGCGCTCAACGAGGGCATGTGCAGAGCTCTCAACGTGCTGGCGGCGGCGATCTCCCTGCTCGTGCTCTCGCCCTTGATGCTGGTCGTCGCCGCGGTGGTGAAGCTGAGCTCCCACGGACCGGCCTTCTACTCGCAGCCGCGTGTGGGTCTGGACCGGCGCGGACTGCTGGACCGGCGCAGACTGGGTAGTCGAGGGGAGGATGCGCGGCGAAGCCAGGACTACGGAGGTCGGATCTTCACCATCTACAAGTTCCGGTCGATGGCGGAGACGGAGTCCGGCTGCCCTCAGGTGTGGGCCGAGGAGGAGGACGCGCGAGTCACCCGGGCGGGTAAGATCCTCCGTCAATATCGTCTCGACGAGCTCCCTCAGCTCTGGAACGTACTGGCCGGAGACATGAACCTGGTCGGTCCACGTCCGGAGCAGCCGGATATCTTCGTGCAACTCCGCGAGAAGGTTCGCCACATTTCCGGCCGGCAGCAGGTCCTTCCGGGAATCACCGGGCTCGCCCAGGTGACTCACCATTACGATCGCTCGATTGATGACGTGCGGAGGAAGACCGATGTGGACTTGGAGTACGTCCGCAACCGATCACCGCTTCTGGATCTCGAGATCATGGCACGGACACTGCCTGTAGTTGTCAGGAAGCAGGGCGCGATCTAGAGAATGGCGACGACTCCGGGGCGGGTCGAGTCGACCCCTTGGCGGGGCTCCAACGTCGTGCCCCTGGCTGTGGGGACGGTTGGCTTCCTATTCCTTTTCTGGGCCCCTTTCACGCTGTTGCTCCGGGACTGGTGGCACGATCCGGAGGCCGCTCATGGCCTCCTTCTGGCCCCCCTTGCCGTTTGGTTGGCGTGGCGGACGGGGCTGATCGAGAGATCCGAGGCGGTCCCGCGCCCGGTCCTCGGCCTCATCATCCTGGTCGGTGCGATCGCTCTCCGGTATGGGTCGAGCCTTGCCGCCGAGCTGTTCACCATGCGCATGTCCATGTTGGGAGCCATGATCGGTGTTATCGTGGCGGTGCGAGGCCTGCGCCAACTTCGCGTTTGGTGGCTCCCTGCGACCCTCATCATTCTGTCGGTGCCGCTCCCTGCCGTGGTTATGGGAAGCCTCGCCCTACCCCTGCAACTGGAGGCGTCCCGTATGGGAGCCGCATTGTTGGAGTGGCGCCAGGTACCGGTGCTGCTCTCGGGGAACGTGATCCACATTCCCGGTCGCTCACTGTTTGTGACGGAAGCCTGTAGCGGACTCCGCTCTCTCACCGCACTCATAGCTTTAGGAGTCCTCCAGGGCGGGCTCTGGCTCCGCCTACCTGCGGCGAGGCTGCTGCTGCTCATGGTTACCCTTCCCGTGGCGATGGCGGTCAACGGGGTGCGCGTTTTCCTTACCGGGTTCCTGGTCTTCTTCGTGACCCCGGAGTTGGGTGAGGGGTTCATGCATTACTCCGAGGGGTGGGTACTCTTCCTCTTCTCGTTCGGGATACTGGGTGGAGTCACCTGGGCACTCACCTGGGCAGAGAGCCGATTCAACTCACCACTTCTCCGACCCGCCGGGCAATCGTGATACAGCACCCGCTTTACCTCTGGACCACCGCATTCCTCCTGTGGGTGGGCGTTTTCGGCGCCACCGGCGTGATACCCCAGAAGCGGCTGGCTCTCGACGCACCGTTGGGCGCAGTAGTCCCGAATGTGTTCGATAGCTACCTGGGAACAGATGTCGAGATCAGTCCGGAAGAGCAGAGAGCGGCGGGCTTCACGAACTACGTCTTGAGGAGCTACGTGGCCCCCGTGGCAGATGGCGAGGAGGATGCCTCCGCGTCTCGAGTGCCTTCGTTCACCGTGTATGTCGGCTACTACGACAGCCAGACACAAGGGAGGACGATTCACTCGCCCAAGAACTGCCTCCCCGGATCAGGTTGGGAGGCCCTCGAATCTGAAATGGCTACAGTGGAGACCCCCAACGGGCCGGTGAGCGTGAACCGCTATCTTCTTCAGAATGAAGACGTGCGGGCGCTCGTTCTCTACTGGTATCAAGGTCGCGGGCGGGTTCAGGCCAATGAATACCTGGTAAAATGGGACCTCCTGCGTGACGCGGTCTTGCGGCAGAGGAGTGACGAAGCGTTGGTCCGCATCGTCGTGCCGCTCTCTGGATCGGAGGAAGACTCATTCCGCCTCGCCCAGTCCGTTGCGGAGACGCTCGTCCCGGCACTCGATCAAGCACTCCCGAGCTGAGCGCGGGTCCTCACTTGCCCGGCGTGGAAACTCTCCGCGTCGGATCCCACAGTGCGTCCGCATCTCCCCGTATCACCCGGAGCAAAGCGTGCATCGCGGCGACGTTTCCAAGCAGCCCGAAGGCCGGAAGCGCCAAGAACCAGGGAAGATCTCGGCGGTTTGACGCCAGCCAGCCGACAGACCCCAGCAAAAGGCCGGCGACCGCAAGCAAGAGGACCACGCGGGCCCATGATATGCTGGGGGCCATCAAAGCGAGTCCGACCAGGGCGGTCACTCCCGCCCAAGGAACAAGCCACCGGCATACTTTGTGGCTGAAGAGCATCCACGAGAACAGGCCATACCTGAACGGGTTCATGAGGCGCCGCTTGTGAAGCAGCGTCTGCAGGCCCCGCGTGATGGTCCGCACCTTGCGACGGTATTCTCGACCCGGTGACGTCACTCGCGGCACATAACAGATGGCCTCGGGGACGGAAACGGCACGATAACCCCTTTCGCGACAGTGGAGAGCGGCGGCGAAATCACGACTCAAAGAGATCGGCAACGGTACCCGATGCAGATGGTGCCGGATCGCGTAGAAGCACCCGGAAGCTCCCACGATGCTCCCGACTCGACTCTCCAGGTCGCGGATCGCCATCTCGTATCCCACATATCTCGATTCACCCTCAGTTGCGTTTTCGGCACCCGACGCCACGCTGACGTCGCGACCGGACGCCAGGCCCACTTCGCGGTCGGAGAACTGTCGGATCAGGGGTTTCAACGCGTCTGGGACGATGCGGACCGACGCATCGGTATTGACGACGATCTCACCCGTGAGATGCGGCGTGGCGGCGATCTCCGCGGCCCCCTTTCCTCTACGCTCCGGGACACGGAGGAGCTCAACGCCACGATCCGCGTATGCGCGCACGATCTCGTCTGTTCGATCGGCGGAGGCATCCGAGACCACCAGGATCTGGAGACGGTCCTTTGGATAATCCAACGACAACAGGCTCTCGAGCGTCTCCGCGATCTGGTGCTCCTCGTTGTAGACCGGAAGGGAGATGCTGACCGTGGGCCAGACGTCGGGATCGGTGAGCGAGGTCGAACCCGCCTTTCGCAAGCCCAGGACCTTGAGGAGGCCCGGATAGAGAGCGTAGGTGTACACGAAGAGCCCCACTCCCGTCCCGAATAGAACGGCTGCCAACTCTACCACCAGACCTCTGCTACCTGCGATTACTGTCCGGTAGAGATCCTCGTACGCATCTAGCTCTAGCCAACGCTCGGGCGGGCGGCCATGGAGCAACTCCCATCACCAGCCTGCCCTCTTGGTGGCCAGCAGTGCGTTGTTGGCATGGTCTAGAACCCGCTAGAGCCCGCGTGGCGTTCCGCGGTAGCACCCCAACGTTTAGGGGAACGCCTCCGTCGTGTGGTAATGGTAGTCCTCGACAACACTATCGGCCGCCGGGCCAACGTGGCGCATCTCGCCGACCGGGCCTACCCGACCCTCTCGGGCGGGGAGCAGGCGCGGGTGCAGTTCGCCCGGGTGCTCTGCCAGCTGGAGGCCGGCCGCACGGTCGCGGACCGGCAGGTGCTGTTCCTCGACGAGCCGACCGCGAGCCTCGACCTCCGGCACCAGGGCGCGCTGCTCGACGCCGCCGCCGGGCTGGCGGCGACCGGCGTCGCCGTGGTGGCGATCCTCCACGACCTCAACCTCGCGGCCGCCTACGCCGACCGGCTGCTGGTCCTCGACGGCGGCCGGCTGGTCGCCGGCGGGCGGCCGGCCGAGGTCCTGACCGACGACCTGATCGCCGGGGTCTTCGGCGTCCGCTGGCCGGTCGGGCGGGTGCCCGCGGGCGGCCAGCCCTTCCTGCTGCCGCACCGGGGTGCGGCCGGTCGCGCGCGGGACTGATCGGACTTCGCGGCTCCCGGGCGGCGTCCGGCCCGCGCGGGCAGGCAAT
>JADFRS010000051.1 GCA_022561145.1 Gemmatimonadota bacterium
CAACAGGGACTATTTCGGTCAGGGCATCCAGTGGACGGTGGGGCTAAGGCTCGAGAACGCGGGACACGACTTGGAGTTGGGCGTCCGCTTCCATCAGGATGAGGAGGACCGATTCCAGTGGGAGGACGGTTTCCGGATGACCTCCGGCCTCATGGTCCAGACGAGTGCGGGCGCGCCGGGTAGCCAGTCGAACCGGGTGAGCACAGCCAAGGCGATCGCTATCTACCTACAGGACGAGATCGACCTGGGTCGACTGGTGCTCGTTCCCGGGCTCCGGTTCGAGAGCATCGACATGGTGCGCACGGACTTCGCCGGGAACGATCCCGCCCGGACGACCCCAACGCGAATCCGTGAAAGCCAGGTCGACGTGCTGATCCCCGGCATCGGCTTTTCCTACCGAGCCGGCGATGGCGCGTACGTGTTCGGGGGAGTGCACAAGGGTTTCGGACCCCCGGGCCCGGGTGCCACGCATGCCGATGCGGAGGAGAGCTGGAACTACGAGTTGGGGGCGCGCTATCGGGATCGCGGCCTGGCGGCGCAGGCCACCGGCTTCGTCGGCGACTACTCCAACGTCCTGGGGCGTGCCACGCTGGCCAACTCCGAGGATGGCAGCGGTCAGGCGTTCAACGGTGGGGCGGTGGGAGTGGTGGGACTCGAGGCCTCGGCCGACTACGACCTCGCATGGGGGAGGCACCTCGGGTACCGACTGCCAGTGCGCATCTCCTACACCTACACCCGCGCGGAATTCAGGACGGCTTTCGAGAGCAGCTTCGAGCCGTGGGGGGCGGTTGAGAAGGGAGATCGACTCCCGTATCTGCCGGAGCATCAGTGGTCTGGAGGTTTCGGGGTGCAGAGTCCTGGCTGGGGCGTCTCGGTCTCCGCGGTGGCGTCGGGTGCGATGCGCACCGAAGCTGGACAGGGAGCGATCGTGGGCGAGCACTCCACCGACTCGTTCCTCGTGTTCAACGTGTCCGGCCAGTACCGGCTCCCTGGGCTGGGCACCGCGTATGCGGCGCTTCAGAACGTCACCGACCGGAGGTACGGCGTGGCGAGGCGGCCGGCGGGCTTGCGGCCCGGCCTGCCGAGAACCCTTCTGGCCGGGTTCAAAATCACCCGGTAACGCGCCCCAGCTGGCCCACCGCCGCCCTTGCAGCGTCATCGGGGTCCGTTAGGATTCCGGCATGCCGACCCGCTCCAGCGTTGCCGTCGATACCGTCCTCGAGGAGTTGATTGTCGGGGACATTCCCTTGTTCATCCACCCAGGGTGGGCTGATCGATTCCCCTGGCTGCTGCAAGGTACGACGGGCGCTTTGCCTCCAGAGGAACCCTTCGATCTGGCGTTGTTCGGGGATCATGCGTCGTCCGGCGTCATTGAGCGTTGGGATCGCATAGCGGACGCCTCGGGGTTCCTCAGGGTGGTTCACTCGCGCCAGCTACACGGCTGCCATGTGCATGTCCACGGCGAGGGACCTCCCGGCTTCGAGCTCGCTCCTCCCGGCGATGGCCACGCTACCCGGGCGCCGGGCGTGCTGCTGGCCGTTACCGTGGCGGACTGCGTACCCGTTTTCGTCGTCGATCCTTCCCGGCGGGCCGTCGCACTTCTGCACGTGGGTTGGCGAGGAGCGGCTGCTGGGGTCCTGGAGAGAGGACTGGAGGTCCTTCGTGACCAGATGGCCAGCCGGATCGACGAGGTCCACATGCACTTGGGTCCGGCGATCTGTGAGTCGTGCTACGAGGTGGGTGCCGAGGTGTTCGAGGCCCTCGACCTCCCCACCCCGGGGGAGCGAGATGATCTGGATCTCCGCTCGGTACTGGTAGCGCGTGCGCGAACGGCCGGTGTCGAACGAGACCGGATCAGCGTGTCGGGGCACTGCACGCGATGCGCGGGATCCCCGTTCTTCTCCCATCGTAGGGGAGACCCACAGCGGCAAGCAGCGTTTTTGGGGGTGAGGCCATGACCCACAGCGTCGACCCGCGGGTGGGACTCTGCGGCGTGTGTATTCACGTGAGGGTGGTGGAGAACCTGCGGGGGTCACGATATTACCTCTGCGAACTGTCGCGCACCGATGACCGGTTCGTGAGGTACCCACCGCTGCCCGTGGCCGAGTGCCCAGGCTTCGAACCTGAGACCGGAGACGTGGAGGATTGAATGGACCAGCCGTTTTACGTAGCTCGGGCCGAGGTCGGTAAGCTCACCGGCGTGCACCGGCGCGCCCTGCTGGAGGATGGCACGGCGTTGGAATTTGGTGTGCACGGACCCGTGAAAAGCCACTACGGCCTCGACTCCGAGCCAGACCTGCCTCTTCCCGTGGACTACGTGGTGGCTGCTGCTGCCGGCTGACTACTCGGTACACTCAATGGCGCACTGGAGGTGCGCGAGGTCAAACTGGGAACCGAGCAGATACGAGCCAAAGCTGAGGGATTCAACGAGATGCGAGGCAAGATTCCGTTGCTCACGCGAATCCACGTGCACTACACGATTCAGATCCCCGCCGGGAGTCGCGAGAAGGTGGATCGTGCTCTGTCGACGCACGTGGAGAGATGCCCCACGGCCCAGAGCCTGGCAGGGGCTGTGGACGTCACATGGTCGGCCGACATCGAGGAGGAGGAGTCGGCTTAGAACTCAGATCCGGCGAAGCGGTCTGTTCACGGGTTGTGCTCCAAAAACTCCCTGAACACTGTCAAGGACTCCGTCGATTTTTCCTCCGGCGGCAGGTGCCCACAGTCCTCGAGCACCCGAAGCGTGGCGTTCGGCAGCACCTCGGCGAGGCGCTCGCCGACCCACAGCGGAACGACGCGGTCATGGTCGCCCCACAGCAGCAGCGTCGGGAGGTGGATTTCCGCATAGCGCGACGTGACAGCCTCGGGGTCCTCGGGCACCAGTTGCGCCGCCGTCTCCAGGATCGCGATCTGGTGCTCCGGGCGGCGGAGAGGCTCGGAGTACCCCAGAACCTGGCTCTCGGAGACCCCTGCCGGATCATGCACGATGGAACGGAGGATTCTCCGCACGAGTCTCCGCTTCGGCACGAGCCTCACGACCATCCGGCTCAGCGGCCCGCGCGCCATTTTGATGAAGGGTGGAAGCGGTTGGGGAAAGGCCGCGCCAGCGACCAAAGCCATCCGGCTCACCCGGGCCTCCCCCTGGTCCAGGCAGCGCAGTGCGACGAGCAGTGCGACCGCACCACCCATGGAATGCCCGACGAGCGTCACGTCGGACAGACTCTCGTGCACGAGATGACGATACACCAGATCCGCCTGATCCGCTGGAGAATAGCGCCCATCCCGTGGGGCTGGAGCGCTTCCATGTCCCTTGAGATCCACGAGGATGACGCTGTGGTCCCGCGCTAAGTCCTGCGCCCAATACCTCCACGAAAAGGCACTGCCCGCGAATCCATGAATCAACACTACCGGACGGCCGCGGCCGTGCACCTCGACGTAAATCGGTAGTTGGTAGGTTGGCTCCACGTTCCTCAACAGCCTTCTACAGGCGCACCAGGCGTGCGCCCCGGGTCTCCAACTCCGCGGCCCATGCCTCGTGGCACGTGCAGAGGAAAGCCTGCCTGGTGTGGACGACCTCCACTACGAGGTCAGGATGCGCGCCATGACGACGGTTCGGTCACACAAGACGATACCTTTCCGTTCGCTGAGAATTTCTTGCACGGCTATCGGACAGCGCAAGGCGAGAGTCCGGGCGGGTTATTCGCCGAGGGTCGCACCCCCAGCTTAGATTGCATGCGTGGGCCAGTTCCGCGGGAAAAACCCGGGCGAGAGATCCCTATGAAGATAGCAGTAACGGCCGATGCACACCTCAGGACGGGGGCCACGCACCCCGAGCGCTATCACGCCCTGGAGAACGTCTTTGAGCAGACGGTCGACACCGGCATCGAAACCCTGATTATCGCCGGCGATCTGTTCGACAAGGACTTTCAGAACTACTCGGAGTTCGAGAGCCTCTGCCGAAATCACCCTTCCCTTCAATTGCACATCATCCCTGGCAATCACGATTCGAGCATCAGCGAAGAGAGCATCACCGGGGACAACGTACACATCTACACAGTTCCTACTGTCCTAGAGTTCGCTTCGGTCACCTTTCTGTTCATCCCGTATATGGCAAGAGCAACAATGGGCGAGAAGATCGCCGAAATGGAGCACGAGATCGCCGGAAAACAGTGGGTACTGGTCGGTCACGGTGATTTCTACGGGGGCGTGAAAGAACCGAATCACCTAGAGCCCGGCACGTACATGCCGCTGTCCAGGAAGGACCTGGGGAAATTCAAACCCCGGACGGTATTTCTCGGCCACATCCACATGCCCCATAGTCCCGCCAATGATGTTCACTATGTGGGCTCCCCGTGCGGCTTGGACATCAGAGAGACGGGACACCGCAGATTCGTCGTCTACGACACCGCGGACGGCAGCGCCGAAGACCGTGTCGTCGAGACCGATGTACTGTACTTCAAGGAAACCTTTCTCGTCCTGCCGAGGGACAACGAAGTCCCGCTGCTCAAAGAGGAGATCGCGAAGCGGATCGAAGCCTGGAAGCTCGACGCTTCCGATCACTCGAGAGTCCAAGTCAGCGTGGAGGCCAGTGGATACGCGAAGAACAGGAGCGCAGTGCTCGAGGCACTTGAAATGGGGTTTGAGGGCTTCGCCTACTTTAATGGTGAACGGCCCACGATTGAGAATCTGTCCGTGAGTTCGGACCACCAACTGGAGGCTATATCTGAGCGTACGATGAAGCTCATCGAGGAACTCGATTGGTCTTTCGGAGGCGATGAGCCGACGAGAGAGCAGGTAGAACTCGCTGCGCTGTCCGTTATCTACGGGAATTGAGCTCGACCATGACGCTTAGAATTGATCGGATCAAAGTCAACAGGGCTGGCCCCCTCGAGAGCGATTTCGAATTCGAACCCGGCGACCTGAACCTGATCTATGGCCAGAACGAAACCGGCAAGACGTATGTGGTAGAATCGCTGATCAGGTTTCTGTTCAAAACGAACAGCAGGGCGCCCGTCGATTGGGATCTCAGAGACTGGGACATCGCAGGCCGAGCTATCGTCTCGGGCCTGGAGAGCGACCCGGTGACGTTTACGAAGTCGGGCCGCAAGTTGGAGGACTACTGGGAAGATGGCCCCGGTCTTCCGCGAGACCTTTCACGCCTCCTCGTTGTCCGGGCCGGAGCGACTGTGCTGGCCAAGGAGCGAGATGGCGTCGGCCGTGACATACTCAAGGATTATCTGTCCGGTGAGGGGCTTCTCGACAGGATTGCCGGCAACATCGAGACCGTCATTGCGGGTGCTAAGGTTCAGGACCGCCAGATCGACGGCGCCAAGCAGGGACGGCTGAAGACCCGGGCCCAATGTGAGGCGCGGGTCAACAGGTTTCAGACGCTTCTCAAGGACGTCGAAGAAGGATACGCCTCCGGCGAGGCGTATTCGCTCCGACAGCGGAAGGAAGGGCTCGCCACTCAGGTCGAGACGCTGGAAAAGGCCAAGCGATACCACGCAGGGCAACTGGCAGGACAGGTACAGCGACTCGAGAGCGAGAAGGGTGAACTGCCCACCGAAGGCGACTTGGCGAGGCTCGAAGCGGACGTCACGACCTGGGAATCAAACAAGGCGGAGATTGAGACCAAGACAGAGAAGCTCCAAGAACTGGAAAGCACCAGCCCGGACTTCGAGTGGGCAAGCAAGGCGGACCGTCTGTACAAGGACGCCACGTCCGGAGCAGCTGGCGGCGGTCCTAAGAAGGTATTCATGCTCCTCGCGCTACTCTCCTTCACCGGAACGGTGGCCTTCGGCCTGCTCGGCCTCCGCATACCCTTGATCCTGAGCGCCGTGCTGTCCGCGCTCTTCGGTGCCATTACCTATCTGAACCTGAAGAAAGCTGCTTCATATGCAGGCGAGAACACCGAGCTGGCGAAGCTGAAGGCTGAATACCGGACCAGGTTCGGTTCCGATCTCACGGACCAGGCAACGCTCCTGGCGAAGCTCGGAGAGCTGAATAAGAACGAGATTCTTGCCACTCCGCTCAGGGAAGCCCGAGACGTGCTTTCCGAGGAGACGCGCACCCTCGAGAGGACGACCACTGCGACCCTGAAAGACTGGACGGGCAACGAAGTCCCGGTAGAAGAGTGGCGGAAGACGATCCGAGCTCTCACTGAAAGAATTGATGGCCTTCAGAGCCAGATCGACTCGATCGGACAAGAGCTGGGGTCAGTCGGCGTACCCAGACACGAATACGTCGAGGAGGACCCTGGAAGGGAGTGGGACTCGGAGCGTTACGCCGAACTCACGGGGCGCCTGCACGTTACTCGTGAGGCGGTGGAAAAGGAGGAGAAGAACCTCGAGGGGCTCAAGACCCGTGTCGCCCAGGAGACCGGCCGCGACGACTCCGACTGGGAAGAACTGATCACCGCTCTCAGCAACAAGCGAGGGGAGGCTGCACAGGAATACCGAGAGGTTACCGCTGAGATCCTGGCGAAAATCCAGGTCAACGCTGTTATCGAGGAATTTCGGCAGGCGGAGAACAGCAGGATCGCGGAAGGGCTGAAGAGAGAGGAGCTGACCGAACCGCTCCACGCTCTCACCGGTCGCTACCGAAGCATTCGACTGGACGATGACCAGGGCCTGGTTCTGGTCACGGACAAGGATGAGGACTACCTGCTGGCTTCCCTGAGCACTGGGGCCAGGGAACAGATCTTCCTAGCCCTGCGGATGGGCTTCGCCTCGATCGCCATGGAAGGGGAAACCGGTTTCCTCATACTGGATGACGCCTTCCAGCACTCCGACTGGGACCGCCGGGAGAAACTAGTCGACCGAACCCTGAGCTTGGTTGAAAGTGGCTGGCAGGTTTTCTACTTCACCATGGACGACCACCTCGCGGGCCTGTTCCAGGACGCGGGCGGCAAGGTTGGCGAGGGGTTCAGGAGCCACCGGCTAGGCGAGGATTGAGACGTGCCAGATCCCACGATTCCCCTGCCGAGGGTCCCGTCACACTCGGTCGAGAACGTCGCGGCGCAGCCACACGCAGGAAGAACGCTGCCGGCCTCCTCTTTCTCTTCGGACTGCTCACGGGTGGGCCGCTGGTCACCTTCGACATCCAGCATAGCCTCGGGCTCGTGTCGATGCTCGGCGCCGGCGTCGCATCGGCGCTGGTAGGGTACACCGCCACAGGGTGGCGCGAGACGCCTATGTGGGCCGGTCGGCACGCCAATTCGAACGGGACGGAATCGTTGTGGAGGCACGGGGCCGCGGTGCGGTAACAGTAAACATCAGGAGCGATGGCCAAGGTGTATGTGCTTTTCATCCTTGAGGCCCCCACGGCCCATGGCTATCTTTTAGCCCTGCGGGCTCCGGACCCGCTGCTTCGACACTTGGCTCTCTGGCTTGGATGTCTTCGCTGACTTGAAGGCCCGGCAAACCTCCCCATGAGCAACATCAACGACACGGCCGCCGGCCGCCTCCGGGACGAATCCGCCACCATCGACGCTGTCTGTCGACAGCTCGAGCGTCAGGTCGATCCCGAGCTGGCCGAGATCGTGGTGGACTTTTCGGAGTTGTTCCTCTCCAAGGCTCCCACCGACTTCCTGGACCAGCGCAGCTCCGACGCGCTGGCACGTATGGTGCTTGGCGCGTTCAATTTTCTCCAGCGTAGCAGTCCGGGTCGCGTCGATGTCGAGGTCTTCAATCCCGACGTGGACAACGAAGGGTGGTACGGGCCGGTCACCGTAATCCGTACCAACATTTCGGAACGCCCGTTCATCGTCGACTCCCTTCGGGAGTTCCTACATAGTCAGGACGCCACAATTGAGCACCTCGTGTATCCGGTCTTCCAGGTGGAGCGCGATGAAGCGGGTCACGTGGTCGGGGTGCGCGCGTCTCAGAACGGCGAGGCTCAGGAGTCCCTGATCCATTGTGAGATCGCCCGGGTGACCGACCCCGAGCATCTCGAGTTTCTGCGCAAGGAAACGGTCCGGCGGCTACAGGACGTAGTACGCGCCACCGACGACTTCCACCCCATGGTGGACGCGGTAAACCACTGTGTGGCCGAGTTGGCGGAGCGACTCCGCGATCTTCCCGACCGCAAGGAAGAAATCGAGGAGATCCAGGCCTTCCTCCGCTGGCTTCGGGACGGCGCGTTCGTATTCCTCGGTTATCGCGCTTACGACCTGGCCGACCTCGGGGACGGCACGCGTGCCGTCGTGGTCGAGCCGGGCTCGGGTCTCGGCATCCTCCGCAACGAGGCCGAGTCGTCGTTCGCCGAACCGGTTCCTCTCGCCAAGCTCGACAGGTGGTTACGTGATCTCATAGAGGGCGGTCCCATGCTCATCATCAGCAAGACGAACGCTCCGGCCACGGTGCACCGTCTTGCTCGCATGGACTACATCGGCGTGAAGAAGCTCTCGCCGGATGGAGAGGTTATCGGTGAGCATCGGTTCATGGGCCTCTTTACCTCGAAGGCGTACTCCGAGCAGGCGGACCACATTCCCATCCTCCGCCTCAAACTTCAGCAGATTCTTCAGAATTCGGAAGTCGTGGAAGGCTCGTACGACTACAAAGAGATCAACACGATCTTCAACTCCATGCCGAAGGAGGAGCTGTTCCTCACCTCGGTCGAAGAGATCGGCGCCGACGTCCAGACCATCCTTACGTCGTACAACACCGACGAGATCCTGGTCACTCTGCGCGAGGACCCGCTCCACCGCGGTGTTTCGGCCATGGTGATCCTGCCGGAGGAGAAGTTCTCGGGCGATGTGCGAAAGAGGATCGAAGAGGCGCTCGTGGTACGCCTCCGGGGCGAGGTCCTGAACTATCGACTCGCCATGGGCGAGGGTGATCAGGCCCGGCTCCACTTCTTCTTGGCTGCCTCTCCGGATATTCTTGCCGAGATCGACGCGACGGAGATCGAGGCGATCATCCGGGAGATCATCCGCACGTGGACGGATCGCGTTCGGTCCGGCCTGGAGAAGGTGCGGCCGCCCGACGAGGCTAGGCGCCTCGCCCGGCGGTACTCGGATGGGTTCAGCCCCGAATACCAGGCGGCCACCGATCCAGAGACAGCCGTACAAGACATCCTCCAGTTGGAGGCGATGCAAGCTGACGAACGCATGGAGTCGATTGCGTTCACCGGTCCCGAAGAGAATGCGGGACTCGCCGGCGGTGGAATGGTCACGCTGCTGAAACTGTACCTCCGGGGTGAACGGTTGATCCTCTCGGACTTCATGCCGATTCTGGAAAACGCCGGCCTGCGAGTGATTGAGGTGAACCCGTGGGAGCTCCACGCCTCGGGAATTCCAGACGCTATCATCTATTCGTTCGCGGTGCAGGACTCTTCGGGTCAGCCTCTGACCATCGACGACCACGGGAGTCTTCTGGCCGAGGTGCTCTTGGCGGTCAGGACCGGCGATGCCACGAACGACAGCTTCAACGCACTCGTCTTGCTGGCTGGACTTTCGTGGCGAGAGGTCGAAGTCTTGAGGGGATACGCCTCCTACGCGTTCCAACTGGGCGTGGTGCCGTCCCGCAAGTCGTTGCCGTCAGCGCTCATCGGATACCCGAATATCGCGCGCGTGTTGTTCGAGATCTTCGAATCGAAGTTCGATCCTCAGGGCCCCCTGGAGTTGGAGGAACGCCGCGGGGCGGTCGAAGATCTGGAGGCATTACTGGGTCATCTCATGAGCGGCGTGACACTGCTTGCGGACGACCGCGTCTTGCGGCGGCTGGCTAGGCTGATCTCCGCCACGGTCCGCACGAACTACTTCCGACACGGCGGCCGCAGTCCCACACGGCGTTCGGGTGGGGTTCCGTACACGTCGTTCAAGTTCGCGTGCAAGGAGTTCAGGGACATCGCCAAGACTCGCTTGCTCTACGAGGTGTGGGTTCGGTCGTCCCGCATGGAAGGAGTCCACCTGCGGGGCGCCAAGGTCGCCCGCGGCGGAATTCGCTACAGCGACCGGCCCGACGACTTCCGCACAGAGGTCTTAGGGCTGGTGAACACACAGATCGTCAAGAACGCCGTGATCGTGCCTGCGGGCTCCAAGGGCGGGTTCGTGACACTGAGGGCGTTGGCGACCCGTGAGGAGATGGCAGAGGAGGCCAAGGGCCAATACCAGACGCTCATACGTGGGCTGCTCGACATCACGGACAACCTGGAGGAAGGCGGGACCGTACCGCCGCAAGACGTGGTGTGCTGGGACGATCCGGATCCTTATCTGGTGGTTGCCGCCGACAAGGGCACGGCCAAGTACTCTGATGTGGCCAACGCCGTCGCGGGCGAGTACGGGTTCTGGCTCGACGACGCTTTCGCGTCCGGCGGGTCGCAAGGTTATGACCACAAAGCGGTCGGGATTACGGCGCGGGGCGCGTGGGAATGCGTGAAGCGTCACTTCAGGGAGATGAACAAGGACATCCAGTCGGAGTCGTTCACCACCGTCGGCATCGGTGACATGAGCGGCGATGTATTCGGCAACGGAATGCTGCTTTCTCCGCACACGAAGCTGATCGCCGCATTCGACCACAGGCATGTGTTCATCGATCCTGATCCGGATTCCGAGGCCTCATTCAACGAACGCAAGAGACTCTTCGAGTTGGGAGTATCCAGTTGGGAGGACTACGACGAGAGCCTGCTGAGTAAGGGCGGGGTCATCCTGCCGCGGGGCGCGAAGGAGGTGGACCTCTCACCCGAGGCGCGTGTTGCCCTGGGCGTGCCTGACGACACCGAAACGCTCGACGGGGAGTCTCTCATCCGGGTGGTTCTGCGCGCTCCCGTCGAGTTGCTGTGGAACGGGGGAATCGGCACCTACGTGAAGTCGTCTTCGGAGAACCACGCCGACGCGGGTGATTCCACGAATGACGCGGTGCGAGTCGATGCGGACGAGCTGCGCTGCGCCGTGGTGGGCGAGGGCGGGAACCTGGGCTTCACGCAGCGGGCGCGGATCGAGTTCGCCCTCAACGGTGGGAAGATCAACACGGATGCGCTGGACAACTCCGGCGGGGTGGACCTTTCCGATCGCGAGGTCAACCTCAAGATCTTGCTGAATGCGGCGGTGTCCGCGGGCACGATGTCGCTGGAGGAGCGCAACGGCCTGCTGCGGGAAGTGACCGAGGCGGTGGCCAACCTCGTGCTTCGGGACAACGAATCGCAAAGCCTCGCCATCTCGCTCGACGAGGTGCGTGCTCCGGAAGGCCTCGAGGATTTCCGCGACCTGATGTCGGCACTGGAGCGCGCGGATGGCTTCGATCGCGCTGCCGAGAACCTGCCCACTTGGGAAGTGCTGTGCGACCGCTACGAGTCACGAGGCAAGGCCCTCTCTCGCCCGGAACTGTGCGTGTTGTTGGCGTACTCAAAGCTCAGTCTCATGGGCAGCCTGCTGAAGAGCGGGCTCCCTGACGACCCCGCGACCGAGAGCTACCTGAGAGGCTATTTCCCACCGACCGCCACGAAGGAGGCGGGCGAGAAGCCATTGGCCGGCCACCGGCTGCGTCGTGAGATCATCTGTAGCCAACTCACGAATGACCTGGTCGACCTCATGGGCGCCACGTTCGTGAATCGGCTGGTGCGGGACACCGGGAAGACGCCTGCGGAGGTCGCACGGGCCTGGTTGGTTGGTGCTCGTCTCGCAGGCCAGCGAGCGCTGGTTCGGCAACTCAGCACGGTCGAGGTCGACCTCAACAGCGCGGTGGCATATCGGTGGTTGTTTGGACTGTCCCGCGTTCTCGAGCGCACGACCCGATGGGTTCTCGCGAACGTGGGCCCGGACCGGGAAACGGCGGCCATCATCGACGAGAATATCGAAAAGCTGATGGCTCTCCGCGAGGATTTCGCGGACATCGTGACAGGAGAGGATCGCAGGGTCTTCAAGGCTCGCGTCAAGGAGATCGAGAAGCTCGGAGCCGACCCGCATCTCGCCCGCAACCTCATCACGCTGCGCTTCCTCGATCAGCTGCTGGAGACGCTACGGGTGGCGAGCGAGACCGGCGCATCGCCCCTCGACGCCGGCAAGGCGTACTATCGCATGTCGGATTTGTTCAGCATGCTCTGGCTGAGGCGCTCGATTTCCGAGGCGGCCCGGGACGATCGGTGGGACCAGCGGGCCTCCCAGGTTCTTCTCGACGACCTCAACCGAGCCCATCACATGCTCGCGGCCGAGGCCGTTCAATTGGATGCGGCCGGGGATGGAGCGCAGAGCGATGCCGTGCTCTCGCCCCATTCGAAAGAGATGGCGCGGTTTACCACCCTGCTGAAGGAGATTCGAGACGACGACCCCGTTTCACTCTCCGGTCTGTCAGTGGTGGTTCGGGAAGTGACGTTGCTCGCCAGTAGGCTGAACGGCCAACCCAACCGGACCAGCCGCCCGTAACACCAGGCTACGGACCGCCGACCACTACCGTCAGAGTCACGGTGAACCCTCGCAGGTCGGCCGCACTCAAGGTCGGGAGATCGTCCACTCCGGTCACGAATCGAAATCCCCCCCCGAGGGCGGAGTGGACCATGTTCCATGAGGGAAACTCCAGCGTCACCTCAGGCTCGAACACCAGGAAGTTGTCCGAGCCCAATTGATTTCCCACGGGCAGCGCTCGGATTTCGGCGTTTCCTACGCCCAGGAGGAAGCTGGCTCCGATCCGGCCGCCCAGTAGCCCACTCTTGGCGACGGTTACGCCGCCATAGCCGACTCGCATTTCCATGAGGCTACCCGCGCCGACTGATATGTCCACGGGCTCCAGCACTTTGATTCCGACGCCGCCTATCTCCAGACCGCTTGCAAAAACCACTGCCGCCTTCACTCCGACCATGGAATGTGTGCCGCCGGAGAATCTGGTGGCTTTGTAGATCCCGCCGATCAAGGCGGATACGTTGCGGCTCCCGCTCTGCTGGCCTATGACCAGTATGGGACAGCACAGCAGCGGGAACACCGCTAGCGCTATGCTGTGGCGGCCCGGAACGCTGATCATCTCGCGGCTACAGAGAGCTGGGTCAGCGGAAGCTCCGCGCTCCGTCCCTGCACGTGGGCCAGGTCGACTCCCGGCCTGAGCGGGCGTCGAAAAGTTGTGTACGACGATCTCTCGGCATCCGGTCAGGCTCCTCGGATGCCAAGTACACGAGCATCGCGGTCAATATCGCATTGTTGCGCAGGTCATCGATGACCACTTTGTCGAACGTGTCCCGGTTGGTGTGCCATGTGTACGTGCCGTACTCCCACCTCAGCGAGCTGAGGCTGAACGCGGGTGCACCAGCGCAGATGAACGACGCGTAGTCGCTGCCTCCTCCGCCGGGGTTGCCCGGGACGTTGAGCTTGATCCGTTGGCTGATTTCCGAGGGGATCTGCGAGAGCCAGTCCGCGAAGTACGCTCCTGCCCCGATAAGGCCCTGCATCGAGATGCTTACCACTCGCCCGGTCCCGTTGTCCTGGTTGAAAAGCGTTTGCAGGCCCGCGACAACTTCGGGATGGTCGACGGCGAAAGAGCGGGAGCCGTTGAGACCCTGCTCCTCGCCGTTCCAGTGTCCCACGATAATGGTCCGCTTGGGCTGGGGGTAAACCTTGGACAGAATCCGCATGGCCTCGAGCATCGTGATCGTACCGGTGCCGTTATCCGTGGCGCCCGAGCCGCCATCCCAAGAGTCGAAATGGGCGGAGAGCACCACGTATTCGTCCGGTAACTCCGAGCCTCGGATCATGGCGATGGTGTTCGCTACCGGGACGGTACCAGTGAACTCAGCGTCCGCGTGAACCCGAAGGATCGGGCCTTGCCCGCGGTGCGCGAGACGATAGACCAACCCGTAGTCCTCACAGGAGACATCGATGGTGGGGATTCGATTGGTAGAAGCACCGAAGATCTTCTGCACGCCCCAACCGTTGGACCAGCGCGAGGTGATGACACCGGCTGCACCGGCTTCCTCGACCGCGACCGCGATCGCTCCGGTGAGGGCTCTCGGGCTAGCGGTTATCCCCGACCTGCCCAAATTCTGGGCCCACGCGCTCTGGGCGTTCGTCCGTCCCTCCCGGAGGGCCTCGAACGACGACTCGGTACCGAACTCCTCCCAGTTGTCATCGGGTCGGCAGGTGGGCTGTGGCGCGGAAAGCATCACGAACTTTCCCTCGACCTGGGTCAGCCAGGCCTCGAAATCGGTGGCGCTTCCGAACTCCGGCGGCACGATGGCTTCGCCTGTCCTCATGCCGCCGGAACCGGGACTCCAGGCGAGCATCATGGCCTCGAGACTTCGCACACGTGGCTCCAACAGATCGACGTGTGTGACCCCCCTGCGCCAGCCGCGCCATGTACCGTAGGTCTCATTGCGAGCGTCGATCCCCCACTCCGTGTACTTGCGGATCACCCAGTCGGCGGCGGCCTCCTGACCAGGAGTCCCTGTCAGCCGTGGGCCGATCGAGTCCATGAGTGTTTGGGCCAGGGACCACGTTTGCCCACGCGTCGTTCCCTCTTCCCAAATAGCCCTCAAGACCGGATTGTCCGTCGGGAACCGCTGAGCCCCGATGGGGGCGGCCAAGAGCAGCGCCACGAGGATTGACCACACAGCTGCACGCGCTTTTGTCGCCATCGTCACACGCCCCGGTAGGAAATCACGATGAGCCGTCCGAAAAAACGGCGTCGAATGGTGGTAAGATAAGAGCGTGATGGGTGGCCCGGATAGAGCGCCCTGGTTAGGCTCAAGACGGCCGCAGAAGAAAACTGTTGAGTGGTTGGCATATCGAATGGATCTTTCAAGATGGGAGGCTTCAAGGGTTTGGAGCGCCGGGGACTGCACCGAACGCGTGGGGGGCTTGCGGCGGCCGTAGAGGCCCGCCGAGGGATGACGCTGGTGGAAATCCTGGTTGCCATGACCCTGGCGCTGGTGACGCTCACCGGGGCGCTTGCCGTCTTCTCCGGGTATTTGGGTCGCACGACCGCTCAACGGGCGGCGCAGGTTTTCGCCAGAGATCTCACGTTGGCCAGGAGTTCGGCGGTGCGGTCTCGGGAGTGGGTCGTCGTGAAATTCGACGAAGCCGCTTTGTTGTATACGGTAACCACGGCCGCCGGTGATGAGGTCGTGAGGCGAGCGTTCGGCGATTCTTCCGAGGTGAAATTGGACTCGATCGACCTTCAGATGGTGGGAGACAGCGTCGGATTCGATGGTAAAGGAATTGCAGACCTTTCGGGGGCTGGAGGCCCACTGGGATTCGCTCGGTTCGCAGCCGGAGGCTTCGTTTACCAGGTGTCGTTCAACGCCATGGGTGCCTCACGGGTTGTACTCCAGTGATGCGCCGGTCACGCCGGAAGGGTGGCTTCACGCTCATCGAGGTGATGGCAGCGCTGGTGGTGTTTTCACTCGGTGTGCTTTCCGTGGTCCAGATTACCGGCGTCCTTTCCACACTTCTGGAAAGGGCCGGTCTACGGTCGGAGATCGTCGTTGTTGGCCAGGCAAGGCTGGACAGCCTGGAATTGATCCCCTACACATCACTTACGTTGGGATCAACGGTCGATACGCTACAGTTGAGAGGAAAGGATTTCGTATGCACGACAACCATTACGCAGCCGAGCGTGTTGCTGCGCCAAATCGATTTTTCGGTTGTCCCCGGGACGCCACCGGGCCCGTCGTTCCTGGGGAGCACATACGTTCAGCTCGCCTGGTAACCAACCGCGGCGGGTTCACGCTCGTCGAGGCGATCATCGCCTTGACGATCTCCTCCATACTCGTCGCACTCGTCACCTCCGTGTTTCTTGGCCAGAACTCCTTTTACGCTTCGGTGGCCGAGCGGAGCGAGGTACAGGACAACCTCCGGAGCGTCACTCAGCTCTTAGCCTCCGAGGCGAGGGCGGTGGCGCCGGGTGGCGTCCTCGTTGCAGACTCGACCCGCTTCGTCTTCCGAGTGCCGATGCGGGTTGCTGGCGTTTGCGATAAGGGTGGCAAAGGGGACGCTCGGCTACGTATCCCCGCCCTCGCCCAAATGGATACGGGGGACGTGTCGGGTTATGCCCTCCACGACGGTGGGGGCGACTGGGACTTCCGTGCGATGAGTTGGACCGCACTTGTCAAGAGCAGAGGGGGTAAGAACGCGGATAGGTGCGCGGGAAACGGGGCGGACACGGCGGATATCGTCATGGAGTTCGTGCAACTCGAAATTTCGGATAATCTGACGGAGGGCGATGTCGTGATGATCTTTCGGGAGGTTGAGTACTCCCTAGCGACCTCGATTTTGGATCCCACACATCTGGGACTGTTTCGTGGGCCCTACGGCGGCTCGTTGATTGAGTTCGCCACCGGATTGACGGGTGTTACGCACTTTCGGTATCGGTTGGGGACACCCACGTACCAGACCAGCGTGGCGCCGGCGAACCTGCAGCTCATTGACGGAATCCGTCTCGTCGTCGTGTCGGAGTCGAAACGAACGGCCACCGGTGGCTATTCGAATGGATGGACGGTCGACATTCCCCTGAAGAACTCCAGATGACGTGGTATGGATCCGTTGACCGACTCCAAGATGGGGCCACCGGGCGACCCGCAGGAGAGTGAGCCGCGGGCGGGATTCGCGTTGGCTCTCGTGGTCCTGCTGTTGTTTGCGATCGCCGTAGCCGCAGCCACTGGATACCAAATCGTGCACGGCGAGTGGAGGATGGCCGTGCAGAGCACCGAAGGGCAGACGGCGCTGGGTCTCGCACGCGCAGGCCTTCAGCGCTTCATGGCGGAGCAGGTCGGAGTCTTCGCGGACACCGTCACGTATAGCCTGAACGGCGGCGACGCCGTCGTGGCGGCTCGCAAGATCTCTGATATCGATGACTATAGCAGCGTGTATCTAGTGAGCTCCGAGGGTGTGTACTCGGACCCGGTCTCGGCGCAGTTGCCGGCCCGGCGGACCGTCTATCAGTATGCGGTCCACAAGGAAACGTCGGTGGATTGGGTCGCAGCAGTCACGCAGTCCAGCGGCACGTTGGCCATCGAGTCCGGCGCGCGCGTCGCCGGCGGAGACATTTCCACCACCCTAGACTGCCCCGATGGGGCAGGGCCGGCGATCGTCGGCGTGGCCCGTGGAGGTAACACGGTCACGTTCACCCCAGTCGACGTGAGTGGGAGCACTGACTCCATCTCGTACGGTTCACACGCGTCCGTTCTCAGCGGGTTGGACCTAAGTTGGAGCACCCTCACCGATCCAGCCTTTCCCGTCGACTTCCAGAATGTATGGGCGAGCGGAGTAGCCGTCGATTCGTTCCCGGTGGTTCGGTTCACCGGCAACAAGATCGGCTACGGTTGGACCAGCGGCAGGGGGTTGTTGATCGTAACGGGCACGTTCGAGCCGCAATGGGGCTTCACGTGGAACGGTGTGATCTTGGCGGCTCACTTTACTTCCATGGTCGGAGGGGCGATCTGGGAGCGTGCGTTCACGATTCGGGGTGCCTTGATCAGCGGGCTCGACGGCCTGGGTGCCGCCACGTTCTTCAATTCGGACGGAGTCGTCGACTACCACCGGTGTAATGTGATCGGAGCGACCGGCGCCCATGGGCATTTCCGGCCCATCGGGAATTCCTGGTGGGAGTCCATGTGAGCTGATCTTCCGGCCGACCAACCAAGTCCTTGCCAACACGCGGGGTCACCTCGAAGTTGATGCATGACTGAAGTCACTTCACTGATGGCGCTGGTCGAGCGTATCATCGAGCATATCGAGGATGGAACGCTGGCCGCCGGATTCGAAGAGAAGATCCAGCGAGGCTCCGCTTCCGGATTCACGTGCGTGGTTCGCGACAGGGACGACGCGGGCGGGCTCGTCTTGGTGGTGCGTCTCGCGCTCATGCGTGTGCCAGAGGGTGATCCGGAGCCGCTGTTTCGGCGATTACTCGCCTTGAACCACGAACTCACAGGCCGCGCGGCTTTTTCCGTTCCTGGCGACGGTAACGTGTACCTGACGTCAGGCCGCCCCATCGAGGACCTGGATCCGGGTGAGATTATCGATCTCCTGCTATGGACGTCCGAGCAGGCGGATCACTTCGATGATGTCCTGCTCGAGGAGTTTGGGCATGAAAACCGCCTCTAGGGGACTGGGGTGCTCTGCATGAGCGATCCTGACCGCCAGGTTCCCATTGACAAGTCCGCCAGGTCTCTGCGCAACATCGTGCTCTATTACATGTTGCTCGCGGCTGTGATGGCTTTGCTCGCGTGGAAGGTGCCCATCGTACGCGAGGTCCTGATCCTGGCGGACGCCGGTCGAGAGAGCCAGGGAGAGATCCAGCAAATGTTCGGGGGTGTGCCGCTTCAGGCCACACCGGGTAGCGCTACCGGGTGGATGGGGGTCCTGGTGGCGGCTCTCTCGATGATTGGGGCGATCGTGATCATGCTCCCGGTTGCGTGGACCTACATCGTCGTAAAGCGGCGGACGGGTTACCACCAGTCGGTCGTGCATACGTTGCTCCTCTTACCGGTGGCTGTCACCGGAGCGGTGGTGATCGTCAAGACCAGCTTTGCGCTGGCCTTCGCCCTGGCAGGTATCGTGGCCGCTGTCCGGTTTCGTACCACCCTGGATGACACCAAGGACGCGGTCTATGTCTTTATCGCGATCGGTGTGGGGTTGGCCTCGGGTGTGCAGGCGCTTGGAGTCGCGGCGGCACTTTCGATCATCTTCTGCATCACCGACGTCGTGCTGTGGAAGCTCAACTTCGGCAACATCTACGCCGATCAGCAGGACCGCACGAGGGCATTGGATCTCGGCGACGCGCTCGCGGGGCCGCAATCGGCTCAGAGCGCGGTCGCCATAGGTGACACCCAACTTCTGAATGCCATGACGGAGCGGGATCTCAAGGAGGTCGCGGACCGGGTGTCACGCATGGAGCGACACCTGGAGGCCGAATCCGAAGTGCCCAGGGAGCGTAAGCTCTACTCGGTCCTCATGCTTCATACGGATGAAGCCGGACCGTGCCAGGAGGCTGCAGAGCCGGTCCTGGAGCGGTTGGCCGTGCGGTGGCGGCTCGCGGAGATCCTCCCGGGAGCAGAGGGTGTCTCGATACTCGAGTACCTCGTACGACTCCGCGACGGGATCTCGCCAGGGGCGCTTCTGGACAGCATTCGGAAAGCCGGTGGCGATAACGTGCGCGCCGCGGAGTTGCGGTCCTTGAAGGGACTCAAGAAAAGGACCTAGGGGCTCCTCACCTCTGATACGACTGGGTCGGCATGAGCGACGAGCGGCACATCGCATTTCTACGTCAAGCGATCAAGATTGCAACCCAGAATGTGGAGTCCGGCGAGGGTGGCCCATTCGGGGCGGTCGTGGTGCGGGAGGGTCGGGTCCTGGCCACGGGCGTCAACCGCGTTACGGCCATGAACGATCCGACGGCGCACGCCGAGATGATGGCCGTGCGTGAGGCTTGCCGAATCCTCGGCGACTTTAGATTGACCGGTTGTGAGATCTATTGCAGTAGCGAGCCGTGTCCGATGTGTTTGGCCGCGATCTACTGGGCGCGGGCGGAACGGATCTACTATGCGGCGACCCGGGTCGAAGCGGTCGCAGTGGGGTTCGACGATCAGTTCATCCATGACGAAATGGCCATGGACATCGCCGGGCGGAGCATACCGGCTCAGAGATTGCTCGCCGAAGAGGCCCTGACTCCGTTCGAGCACTGGACCGCCCAGCAGGGCCGCGTGCATTACTAGCTTTCCGGCCCGGCGCGCTGTGATGACTTCGCTTCCCCTCCCTCCGCATTTCGATCCAGACCGCGTCGGCCAGGTTTGGCCCGTGGACTATGCGACACGAGAGGTTCAGGCTGGAGCGTGGGCGCGCACGCACCACATAGGTCCAGCATCGGCCGATACTCTGCGTATCTGTCTCATGCTGATCGATTGCCAGAACACGTTCTGTACGCCGGGCCATGAGCTCTTCGTCGCCGGACGATCAGGCACCGGCGCCGTGGGGGACAACGTGCGCCTATGTGAGTTCGTGTACCGGAACCTGCATCGCATCACCTCGATCGTGGCTACGTTGGATACCCACACCGCGGTGCAGATCTTCCATCCTGTGTTCTGGATCAACCACGCGGGCGAGCACCCCAAGGGCGCTGCCACGGTCATCACCGCTAGCGACATCGAGGACGGTGTGTGGAGGGTGAATCCGGCAGTGGCCGATGTGGTGGCCGGTGGCGACGCCGAGTTCCTGCGCCAGCATGCGCTGCATTATGCGCGGACGCTGGAACAGGGTCGGTACCCACTCATGATCTGGCCCTATCACGCGATGCTCGGGAGTGTCGGACACGCGCTCGTCTCGGCGGTGGAGGAGGCTCTCTTCTTCCATGGCGTGGCTCGTAAGACGACTCTCCGTTTCGAGACAAAAGGGGACAACCCGCTCACCGAGCACTACTCGGTGCTGCGACCCGAGGTGATCACCGGACCGCACGGCGCACCGATCGGTGCCGTGAACGAAGCCCTCGTCGACAGGCTGGCCGAATTCGATGCGGTGATCCTGGCGGGTCAGGCCAAGAGCCACTGTGTGGCCTGGACAGCGGCAGACCTGCTGCGGATGTTCCGCGCGCGCGACGCGGCGCTGCCTGCGCGGGTCTACCTGTTGGAGGATTGCACCTCACCGGTGGTCGTGCCGGGAGTGGTCGACTTTACCGAGGAGGCCGACGACACGTTCCGAGAACTGGCCGCTGCGGGAATGCGGGTGGTTCGCTCGGTGGATCCGATGGAATCTTGGGCGGGAGTTCTTGGAGCCGGTCACGCCTGAACCGCATTCAGAGTAGGATCGAGTCATGTCGACGGTAATCCTAACCCAATCCGAGGTCCGTAGCCTCCTGCCTATGGACGTATGTATCGAGCTCATGGCGGAGGCGCTCGCAACCCTCGGTCGAGGAGACGCGATCAACCCCCTGCGGTCGGCGATACGCGTGCCGGACCTGGGCATTCTGGGGATGATGCCGGGGTATCTCGGATCTCCGGCGGTGCTTGGGCTCAAGGTGGTCGCTGTATTCCCAAGGAATCACGGCACGGAGTTCGACTCCCACCAAGGGCTCGTCACCCTCTTCGAGACGGAGCACGGCCTGCCCGTCGCGATCATGGATGCCAGCGAGATCACCGCCGTCCGCACGGCGGCCGTGAGCGGTGTGGCCACTCGGCTGCTCGCGCGTGAAGACGCCGGCGACCTCGCGATCATCGGCTCGGGCGTTCAGGCCCGGACGCATCTCGAGGCCATGCTGGAGGTCCGGGAAGTGCGGCGTGTGCGGGTGTTCAGCCGCGACGAGCAGCGCCGGTCTGCCTTTGCGGAGAGGGAGTCGGCCCGCCGTGGTGTTCCGGTCGAGGCGGTCGCTTCGGCCCAGGAGGCTGTGGACGGCGCCGACTTGATCTGCACCACCACCTCGGCGCGAGAACCCGTGCTCTTTGGCGACTGGATCGCTCCGGGCGCCCACATCAACGCGGTAGGATCGAGCATTCGAACGACCCGCGAGTTGGACACGGCGGCGGTCGTGAGGTCGCGCCTGTTCGTCGATCGGCGTGAGTCCACCGTGAACGAGGCGGGAGATTTTCTCTTCCCCAAGGCGGAGGGCGCCATCGACGATGGACATATTCTGGGCGAGATCGGGGAGATTCTGCTGGGCCAGGTGACCGGCCGCGCTTCGCGCGACGAGATCACGCTCTTCAAGTCACTGGGGCTCGCTGTCGAAGACCTGGCTGCCGCCCACTACCTGCTGGAACGCGCGCGCGCCGAAGGCGTCGGCGCCAGGGTAGAGCTCGGAGGGCGCGTGGATGCGACCGATTGATCCAATTGGTCTGACGGCGATCCGTGAGGCGCAGGGGCGCATCCGTGACATCGCGCTGCGCACACCCCTGATTCGGCTGGATATGCCCGAAGCGCCGGCGGAGATCTATCTGAAGCTCGAAAACCTCCAGCCGATCGGGTCGTTCAAGCTGCGGGGTGCCGGCAACGCCATGGCCCTGGCAGGACCGGACGCCCTCGCCCGGGGCGTGTATACGGCGAGTGCCGGCAACATGGCTCAGGGCGTCGCGTGGAACGCCCGGCGACTGGGTGTGCCGTGCCAGGTGGTCGTACCGGACCATGCCCCCCAGAACAAACTCGACGCTATTGCCCGGTTGGGCGGAGAGGTCATCCCGGTCCCGTTCGAGGAGTGGTGGCGGGTGATCCTGGAGCATGAGTACGCCGGCATGGAGGGTCTCTTCATCCATCCGGTGAGCGACCCGGCAGTGATCGCCGGGAATGCGACCATCGGGCTCGAGATCCTCGAAGACCTGCCCGAGGTGGACGCCGTGGTCGTGCCCTTCGGAGGAGGAGGTCTCTCGTGCGGCATCGCCTCAGCCGTGAAGGCGCTCAAGCCCGACACGCTCGTATTCGCGGGTGAGGTGGAGACCGCGGCACCCTTCGCGGCTTCCCTTCGCGAAGGCTCACCGCAGGAGGTCGATCGGATCCAGACCTTTGTGGACGGCATCGGCGGCAAGAGCGTCTTGCCCGAAATGTGGCCGCTGGCCAGCAGCCTCCTCGACGACTCGATCGTGATGCCGATCGAAGCGGTCGTCGACGCGATTCGGACGTTGGCGCTCCGGGCGCGTGTCATCGCCGAGGGTGCCGGGGCCACGTCGGTAGCCGCCGCCCTCGCGGGCAAGGCCGGCATGGGGAAGGTGGTCTGCATCGTGTCGGGAGGAAACATCGACACGGTCCATCTCGTGAAGATCCTGGAGGGTGGGAGCCCGTAACGGTCTAGAGGGCTCCCGAGTCCGGCTGAACATATGAGCCCAGCTGGAAGTTGGCTTCGAGGGTCAACAGCACACCGTCACGCCAGACCATCATCTCGTACGCGGCCGGCGTTTCCCGCAACTCCCTCAGCAGCCAATGGTACAGGCCGGCCACTCCCCCCCGGTCGCGGAAGAACGGCTCGTCACCCACGGATAGCAGCAGGTCACCGGCTTCAAGGCCGGCCGCTTGCACCGCGGATCCATCCGTGACGTCTGTCACGCGCATGGCCACCTGCTCGGATACGAGCGCTGTCGCTCCCTGTGGAAGTGGAGCCTCTTCTCCTCCGAAGCCCATGTCGGGGAATCGCTCCTCGAGCGCGCGCACGGCATACATCTCCCAGAACGACATCTGCCCCTCGGGATGCTTTGGCAGCAGGGCCTCCCACAACCCGGCAGCCACCGGCGCGCCGCTGGCCGAAATCGGGACTTCCACGGTGAGCCGTGCCGCGTAGACTCGACGCTCGTCCTTCAGGAGCCTGGCCTGTTCGAGCGCCGTGCGGACCGAGCGAGGGACGGTACCCGAGAAGACGCGGCGGCCGTTGACGGCGACGGTGAGGGGCTCGTCGAGGTTGCTGAGCTCGTCATTGAGATAGAGGGTCAACTCACGTGCCCAGCGCGCAGTGATGTCGATCCGCGTAGGTGATGAGACGCGGGCGTGCACAAGCGCCTGGCGCGTATCCGCTTCGATCCAATGCACCCGTCGCGCAACAGGCATGATCCCTGAGTGTGGCACGCGGAGCACCTCGCGAGGCGTTGCGCGCCGGGGGCGGTTGTCCAGCCATCGCAGCACGTCGTCGTAGTGGTCCTGGAACCCCTCATGGGCCCGGTCGGCGAACTCTCGATAGGTCAGGTCGTAGCCGAACGCCGTCATGATGTTGCTCAAAGCGCGCGGCCCACCGACCCCGCGGATGTTTTGGTCCTGTGACCCCTCCAGCACATAGGTTGGAACCCACTGGAGGTTGCGCAGCAGATGCTCCCGGGACTCGCCTTCTGTGGATACGGGCACGATCGCCGAGAACCAATCGGGGTGCGCGGCAGCGAACCCGATCGAGAAGTTCGATCCGAGCGAGATGCCCGTGGACACGATCCTGTCCGGTGCCACGCTGTACCGTTCGCGCACGGCGTCGATGACCGCACGCGCTTCCTCCGGGTGGAAGATCTCGTAGGGCAGCCGTTCCTGGGTGCGTCCGTCCCGCGACACAGTCGAAACCATGGCCGGCGATGCCACGATCCAGCCGGCCTTCTCGGCGGCGTCGACCCAAACCTGGACCATGCGCTGCGCGCTTCGGCGGGCGCCCTCCTCGTTTCCAGGTGGACCGCCATGCATCGCGAACATGAGCGGCCACTGTGCGTCGGGCGTGTAACGGCTGGGCACGCGTACCCATACCGGAATCTCTCTACCTCCGGGAGCCGATACGATGAACGCATCCACTGAGTCGCGCTCAGGGGCGAGCAGCGTCGTGGGCGTGGCCGGCCGGCCCATCCGCATCAACTCGGCGAGGTCGTGCATCTGCATCCGGCTGACCCCGACCAGGGTCGGATCGGACGCGAGCGTGGCGGCGGCTCGCTCGAAGTCTGCCTCGGTAGCGGGCCAGAGGTATGAGCGCACCAGCTCCTCGGAGATCTGGGCGTGGGCAGTGAGCGGGGCGACGAGGACCGCCCCGAGCACTAGCCAGTTCTTGATCAAGCGGGTCATGCGCCAAGATCCTCTCTGGGGCAGGGCAGGCGCAAGGTAGCCTCCCCACTAACATTGTTATTGACGGCTGCACATGCCCTTTCTACGTTGTTACCGTAGGACTAACAACGTTAGTGGAGGAAAACGTGATGTCGCGACGAGGGTTGGGCGAGTTCGAGCAGCAGGTGATGCTGGGCATCCTACGGTTGGGTGGAGAGGCCTACAGCGTTCCTCTCGTTCTGGAACTGGAGGAACGAAGCGGTCGTGACGTAGCTCAAGCGGCTGTCTTCATCGTGCTTCGACGCCTGGAGGAGAAGGGACTGCTGTCGTCGCGGCTGGAGCAAGCCGAGGCAACGGGTTCGGGGCGCACGCGGCGGTACTTCAAGCTGGAGAGCGAGGGGCTCGCACGCCTGAAGGAGTCGCGGCGGGTGTTGACCAGATTCTGGGACGGGATCGACGACGTGTTGGAGGAGCTTAACAGCAGCATCGACAAGACACTGGAGGCGCTCCGC
>JADFRS010000217.1 GCA_022561145.1 Gemmatimonadota bacterium
GCTCGGTCTCCCCCGGGCTCGGGGGTGAGTGACACGCGGATGGTATCCCCGATTCCGTCGATGAGCAGGGGGCCGATCCCCACGGCTGTGGCCACGACGCCCTTGGTCCCCATTCCGGCCTCGGTCAGGCCCAGATGGAGGGGGTAATCGCTCCGGGCGGCGAGAATCCGATACACTTCGATCAGGTCCGGAACCTCCGAGACCTTGGCACTGAGGATGATCATGTCGTGTGCCAGTCCGATCTCCTCCGCCAGCTCGGCGGAGCGCATGGCGCTCTCCACCATCGCGTCGATCAGTACTTCCCGCCCGTCCTTCGGGTCGTCGAGCTTGGCGTTCTCGTCCATCATCTGGGTGAGGAGCCGCTGATCCAGTGAGCCCCAGTTCACGCCGATGCGCACCGGCGTGTCGTTGGCGATGGCGACTTCGATGATCTTCTGGAAGTTCGCGTCCCGGTGCTTGGTGCCCACGTTCCCCGGATTGATCCGGTACTTGGCGAGAGCCCGGGCGCACGCCGGATGCGCGGTGAGCAGGAGATGCCCGTTGTAGTGGAAATCCCCGATGATCGGGACGTCGATGCCTTCGGCCTGAAGGCGCGACGAAATCTCGGGGACGGCCTCCGCCGCCGCGTCGTTGTTGACCGTGACGCGCACCAGCTCACTGCCCGCCTCGGCCAGCTCCACGACCTGCGTGAAGGTCGCTTCGACATCGGCCGTGTCGGTGTTGGTCATGGACTGCACCACGACCGGGCTCATTCCTCCGACACGCACACCACCGACGTCGACTTCGACCGATTTCCTACGGCTCCAGCAGCTCACACGGATCCCGCGCTTCACAGAGTGGATGGATGCAGGGAATCTACCGAACGGCTTGGACGGCTCCAAGATGAAGCTGCTTCCCCAAGAGTGCCAAGGCACCGGGAACCAGGGCCGGGCACGGGGTACGTCGGAGTCCCACACTACCGCCAACTCAGGAGGAAAGCGTTGTCCGACCTGCAAATCACCATCCGGGAGAACGGATCCCTACGGATAGATGAAGCGATCCCCCTAGTCGATCATGAAGGGAATGTGATAACGACGCCCGAGGGCAAGCCGTATTCCTTGTGTCGTTGCGGCGGCTCGAGCAACAAGCCGTTCTGTGATGGAAGCCATAGGACGAACGGCTTCGATGGAACGCTGGCGGCTCAGAAGGACGGATAGTTCCCGCTCGAACCCAACGCCGTCTACTGGGACCTGGTTCGACCCGTCGAGGTCCGACCTCGTCGCGACGCCATAGGATCGGTGAATCTCATTCGCTGAGGTGTGCTGGTGAAGCAAGTCGCCATTCTTGGCGCGGGCCTGGTCAGTAAGCCCCTCGCCGACTATCTGTTGGATCGCGCCGGCTATCGCGTGCTCATGGCAACACGCACGGTAGCCAAGGCCGAGGCCATCATCGCAGAGCGTTCGAATGGCCGGGCTCTCGCCTGGACGACGGACGATCTCGAAGGGCTGGAAGGGATCGTGAGGGAGGCGGATCTCGTCGTCAGTATGATCCCTCCCACCATGCACATCCCCGTGGCGGAGGCCTGTCTGCGCAACGGAAAGCCCCTGGTGACGACCTCGTACATCAGCCCAGAGATGCAAGCCCTTGACGAGCAAGCCAAGCAGAGCGGCGTCTTGCTCCTGAACGAGATCGGCGAGGACCCGGGCATCGATCATATGGGAGCCAAGCGGATGATCGACGAAGTCGTGAGGAAGGACGGCCGGGTCCGGTCACTGACCTCCTACGGAGCCGGGCTCCCCTCCTTCGAGAGCAATCGCAATCCCATGGGCTACAAGTTTTCCTGGAGCCCGCGCGGCGTCATGCTGGCAGCCCAGACCGCGGCGGCCTATCTGAAGAACGGCGAGGTCGTGGAGGTGCCGGCCGCCGAACTCTTCGACCACCACTGGCTGGTCGACATAGAAGGCCTGGGCACCTTCGAGACCTACCCCAACCGAAGCAGCCTGCGCTACCTGGCTCATTTCGAGCTCGATGGGAAGGCGTCGCTCTACCGGGGCCTTCTGCGCTTCGTCGGCTGGTGCAGCACCATGAAGAGCCTCATTGCGCTCAATCTTCTCGACAGCAGGGAAGAGCGGGACTTCGCCGGGTTGAGCTATCGCGAGTTCACAGCGTCTTCGATCGGCAAGCCGGATGCGGGCCGGGAGGACGTGGCCGCCTTTCTGGGCCTGTCCCTCAAGTCCGACACCATGGAGCGCCTCGGCTGGCTCGGTCTCTTCGACGAGACTCCCTTGGCCGTGGCCAAGGGGGCCAATCTGGATGTCATCGTCGATCTCATGGTCAAGAAAATGTCCTACTCGCCTGGAGAGAAGGACATGATCATCGTCCACGACGAGATCGAGGTGGAGTTCCCCGATCGTCGGGAGAGACACCTGTCTACGATGCGGGTCGAGGGCGTGCCCCACGGCGACTCCGCGATGTCTCGCGCCGTTTCACTCCCCGCCGCAATCGCCAGCCGGCTGATCCTCGAGGGGAAGATCGATCTCAGCGGAGTGCACATGCCCATGTTGTCCGAGATCTATGAGCCGGTGCTCAGCGAACTCGAGGAGTTCACGTTCACCTTCCAACACCAGCGCTTCGAGCTGCTCGACGCGCGACCGGCCGCGAGCTAAACTGAGAAGTCTGCCGTGCAGTTGGAGGAATGATGAACACGTCCGCCCGACATTTCGCCGTCACACTACTCCCGCTGATCGCCATCGCTATTCCGAGCGAAATGCGTGCGCAGAGCTCCACGCCGTCGCACAACTTCGAGGTGGGCACACCGTTCCCCACTCTGTCGTTCCCGTCCCTCGACGACGGCCGGCCCGCGTCTATCGCCGACTTCCGTGGTCAAAAGGTCATCCTGCACATCTTTGCATCTTGGTGAGCAGGCTGTAGGCGACACGTGCCCGGGTGGCACAACGCGACTGAGAGCCTCCAGGAAGTTGGCCGTGTACAGATGGTCGGTATCATCCAGGAGCAGCACCCCGACCGGGCCCGCCTCTTCATGCAGTGGAAGCAGATGGGATGGCCCATCCTTGTCGACTCGTACGATCTGCTGGAGGCGCCTCACGTCCCGATCTCCCTCGCTATCGACGAGAACGGGGTGATCCGGAACGTCCTCCCAGCGATGCGGGAGAACGGCAGCGTCACCGAGGACTTTCTGGAGGAGAGCTTCGGCTCCGCACGGGACGAGCCGGCGGCACCCACTCCTCGGCCGGACGTGGCTGCCCTCTATGCGCGCGCACGGTCCGAGGGTAGCGCGCAGGCGTGGAAGGCCTATGGCGACGCGATCGCCGTGTGGGGCGGGGCCGGCCGAGTGGACCAGGCTATCGACGCGTACAAGAGCGTGGTGAGCGAACAGCCGGAAGACGGCATGGCGCACTTCCGCCTGGGGGTCGCCTACCGGATGCGCTACGACTCGGACGGACGGCGCGACGGCGACTTCCAGAAGGCCGTCAACGAGTGGTCCGCCGCGCTCGAGATCGATCCCAACCAGTACATCTGGCGCAGACGCATCCAGCAGTACGGGCCCAGGCTCGACAAGCCCTACCCCTTCTACGACTGGGTCGCCACGGCCCGCGAGGATATCCAGGCCCGGGGGGAGGAGCCTGCTCCCCTCGCCGTCGAGCCTCGCGGCTCCGAGTTTGCTAGCCCAGAACGGGAATTCGTCGCCAGCCTGGACGCTCCCCCAGAGCCCGACCCTCTGGGTCGCGTTCTTCGCGACGAGGACCAGTTCATCGAAATCGAGGCCGTCGCGGTCCCGGCCGTGGTCGCTCCCGGGGATGTCACGCGTTTGCACTTCTCGTTCCGACCGATCCAGCGCACGGAAGCGCACTGGAACAACGAAGCCGAGGAGATGGTCCTCTGGCTCGATCCGCCCGAGGGATGGGAAGTCGAGACCAGGATGTACAGCTATCCGCTCCCTCCCGAGGTGGTGTCACTGGAGACCCGCGTGATCGAGGCTGAGATCCGTGCGCCCCAGGAGCTCGGCCGCGGCCCGATCACCATACCCGGATACGCCCTCTACTACGTCTGCGAGGACGTGAACGGGATCTGCATGTACAGGCGTCAGGATCTGGAGGTGGAGGTGCGGCCCAGGAGGTAGGCTGCTACCACGAATCCGGTGTCCTCGTGAGAGGACGTCAGCGTGTCCGATCCAGTCATCCGCCCTAACGCCGCCCAGCGCACGGCATATCGGCGGGGGCGAGGGGCTAGTTTTGCGATACGAGCCAATGCTACATCGGCTGTACTCTTTCGGTCCATGGACTCTCTGACCAAATTGGTTTCGAATCGTCCCACGACGCAGGAGGATGTATGGATCGCCGAGGCTTCGTAACGTCCGGTATGGCCGCAGGTGTCGCAGGCATTTCTGGCGCAGGGAGCGCCATGGCTACCCTTCTCGCGCGGACGCCCGGGTGGTCGTCTGGCAAGACGCTGCCGAGCGGCGATATCCGGCTGAACTCCAACGAGAATCCTCTCGGGCTTGCTCCCGCCGCCCGCGAGGCTCTCATCGAAGCGATCGTCGACGCTAACCGGTATCCGGGTAATTATGTCGGTCCGTTGCTGGAAGAGCTCGCGCGCTACCTCGATGTCCAGACCGAGAACATCACGCTCGGATTCGGCTCGACCGAGATCCTCCAGATCTCCACACAGGCGTTCCAGGGGCCGAACACACCGCTCATCATCGCGGCTCCGACCTTTGAGGACGTCACGGACTATCAGGACACGATGCCCTTCGAGGTGGAGGCGATTCCGCTCACCGCCGACCTGCAGCACGACATCGGCCGCATGCGGGAAGCGTCCATGCGGCGCCCGTCGCTCGTCTACCTCTGCAATCCGAACAACCCGACCGGCACGATCACGTCGTCACGCGATATCGACGCGTGGATCTCGGACGCCCCGGAGACGACCACGTTCCTCATGGACGAGGCGTACCTCGAATACGTGACCGACGACAGCTTCTGGCCCGCGATGAAATGGATCGAGGAGAAGCCCAACGTCATCGTCATCCGCACGTTCTCGAAGATCTTCGCCATGGCGGGTCTTCGCCTGGGCTACGCGGTCTCGCACCCGACGACCGCTCGTCGCCTGCACGAGCAAACGGTACAGAATAGCCCGAACGTGCTGGCCGGCGCCGCAGGCGTCGCGTCACTCAAAGACGAGGGTCTCGTTGAGCGCGCGATCGCCGTGAACGAGGAGTCCAAGGCGATCGTGCTTCAAACCTGCGATGAGCTGGGCCTCGATGTCTTACCGACGAACACCAACTTCCTCATGCACCGCATCAACGGCGACCTCGCCACGTACCGAAACCGGATGGCGGATACAGGTCTTCTCGTCGGCCGAGACTTCCCTCCGATGCTCGACTACAACCGGCTCTCCTTCGGCCTGCCCAGCGAGATGGATCGGTGGGCCGAGACCATCAAGGACTTCCGCAGGAAGGGGTGGATCTAGCAAGACACCCGTGGGGCTCGACGCCCTCCACGATCACGCAGGGCCGAGGAGACCGCCAGGCTCGCGGTCGCGACGGCGGGATAACCCTCCGCTTCCAGAATCTTCGCCCCGATCGGGTTCCAAACGTTGGGCAAGACGAGGAGGTCGCTTCCGTCGTGCAACTGGTGAAGGCGGCGTGCCTACCTTCGGCTCGTTC
>JADFRS010000052.1 GCA_022561145.1 Gemmatimonadota bacterium
ACAAGTAGAGACATCCGGATCATCCCAAGCGGTTCAAGTAACGCTCTTTGCCACGGACGATCTATCAGGAGTTGCGTACAGCGAGAATGGCTGCTCGGGCTTTGTAAGTGGCGTGGTCTTTACCAGTCCGTCTGGAGGTCAGACGGTCACTATAAACAATTGTAGCTTTGAGCTCTTGTCCGGCGAAGACGTCGACGGAGCGCTCGTGGCGCGTATCGCCAACCCCGAGACGGCCTACTGGGCACTTTCGGGTGGACGCGGATCCTGGCATGACTTCTACGTGGGTTATGACCTGGCAACCGGCCAGGACCGCTTCTGGGGCGGTGGCCGCGGAGGTTATTTCGTATTCGACATCACCGACCTCCAGAACCCTGAGTTGCTGGTGTCGATCACAGGCGTCGCGGGGGTGAACAACGGACACACCTTCACGCCCTCCCCCGACGGCCGCTTCGTGGTGGGGGAGACGGAGTACCAGTACGCCCCACTCAGGATCTACGACGTGGGCTCGGCGATGGACGCCGGACGCACGACGATCAGTCGTCCCATCTCGGCATGGACGGCCAACTGGCGGAACCTGTCGCACAACCACGAGGTGCGTTGGCCGTTCGTGTTCGTGGCGGCCTACGAGGACGGCTTTCAGGTGTTCAACATGTTCGACCCGTTCAGACCGGTAACGTGGGGTTTCTACGACACCTACGGCGGACCACACGAGTCTCGTGGCGAGAACAACGTGAACACGGGCGGCTGGGGGGTCGACGTGCGCAACAGTGACGGGCTCATCGTGGTGAGCGACATGGCGACCGGCCTTTGGGTGTTCCGTATGGAGGGCTTCGAGGGTTGGAACGGCCTGGACTGGGGCATGCCCAACCTTTCCAGCGTCCAGGACTGGGAGCGAGGGCCGGCCGTGCAAGCGGTGAGCCGGTAGGGAAAAAGCGCCCGGGCGCCGGCCGCCCGGGCACCCTCCTCCTCTGCAGCGTGTGCGTGCCATGCTCCCATAGACGTCTCCAGAAGCAACCGTTGGATCGTTCAACGCCGTCGCTCCTCGCTGCGGCATGTCTGGAGACGTGATCATGAAGATGTTGAGATTGTCCGTGCTGGCCGTCCTCTCGGTGTTGGCACTTTCCTTTGTGTACTCATCGGCGAGGGTTGCGGCCGATGCAAATGCCGCCGGCCCCATGCCTATCGGGTTAGCTCAAACCGCGCAGGCCACAACCGGCACCATCACCGGTGTAGTCACCGACGAGGTTAGCAAGCAACCGATCGAGGGCGCTCAGGTGATCCCCGTAGGAGAGACAGTCGGCACCGTCACCAACGTCGACGGCCGGTACTTGCTGCTGAACGTGCCCGCCGGTGAGCACGAGATTCGTGTGGTACTCCTGGGCTTCGCACAGCAGAGCCACACGGTGACGGTCACGGCGGGGAAAACCGCAACTACAGATTTCACCCTCAATGCCTCGGCCGTTCAGTTGTCCCGTCTGGTCGTGAGCTCCATCGCGGGCATGGCCCGGCTGGAGTGGGAACGAGGTGCCTACGACGCTGCGAAATCCTCCCAGCAGATCCGCATCCGGGGCGGGAACCGGCGCTCGCCGTCGAACGAGCCCGTCGTGTACCTCGATGGTGTTCGAATGGATTACGACATGAGCAACGGCGGCGCTCCGTCGAGGCTCAACGATCTGGAGCGGCGTGACATCCTGTCGATCGAGGTTCGCGAGGGTCAGGCAGCCTCGGAGCTCTACGGAGCCGCGGCGGCCAACGGCGTGCTCGTGATCACGACGAGGCCCGAATCAGACCGAGTGGATTCTTTCGATCGGGAGGGGTATGCCTCAGTCGAGTACAACCCGTTTCTCACTGCTGCCGCGAACCTGCGCTCGACGTTCGCCATCGACGTGGACCGCGCGTCCTACTCGAACGTCAGACGATTCCTCAATCACAACCGGAGACCGCCGCCTGAGGCGGTCCGCATCGAGGAGCTCGTCAACTACTTCCCTTACGACTACGAGGAGCCGAGGGGCAGGCATCCCTTCGCCGTGCACACCGAAGTGGCACCCGCGCCTTGGAACCCCGATCACCTGCTCGTGAAGATCGGCATCAAGGGCAAGAGCATCGCTCCCGAGTCCCTTCCCCCGAGCAATCTCGTGTTCCTGATCGACGTGTCGGGCTCCATGGGGTCGCCGGACAAGCTGCCGCTGCTGAAGTCTGCGCTGTCACTGCTGATCGAGGAGCTGCGTCCGGAAGACCGAATCGCCATGGTCGTGTACGCCGGCGCGGCGGGGCTCGTGCTCGAGTCCACGCCGGGTGACCAGAAGGCCACGATTCTCGCCGCCCTGAATCGGCTGTCTTCCGGAGGCTCCACTGCGGGAGGCGCAGGCATTCAGTTGGCCTATGAGGTCGCCCGAAGGAACTGGATCGAGCGCGGCAACAACCGGGTAATCCTGGCTACCGACGGAGACTTCAACGTCGGCGCGTCCAGCGAGAGCGATCTCCGCCGCCTCATCGAAGAGAAGCGTGAAGAGGGGACGTTCCTCACAGTCCTGGGCTTCGGCACCGGCAACTACCAGGACGCCAAGATGGAACAGCTCGCCGATCACGGAAACGGAAACTTCGCGTACATCGACAACCTCGCCGAAGCCCGCAAGGTACTGGTGACCGAGATGGGTGGAACCCTGCACACCATTGCCAAGGACGTGAAGATTCAAGTGGAGTTCAACCCGAAGCGGGTGCAGGCCCATCGCCTCATCGGATACGAAAACCGTATGCTCGCCGCGGAAGACTTCAACGACGACACGAAAGACGCCGGCGAGCTGGGCGCGGGCCACACGGTTACGGCGCTCTACGAGATCATTCCCGTTGGGGTGGACTCGGAGTTCGCCCCACAGGCCGTCGATGCTTTGCGTTACAACGGGATGGTAGTGACTGGGCCCGCGGCGCTGACGGCTACGACGAACGTACTTCAAGAGTGGTATGGGGCCGTGAGAGCGGTGGCGGCAGCGGCCATTCGCTTCATCAGGCGGTCCCAGCCCGAACTGATGTACGTGAAGCTGCGCTACAAACAGCCCGACTCGGACAGGAGCATCCTGCTGTCCCACGCGGTCTACGATGATGCCGCCCCCGCCAGCGTGGATCTACGATTCGCCTCCGCTGTGGCCGCATTCGGCATGATCCTCCGGGGCTCTCCATACTGTGACGCCGACTTCGACGACGTCATGGCATGGGCCGAAGAGGGGCTGGGCGCGGATCCGGAGGGCTACAGGGCGGAGTTTCTCAGCATGGTCGAGACCGCTCGGTCGCTGTACCGGTAGGGTCCAAACGGGGCACGGTGGACTCAGTAACGTGGGGCCGTCCGGAGAAATCCGGGCGGCCCCACGCTCAGGCCGGGCGGGTTCCGCCCTGATCCCGTGCTGCTTCACCGCGTAAACCTCGCCCAGCGGGTCAGGTCTCTATTCGGGTAGCCTTCCAATTGATGGTGAACCCGCCGCGGCCCTCCATCGATCCGGACATAGTGTCGCCGTCGATCTCTCCGGTGTAGGTAGCCTCGAAGGAACCGCGTTGAGTTTCGCGCGTGACGGTGAACGTGATCTTGTTGCCCTCCAGCTTGATGTTCGTCAGCTCGCTATCCCCACGCTCGGACTCGAGCGTTCCCACGAGCATGCCATCCTCCACCTGAAGCACCAACGTCTGAGGACCACCGCCAAACCGACCGCCGCCGCGACCACCACGGTCACCACCTCGGTCACCGCCACCACCACGGCCACCGCGACCGCCCTCGCGACCACCACCACCACGCTGGGGTGCCTCGATCGTGAACTCCCAGCTTCCCGCCAGGTCACTGGCATCCTGGGCAGCAGCCGGTTCCGCGAAGTACATCACCGACAGAATGATCGCGCCAATACCAAGAATGAGCCTTCTCATGTGATCCCCCTCGAATCGAGCTCCTATGCGGTACAGACCTCTGACAACGAAACGACACCCAACGTTAGATCTCCGTTGACGCCAGCCGGCGCGACGGGCAGCCCGCGTCGACCCGCCGTAGCGCTCAGGCGGGACTGACGAGAACGACGGCCACCCCGCGAGAACGGGGTGGCCGTCAACCTCCTCACGCGAAAGCGCCTGGCCCTACCCCCCCTCCCTCAGGTTCATGAGCCGGCACCGGGCGTTCGCATGATCGGGATTCCGCTCCACGAAACTCCTCGAACAGGCGGAACCCCGCCCCGCGCAATGGGCATGTTCGCCCTCCACAGCCAATCGGTACGCAGAAGGGGGGCGCGGTCAAGGCGGCGCGCCGCAGCCCATCATTGTCTGCCGCGAGGCTGCGCCCTACCATTGGCCAAGACCCTTGGAGGGAACCCGCACCCATGACAGACGTGAGACCCGGTGCCGTCGGCCTTCCCGGCGCGGCTGTCCACCTACGACCTGACCCCTACGACCCGTTCGATGCCGCCCTCATGATGCTCGAGGGCCGCCAAAACGTGTCACGGCGCGAGTTCATCAAGGGGGTGATCGCGTCCGGCGTGGCCGTGTCTGGCGCGGCGTATTTCGCGGGCTGCACAGGCCCGGCCCCAGCGCCCCTGGGCGGTGGAGTGGAGCGCCTCATCTCGCTCAACGTGAACGGACAGGTCCGCCGCGTGGACGTGCTCCCCGGAGAGACGCTAGCGATGACGCTGCGCTACAAGCTTGGCCTCACCGGCACCAAGCTGGGCTGCGACCGAGGGGAGTGCGGCGCGTGCACGGTCCTCATCGACGACGTGGCGCAGTACTCGTGCTCGATACTGACACACAGGGTCCGAGGGCTGGAGGTCACTACGGTGGAGGGGCTTGAGAGCCCGTCTGGCGAGCTACACCCGGTCCAACAGGCATTTATCGACGAGCTGGGCCCCCAATGCGGGTTCTGCACGCCCGGCCAGGTCATGTCGGCGGTGGCGCTGCTAAAGGCCAACCCGAACCCGACTCGTGAAGAGGCGCGCGCGGCCATGGCGGGCAACCTCTGCAGGTGCGGCGCCTACGACCATTACCTGAACGGGATCATGCGCGCGGCGAGGGAGGCCTGAGATGGCGAACGAGCTGATCGGCAAGGACTTCACGCCGCCCGACCTCCACGGCAAAGTCACCGGCCGCGCGCGCTACGCCGAGGACTTCCGGGCCGACGGCATGCTGTTCTGCCGTCTTTTGACCAGCCCCGTGCCGCACGGCCGTGTGCGCGACATCGACGCGTCAGAAGCGCTTGCGATGCCGGGCGTCGTGGCGATCCTGACGGCCGACGAGGTCCCCGAGATCCCAGCCCCCGGAAACCCGATCCTGACGAACGATCCGTGCTATGTGGGAGAGCCGATCCTTGCGGTTGCGGCCGTGGACGAGACCACGGCTCAGGACGCCATCGAGAAGATCAAACTGGATTTGGAGCCGTTGCCCTTCACGGTGGACCCGCTCGAGAGCCTGCACCCGGACGGGCCCAACGCCCGCTCGGACGGCAATACGATTCGGCCCCGCGAGGGGGTCGAAGAGCTCAAGTGGACGGTCGAGGACTTTGCCGCGGCCGCCGAAGGCCAGCTCCCGATGGGAGAGCCGATGGTGGAGTGGTCCTACGGCGACGTGGAGGCCGGATTCGCCGACGCGGCGCTGATCCTCGACGAGAGCTTCGTGACGGCGGGTACGTCCCACCACTCCATGGAGCCACGCAGCGCCATGGCCTACTGGCAAGGCGGGAAGTGCTTCGTCTTCGGCTCCAGCCAGAGCCAGAGCTTCGTGACGCCCGGGTTGGCCAACTATATCGGAATCCCGCCCGAGGACCTGGTGTTCGTGGCCGAGTACTGCGGTGGTGGCTTCGGATCCAAGGGGGGGGCCTACCCTGTCATGTCGATCCCAGCTCATATGGCCAAGAAGACCGGCCGGCCCGTCATGATGCGGATCAGCCGGGCAGAGGAGAACTTCATCGGCTCGGCGCGGGCGGGTTTCCAGGGACGCATCAAGATGGGCTTCCGCGAGGACGGGCGCCTCACGGCGGTCGACCTGTACATCGTGCAGGGAAACGGCCCGAACTCAGGATTCGGGGACTTCAACAGCGCTGCCGGGGCCGTCTCGCTGGTCTACACACCCCCCGCCATGCGCTTCAGGGCGATCCCGATCCTGACCAACACGCCCGCCTGCGGGGCGCAACGCGGCCCCGGCCAGAACCAGATCGCCACGGCGGTCGAGCCGCTGATCGACAAGGCGGCACGGCAACTCGGAATCGACCAGGTCGAGATCCGGAAGATCAACGCGCCCACCAACGACTCACTCTACGGATCGCGCCGGAGCAGCATCACGAGCGCCCACCTCAGGGAGGCGCTGGACAAGGGTGCCGAGCAGTTCGATTGGGCGGCCAAGCGCGCGCGCAGTGGCCGGCGCAACGGATCCAAAGTGATCGGCGTCGGCGTGGGTTCGGCCTTTCACTCGGCCGGATCGAGCGGGTTCGACGGCCTGGTGCGCATCGCACCCGACGGCAAGCTGCACATCCACACCGGCGTCGGAAACCTGGGCACCTACTCCTACGCCGGCACCTCTCGGGTTGCCGCCGAGGTGCTCAAGTGCCGCTGGGAGAACTGCGAGCTGGTGCGTGGCGATTCATCGAGAGCCCTGCCGTGGAACCTGGGGCAATTCGGCAGCAACACGTCGTTCACGATGACCCGGACCAACTACGTCGCCGCCATGGACGCACTCCAGAAACTCAAGGAGATCGCTGCGCGCGACCTGGGCGGCCGCCCCGACGACTACGATGTCGGCAACGAGACGGTCTTCGCCCGGGCCAACCCATCGCTGCGGTTGACGTACGCGGCCGCGGCCCGGAGGGCCATACAGCTCGGTGGCAAGTACAGCGGTGAAGAGGCGCCTGAGGACATCCACAACATGACCAAGGCCGCCGTCCGAGCGATCGCGGGCACCGGTTTGGTCGGGGTAGCGCGCGACAACCTGGGCCGTCCGGGCACCGTGCCGGCGCTGGCTACGGGATTCGTCCAGATCGAGCTGGACCTGGAAACAGGCAAGGTTGAGATCCTCGACTACGTGGGGGTGGCCGACTGCGGAACCGTGCTTCATCCACAGAGCCTCGCCACCCAGATCAAGGGCGGCGCCGTCATGGGCTTCGGCATGGCCTGCCTCGAGCGCCACGTCTACGACACGCAGTTCGGGCTGCCCGGCACCGTCGGATTTTATCAGACCAAGCCTCCGTCCTACCTCGACGTCCCGCTGGAAATGGACTGGGGCGCGGTAGACATCGCCGACCCCGACAACCCCGTGGGCGCAAAGGGAATCGGCGAGCCGGTCATGGGATGCGCGGCAGCAGCCTTGCTGTGCGCCATCTCAGACGCGCTGGGGGGCCACTACTTCAACCGCACGCCAGTCGTGCCGGACATGATCCTCAACGCCGCTTCGGGGCGGACTCAGTCTCACCGGCCACTTCAGGTCAACACGCAGTGAGGAGCCGATCATGTTGAAGGACATGATGCCTCATGTCGAGCTGTTTCAGCCGGCCGATATGGACAACGCGCTGGCCCTCATGGGCCGCTTCGGATCCGACGGCTGGGCCCTGGCAGGCGGGCACGACAGCCTCGCTTGGTTCAAGGATCGCGGGAAACGCCCGTCGGCCCTCATCGACTTGGCCGGGATCTCGGAGCTGCTGGGCATCCGGGAGACGTCCGACGGCATCGAGATCGGCGCGATGACGACGCTGACCGAGATCGAGCTTCATCCGATGATCAGGGAGAGGTTCGGGCTGCTTGCCGACGCCGCTCGGTGCGTGGCGAGCCCCCAGATTCGGAACTCGGGCACGATCGGTGGGAACGTTTGCCAGGACACACGCTGCTGGTACTACCGCCTTGGGGTCGGTTGCTACCGAGCGGGCGGCAACACCTGCTACGCCGATACGCCGGAGGCCATGAACCGCGAGCACTGCCTGTTCGGCGCCGACCGATGCGTTGCGGTGACGCCGTCGGATACGGCCCCTGCCCTGATCGCGCTGGACGCCACCATGGTCATTCGCAACGGGCAGGGCGAGCGCGAAGTGGAGGCCGAGGACTTCTTCATGAGCCCCGGTGTCGACATCACACGCATGACGGTACTCAACCCCGACGACCTGCTCACGACCATCCGGATTCCGAACATCTGGGCCGGCGCACACTTCTACTTCGAGAAGGTGGCCGACCGAAACACCTGGGATTTCGCACTGGTGAGCGTGGCCGCCGCCATGAAAGTGAGTGGCAATCGTATTCAGGACGCGCGTATCGCGTGCGGCGGTGTAGAGTGTGTTCCCAAGCGACTTGTTGGGGTGGAGAGGCTCCTGAAGGGCTCGCTCCTAACCGAAGAGACAGCCGATGCTGCTGGGGCTGCCGCCATCCGTGGGGCCAAGCCGCTCAACTACAACCACTTCAAGATTCCCCTCATGGAGAATCTCGTGAAACGCGCGGTGCGGAGCGCGTAGGCGGACCTACCGAGCCGCGCCTGAGAGCCGAATGGGCCGAGCCTTCGGGTTCGGCCCATGTGCGTCTGTGAACGCCCCCAGATCAGAGCGGCGGATACCTGAGATTCCGATGCAACTACTCGGGCCTTCGGCGCGTCGAACATTGAAGAAGGCATGACGAGGAGCCACGGCTTGGGAAGAGAGGGTGGAAATGCGGGATCCGTCACGTAAGGAAGACGCAAAGAATCTCGGAATCGTATATGGCGCTGGAGCGGTGGCGGCCCTCCTTACGGCCGTGCTGTTGCTCAAGGCGAGTCCCGCGCCGGTCATGGAGGTAGTCATCGAGACCGCGCCGGACCCGGTGCCGGTGGTGATGGCTGTTCCAGTAGCGGAGCCGGAGCCGGTTGTGCAGGCGCAGCCCGTCCAGATCTCCGGAGACAATCGGCTGTATGGCACTGTCACCACGCTCAACGGAAGACGGTACGAGGGCTACATCCGCTGGGACCGGAACGAGGGCAGTTGGGCCGACCTTCTGGACGCCAACAAGCAAGCCGAGCACGGCAATGGCAGCGTCGTTCGGGTACGGCGGGTGCGAGAGAGCGCAAGGGATGCGCGCGAACGGGCCAGAAGCCTCCGCGATCGGCTCAGGGATAGGGACCGGGATCGTGACCGAAGCTTCGACCGGGAAGACCTGGAGGGCCTCCTTAAAGGACTTCAGGGCCTTGAGGGTCTAGAGGGGCTTGAAGGCCTCGAGGGACTGGCAGGCCTGGAAGGGCTCGAGGGCCTCCTGGAGAACCTGGACATCGACATGGACTTCGACTTCGATTTCGACATGGACATGGACAGGGACCGCTCGGGAATAGCGATAGCCATGGCAGAGCGTTCGAGCGGGAGGCGCACCGGATCCCGGACCATCGTTCTCAACGGTCGTAGCATCAATAGGCCGATCCTACAGAGCTTCTCCTTCGGCTCGAGTGCGACTCAGTCCGGCATTCGATTCGGGCACGTCAAGAGCATCGTGGCGTTGGACTCACGCACGGCGCTCTTCACGCTCAAGTCGGGGAGGGAAGTCGTCTTCAGCGCCAACGCCACCGACCTGGGTTCCAACCTTCGGGCGCTGATCGTCGAGCAGTTGGACGGCAACGTGGTAGAGCTCGAGTGGGGCGACCTCGACGTGGTCGAGTTCGAGGCCGCACCCGAAGGTGCGTCACCGCCTTCGAGCCGGAACTACGGGACCATGACGACCCATTCCGGTATGGAGTTCACCGGGTACATCACCTGGGATGTGGATGAGATCTATTCGTCCGACGTTCTCAATGGCGATGATGGCCGTGATGACCGCGCGATCCCGTTCGGATCGATCGAGCGGATCGACCGGGACAGTTCGAGGGGCGCAATGGTCACGCTCGACACCGGAGAGGAAGTGCTCCTCACGGGCACCAACGACGTCGACAAGTCCAACAACGGTATCTCGGTGTCGGACCCAGGGCTCGGCCAGGTGAAGGTGAGTTGGTACGAGTTCGCGTCGGTCCGGTTCCATGAGGCTGAGGCTCACGCCGGGTACGGGCAGTTCGACGGTGGCCAGGCGATCTTCGGCACCGTGACGACACGCGACGGCAAAGACTACACCGGTGAAGTGGTGTGGGACTGCGATGAGGCCTACACCTGGGAGATGCTGAACGGCGAGCAGGATGGCGTCACCTTCCACATCGAGTTCTCGAAGATAGCGTCGTTGAGGCCGATCTCGAGTTGGGGCACGGAAGTCACGCTCAGGGATGGCCGCACGTTCGAGCTTCGCGGCTCCAACGACGTCGACGACAGCAATCGAGGCATTCTGGTGCGCCTCGATAACGGTGATGAGGTGGAAGTGGAGTGGGATGACCTGGAGGTGTTACGCCTCCAGGATCGTTGATCTCTACTGGGTCAACGCAAGCAAGAAGAGGGGCCCCGCGCGAGCGGGGTCCCTTTTGTTGTCTTGATGGAGGCACACGGTCCTGGTCAGGCTTTTCTCGCCACCAGTAGCGAGCGAACCAGCAGCCCGCCGTCCATACCCCTCCGCATGTCCACCTCCTTCCTACGCTCCTCCTCGTAGATCTCGTCTCCCTCTGCCTCGCGAAGCTCCACCTCGAGCGCGTCACGCGCCGAGCCCAACGCGCTGCACGTCTGCCGGAATTCCTCCGTCAGATCCTCGGACGTCACCGGCTCAAAGCCCGCCTCCACGAACAACGCGTGCGGACTGGAGGCCCCCGAAACCGACGAGGGACCAAGCTCGCATGCCAGCTCCTCCTCGGCATCGCTCAAGCCCGGCGTCGTGTGGATCAAGTAGCCGGCGAGGATGCCGCCTGGCCTCAGAACCCGAGCGCATTCTCTCAGCACGGAGAGCTTGTCGGATATTCAGCAGAACACGTCGGCGTGAACCACCGCATCAAACACTCCGGGCACGAACGGAAGTGACCGGCCATCGGCCGCCACGAACGTCGCAGGGGGATAGACATCGGTGTCCTTCCACCAAGCCAGGGCGCCCGCCAGCGCGTCGATAGGAATGTCGGAGGCGACCAGGTGGGCTCCAGTGATCTCCGCGATGCGGAGGCCCGGCCAGCCTAGACCGGCACCGAGGTCGAGAAACCGTGAGCCCCGGCTCACATTCAGCATCCACGCGAGGCGCTCCGCCTGCTCGGCGGTGGTATACCCGTTGACCAGCGCGGAACCGCATGCCTCCCGCTCTACCCCGCGCGAGGCATGGCCGAGCCCGCGCGCGTACTTCTCCCGGAAACGCTCCGCGCTGTCCGCGGCTGAAGATCCCATGGGCCGGTGCACCGCTTCTTAGGCCGGCCCCTCCCCGCGCTTCCACACCTCATACCGCATGCGCAACGTGGTCACCGGATTGGCATTCTCCATCGGTTGGATATTCTGGTCGGTGACATTGAGGTAAACGGAGTAGTCGCCATCGTTGAACGAGTCACCCTCGGGATCGTTCGCATCGGCAACGAGCAGGTAAGCGACAAACGCCGTCCTACTCTCGCAGGGCGCGTTCGGCACGGGCTCGCTCTCGCAGCTGCAGCGGCTATCGCCGCCCGCGGCGTCAGCCGCCACCATGGCGGCCATCACTCGGTCGGTGACCGACCCGTCCTCGGCCTCGAAGGCGGCAACGGCATTGTGCACCACATCGGCAGATTCGAGGATATTGCCCTGGATGGAGTAGTGGATCCCGGTGCCATCCACGCTTCCTTGAGCAGATAGGGACGCCGTGCCGTTCCGCTCCCCTGAGAATCCTGCCCACCGACCCTGCATATCCACAATCCCAAACTGACGGCGCTCGATGGCCGGGTCCTCCTTGAGCAGCTCCAGGATTCGATCCGGGTGAGTCCCTTGCTTCAGTTCCTGGTAGATCAGCATCTGGTTGGACCTGGTGGCGTCTACCCCCGCCTGAGCCGCTGCCACCCCCACTCCAGGCACCACGATCGCCTGGATGTCCATGAGACCCTTCGAGGGAAATCCCTCCAAGCGCTGTTGTGAAACACATGTGGCCGACGCGATGACAACCCTGCCCGTACGGGCATCCACCGCGATGATGGACCAGGTGGCCCATAGCGGTGACGGGAACGTGGCTGAGACGACCGTGGCCACGACAAACATCCAGCCAAGGGAGCCGAGCTTCGAGCGCATATGATCCTCCTGCGGTTTCTCTCAGAGTGCCGGTCCAGAGTGGCGGGAAGGCCACGTCCGTGCAACTTTGACATGAAGGTCAACGCTCTAGGCCGACCCGATGGTTTTCGCTCTTTCCAACGTACTTCGGACCGCCGAGCACAGGCGGCCTCAGTCCGTACCACACTGATTGGGTACATGAACAAGTATCATCCCATCGCGTTCACTGCTGCGACGTGTGCGCTCGGCATGCTTCTCGGCGCATGCGCCTCTCCGGCGCCCGCAACGGCCCCCGCGCCTGGGGCGGCGGCCGATCCTCCCGCGATCCACTGGGTTCGCACCGCCGCTGAGCACGATCTCCTGTTCCAGCAGACGTACGGCTTCATTACCGAGCGCGTCGAGGCACGGGCGAGCGGGCTGGAGCGTGGATCCTGGGCGGTGGTCGTGGATGCCGACGAGACGGTTCTGGACAACTCTGAGTACCAGCTTCGCCGCTCCCGCCAAGGCCTCGGCTACACATCCGAAAGCTGGGCCGTTTGGGTGCGTGAGGAAGCCGCCCCGGCCCTCCCTGGCGCCGTGCGTTTCCTACGTCGGGTAAGGGAGCTCGGCGGGCGGGTGGCAGTGGTCACGAACCGAAACGAGGACGTGTGCGAACCCACGCGCCGAAACCTCGCTGCGGTCGGGCTGAACGTCGATGTGGTGTTGTGCCGGCAGCCCGGTGTATCGGAGAAGGACACACGATCCCGGTCGGTGCAGGACGGCACGACTTCGGCCGGCCTTCCACCGCTGGAGATCGTCGCCTGGGTAGGCGACAACGTTCACGACTTCCCGGGCGGCTCTCAGGAACTCCGCGACGCGGACCCGCGATCTCTGGCGGACTTCGGCGTGCGCTTCTTCCTGCTCCCCAATCCGATGTACGGCAGTTGGGAGCGGAACTCACCCGGATGATCGCCGTACGCGGTGGCCATGGTCCGGCCCGTCATCTCAAGGCATCACCTCTCGCGATACGCTCTCGGCCACGACGTATCGCGGACTGAGCGAAGCCTCTTCAGCCGGAATGAGAACGCGCTGGGCCGTGAGTTCCTGAGTATGCTGGCTCACGACCCGGTCCAAGAAGGAATCCGATACGTCACGAGCGCCGAAAAGGCGCAGGATGAAGCTGGGCTTAAGGCCGCGCCCCAATGCGTCTCTCAGGTCGGCCCTGGTGATCGTGTCCACGTCGCCGCGCTGGCGGGCCGCAAGAACCGCCCGCTTCAACAATAGGCCGCGGCACTCGTCCGTCGTGATCCAATCGATGCGGGTGAGGTCGTTCTGCTCCATGAACCACGTGAGCGCGAAGAACATCCATGCGTAGAGCGCGATACTGAAGGTGATCGGCTCGAAGAGGGAGTACGCGAACAGGGGCGCCACGATCGACGCATCGATGGCGGCCGACACATTGTCGTTCCCCCACGCGGCTGTCACCGTTGGGAGAATCCAGAGTGCGGACACGAACGTGGCGATAAAACCGGACCCAAGCCGCGAGAGGCGAAACCGGTGGCATGCCTCCTCTCGAGCCTCGAGCCTAATAGCTTGGCGCTGGGCCGCTGGAGACGCCCCATGGCTTTGAAACTGCCCGACTTGACCCAGGGCGTCGATGATGGCCGAAACCATCGGCGCGACCGTGGCCACGGGCACCAGCGCCGTCGTCGCACCGTCCGAGTCGAGCTCGGCCAACACCCGTGATAGCTGGGCGAATCGTTCACTGGCCTCTCCATCCGCAAAAACGCCATCATTCCGATCCGGATGGAGGTCCCTGAGCTCGGTCCGGATCTCCCTACGGAGCACTTCCATGCTCTCCGGAACCGGTGACATCCCGAGCGACTTGGCAGCGGCCTCGAGTCGATCTTCGGACATGGTTATCCACCTCAACGTATCAGTCATCTACATCTCTCTGACGCCGACAGGTCGCCGCGGGTTGCAGGTTACCGCCCCCGCTCGAGCCCAGTCGAGCGCCGACGCAACCTGCAGCCCCTCGCGCGCGTCTAACATTATGGACCGGCATTGGACCGCGCCGAGAGGACGAAGAGCGCAGGAATTGCGTGACGTTTGACCGAAGTGGAATTCGCGGGGGTGAGGGTGACGAAGAAGAGTTCAAGACCATGCGCGGGGCCGCCCGCCGAGGTCGTGAGCCATGCGTAGCCCCGGGCTCGTGCTCACACTGTTCGCCTTCCTGGTCGCCGCGATCACCAACGGTCTGGTGAGCGCCCATGCGAATGGGATCGCGCTCTCGAGTCCGTCGGACGTCGTCGGGCAGCAGCAATCCCAATCGGCCGCGCCGGTCGACCACCCACTCCTGCCTCCAATCCTTGCCGGGCGCGGTGACGAGCTGCTCGCGTCTCCGATGCTTCGAGATCCCGAGTTCATGGCTGAAGTCGGGCGATGGGTCCACTTCTGGGAGAGCGAGCGGACCGAGTGGTTCCCCGGCTACCTCGCCCGGATGACTTGGTTCGAGGGGATGGTCGACACGACGCTGGCGGCTCATGGCCTCCCGTGGTCGCTCAGATACCTACCGGTGATCGAGAGCGGATACAGCACGTCGGCGGTCAGCTCGGCGAAAGCCGTGGGGCTTTGGCAGCTCATGCCCGCTACGGCCGAAGACCTGGGTGTCGAAGTCACGCGGTTCGTCGACGACCGACGCGACCCCTTCGAGTTCGACCGCGTGCCTGTGCGTGGTGCGTTCACGTTCGAGGGCCTCGCGCGGGCCACCGGAGCGAAACTTGAGGAAATCGCCCGTCTCAACCCGGAATATGTCCGCGGTGTTACACCCGACCGGAGAAGGGTGGACGTGCGGGTTCCAGTAGGGCTGGGGCAGTCGGTCCGCGATTATTATGCCTCCGGGGCGCGGGGCAAACGCTGACGGTCGCCTTCCTGCCAGGCTTAGGAGCCGGCTCGCCTCGTCAGGTGGGCCGCCTGCTCACTCAGGGTGGCGAAGGCCTCACAGATGCGGTCAAGCTGCTCGGGTGTATGAGCGGCGCTTACACTACACCGCACCAGGGATTGTCCGGCCGGCGTGGCGGGTGGGAGCATGAGGTTGACGTAAACGCCCTCGTCGATCAGGCCACGCCAGAGCGCGAGTGCCTTTTCCGGCGTATCGAGACGCGCCGCCACCACCGGACTCACGTCCGGACCCAATCGATAGCCGAGCTCCTCGAGCTTGCCGTAGAGCTGCCGGGCGTTGTGCCAAAGGCGCTCTCTCAACTCGGGGCGCGAACGCAGAATGGACAGCGCCTCGCGGGTCGAGGCGACCACGGAGGGGGCGGGTGAGGCGGTGAAGATATACGGTCGACTGGAGTAGCGGACCAATTCCAGCTCCGGCCGGTCACTGACCGAAAAGCCGCCAACCCCGCCAAGGCTCTTGCTGAACGTACCTACGACGAAGTCTACGTCGGCCGCCGTTCCGGTTTCTTCGGCGAGACCCCTGCCGTTCTCGCCCAACACGCCCAGCGAGTGCGCCTCGTCCACCATCAACAAGCAGCCGTAGCGACGCTTGAGCTCCACGATCGCCTGCAACGGGGCCCGGTCGCCGAGCATGCTGTAAAGGCCCTCGACGATGATCAGCGTTCTGGCTGCCTGCTCACCGAGCCGGCCCAGTCGCTTGTCCAGGCTCTCCGGGTCGTTGTGGCGGAAACGCAGAGTGTCCGCGCCGCTCAGCCGGCAGCCGTCATAGATGCTCGCATGACAATCAGCATCGATCATCGCCACGTCCCCGGGACCGACCAGCGCGCTGATCATGCCCAGGTTGGCCAGGTAGCCGGCGGAAAATATGATGGCGAAGCGGCAGCCGTAGAAATCGGCCAACTCGCGCTCCAACTCGAGGTGGCTTGCATAACTGCCGTTTGCCATGCGCGAGCCGGTGGTGCCGGTACCGCCCGCCGCCAGGGCATCGTGCGCGGCCTGGATGCATCCAGGATCGAAGGTCAGGCCCAAGTAATTGTTGGTCCCCGCCAGCAGGACCGTGCGCCCGCCGATCCGGGCCTCGGTGGCCGAGTAGACCTCCTCCACCGGGACGCCGAAGGGGTCGCTCTCCCCGTGAAGCAGATCTTCGCGATCCTGACCTAGCGTCCTAAGCCGGTCCAGCAGCGACATCACTGCTCCTCTGTGAGACCGTGGATGAGCGTGGCCAACTCACCGGCCGTCTGCACATCCGAGAGAGCGTTCAGCGGGACCGAGACGTCGAATTCGTCCTCCACATCGAGGATAATGTCTACGAGGGTAGTGGAGTCAAGGCCGAGGGTGCGCACCAGATCGGTATCTGCATTCAACTCCACGCCCGGTTGGGCCAGCGGCCGCATGTGAATGAACAAACGCTCCAGGATGTCGTCGTAAATTGCCATAGTTCTTCTAATATGAAGCCCGTTGCGCCGGTCAGTGCAACGAGTTGGGTCAGGCTGTGCCTGCGACCTCGGGGACGGCCACAGGCTCGTCCCATACGACCCGCTCCAGGAACCCACGCCTGGCTGCGTCGCGCGACAGCTTGCCAGACGACGTCTTCGGGAGCGTGCGCGGCGGCACGAGGTCGACGAGGCAGTGGACACCGAAGCTCGCGTAAATAGAGCCTTGGATCTGCGAAACTAACTTTGCCCGCTCCGCCACGTCGGAGACGCGACACTGGACGACAACAACCGCATTCTCCATCCCGTCAGGGTCCGACACGCCGAATGCCGAAGCATCACCGATTCGAACCTGCTGCTGCTGTTCCGCCAAATACTCCAGGTCCTGCGGCCAAATGTTGCGGCCGTTAATGATGATGAGATCCTTGGAGCGCCCGGTGACGAACAGTCCTTCCTCCGTCATGTAGCCCAGATCGCCGGTCTCCAACCAGCCATCCTCTGTCAGGACCTCCCTCGTCGACTCAGGATCGTCGAAGTAGCCGCTCATGACGCTCGGCCCTCGGACCGTGACTCGGCCAGTCCGCCGGTAGCCGAGGTCAGCCCCCGCCTCATCACGGATCACCACTTCGTGTTCGGGCAGGACCTGGCCGCAGTTGACAACCTCTCTGACCGCTCGAGCCTCTGGTCCGGCGGGTACGGCGACACCCTCGTCGGAGAGGGCGTCGGCATCCACACGCTCGGCGAGCACTCCACGGTCCACCGGGGAGAACGCTACCGCCAAGGACGACTCCGCCAGCCCGTAGCACGGAAGGAATGCGCGAGGATCGAATCGGGCGGACTTCAAGCTGTGGGCAAAGCGCTCCAACGGCGCCAGCCGAATCATCTCGGCCCCAACACCGGCGATCCTCCAGCTACTCAGGTCCAAATCCGCGATGTCGTCGGCACGGAGACGCTGGTCACAGAGTTGATAGGCGATGGGGGGGCCGAATGCGAGGGTGCCCCGGTTACGGCTGATGAGCTTCAGCCATTGCACCGGCCTCACCGCGAAGTCCCGTGTGCGTAGGTAGTCCACCGAGAGCTGCGAGACCACCGGGCCAAGCAGGCAGCCCACGAGACCCATGTCGTGGTAGAAGGGCAGCCAGGAGACGCCACGATCACCGGGCCGCACCGCGAGACCCTGCCGCACGATGCCGCGGAGGTTGCTCATGACCATCGACTCGGTGATGACAACGCCCCTCGGAAAGCGCGTGCTGCCCGAGGTGAACTGCAGGTATGCGATTTCCTCAGGCTCCGTCGCACGAAGCTCCACATCAGCCTCGGGCAACGCCTCGAGATCGCCGAACGACCTCGGGGCCAGCCCAGTCAGCCCCTCGGCGGCTTCTTCAAGGAACGGCTGCAACTCCGTCGGCGCGAGCGCGAGGGCGGGTCTACTGCCCATCAGAAGCCGGCGCAACTGCTCAACATACGCGGCGTGACCACCAAGATTGAGGGAGATGGGTAGCGCCACCGGGACGAGTCCAGCGTACTGGCAGGCGAAGAACAAGACCGCGAACTCCGGGTCGGTCTCCGCGATGCCCGCGATACGGTCCCCACGGGACAGGCCCGTGCCTAGGAGCTTGCGAGCGAGGGATCTGGCACGACGTTGGAGCTCGCTATAGGGCATCGCCTCCTTGAGGCGGCCCTTGGAGTCGTAATAGTCGAATCCAGTCGCACCCGTCGCGGCGTAGTCGAGAGCCTCAGAAAGGGTGGCAAAATCCGCCAGCCGATGCGGAAGATCGTGGTTAGAAGGGTTTGAAACGATGTCCAAGCAAGAGTCCTTTTCGCCTGCCGCCTGTCCCATGTGGGCGATACCTTGCCGACGAGAGAACACGAGCCCCCGGGGGCCCGCGGTTACTCCTACGTGGCAGCGACGGTTCGCCCATCCTCACGAAAGCCAGAACATACGGAAAAAGGTTCCACGCGCTGCGCCTTCCACCCTTCCCATCCACATGCTTGTGAGCACGTGTGAAGATACCTAAGATCTTCTTTCTTTGTAAAGGATTGAAAGGCACTCATGGCGATCCGCTACACCCCGCGAAACTACTGAACGAACGAGGCCCGAAACCAATGGCAGGGGCGGGATCCGCCCGGGAGATCGTGGTCGTGCGCCCCGTGCGTACACGGCGTGACCTTTCGGCATTCATCAAGGTGCCTCACTCCGTTTTTGTCGACGATGCGGCGTGGATTCCGCCTTTGCACCTGGAGCGGAGGCTGCACCTCTCGCCTCGGCACAACGCCTATTTCCAGCACGCTCACTGGCAGGGGTGGGTCGCCTACCGCGACGGACAACCTGTCGGGCGCATCAGTGCTCAGATAGACGAACTCGAGCGCCAGCACCACGGCGCGGACCGAGGTCAATTCGGCTTTCTCGATGCCACCGACGATCCAGCCGTTTTCACAGCCCTGTTCCGCGCCGCCGAGGAATGGTTGGCCGCCGCGGGCGCGCACCGAATACGGGGGCCTTTCAACTTCTCCATCAATCAAGAATGTGGGCTTCTGGTGGATGGCTTCGAGCACCCGCCGATGGTCATGATGGGCCATGGCCTCCCTTATTATGAGGCTCACCTTCATCATCTGGGCTACCAGACCGCCAAGGATCTGCTCGCGTTCTGGATCGATTCCGATTTCGAGCATCCGCCCGTGATGCGGTCGCTACTGAAGCGCTACGCGCGTCGCATCCGAGTACGTCCCATGGATGGGGGCAAAGTGGGCGAGGAGTTCGAGCTCCTGCGCACCATCTTCAACGACGCTTGGGCGAATAACTGGGGCTTCGTGCCCTTCACCGAGGCCGAGTTCAGCGACATAGGAAAACAGATGCGCCTGTTCGTGAGCGATGACTTGGTGCAGATCGCGGAGGTCGACGGGGTGGCAGCCGCCTTCATGATTTGTCTGCCGAACCTCAACGAGGCGATTCGCGATCTCGATGGTCGGCTGTTGCCGTTCGGCTGGGCCAAGGCGCTGTGGCGGCTGCGGCGGCATCGAGTAAAGACGAGTCGAATCGTGCTGATGGGGGTACGGCCGCAATACCACGACTCCCCTCTCGGCGCAGCCCTAGCCATGTCGGTGATCGGCGCGTCCCTGGCGCCGGCCATGCGTCAAGGGATCGAGGGTGGCGAGTTGTCCTGGATTCTTGAGGACAATGGGGGGTTGCTCAACATCCTCGAAGCTCTCGGCGCCCGGCCCTACAAGCGCTATCGTATCTTCGAGAAGACTCTGCCAGCCGCCTCCGCCCCCCAGGGTTGACGGGCATCCACGAGCTACCATGCCAAACCCGAAGGCTCCAACCAGATCCGAGGGGCACCGCATCGCCGTGCTTTGCAACCCCCGTGGCGGGCGGGTCCTCAGGGAGTTGGACGCCGTGCGCGAAATCGGTCGAGAGCTGGGAGGAGAGCTCTACCGCGAGGCGGCCGAACCCACAGAGATCGCAGAGGCCCTGGGTGAGCTGACCGAGATGGGGGTCGGAACCCTATGCATCGTCGGTGGCGACGGCACGGTGCACGGGGCCTTGACCGCCCTCCACGCAGCGAAGCCCGAAGAGCCCTGGCCGGTGATCGCTCCTGTACCCGGAGGATCGACCAACATGACAGCCCAGGATCTGGGTGCGGGCGGTTCCCTCATGGAGCGCCTGCTCGCGATCCGGGCTTTCTACGATGGAGAACGCCAGCAAGAGCCAGGCGCCGAAAGGGCGCTCGTAAGCCGACCGATGTTGTGTGTGGAACATGGGAAAAACGAGGCCCTTTGTGGCATGTTCTTCGGCGCTGGAACCGTCGCTGACGGTGTACGATTCTTCGATCAGCGCCTTCGGGGCCTTCAACTGAGTGATCGAAACACGTCCGGTCTCTCCATCGCCCGGGTGCTGCTCTCTCTGGCCGTCCGGGGGACTCGGGGGGAGTCCGTCGGGTGCAGCGTCACGAGCGCCGTGGACGGCCACACGCCGACCGACCACCTCTGCATATTCTTCTTGGCCACCACACTCCACCGGCTGATACTCGGCACGCGGCCCTATTGGGGCGAAGAGGACGGGCCGGTCCACTTCACACTTGTGGAGAAGGGTGCCCGGGCCTTCTGGCGGAGCCTGCCTCGCATCGCCCGGGGGCGACCCGGTGCGAGGTTGACGCCCGAACGCGGTTACCTCAGCCAGAACGCAAACGCAGTGGAGCTGGCCTTCGATGGCCCCTTCGTTGTAGACGGGGAGGTGTATCATGCACGCGCTGCCGATGGTCCATGCCGCATCACTGCGCCGCGCACGGTACAGTGGCTGGTCCCCTAGAAGGCTGTTGCCCGGATACAGCGTCGTAGAGAGTTTTGCACCCTGAACGCGTACGACGTACCCAACTGGTGGGGAACATGGGTTCTACATGGCGGCACGCCGCCCATCGACAAGTCATCGTAATCGGAAGCGGCTTCGGCGGCGCGATGGCAGCGTGGAAGCTGGTCGACTCGGGTGCCGACGTGCTCATGCTCGAGCGGGGACCGTTCGTGGAGCGGGGACCGCACAATTGGGAGCCCGAAGGCACCGTCATGCGGACGCCCTACTACACCGAGGGTCCGCACTACGAGGCGAACACGGACCGCGGCAATAGCGAAGCCGGCGTCTGCTCCTGCGTGGGAGGCGCCTCCGTGTTCTACGGCGGGGTCTCGCTGCGCTTCAGGGAGACCGACTTCCTGCCTAGGCCGGAGATCGTAGGGGATTCCGGGGCCCGCTGGCCGTTCTCCTACGACACCCTCGAACCGTACTACGGTGAGGCAGAGAGGATTCTCGATGTCGCCGGGCGCGCGGGGGAAGATCCGACCGAGCCTCCGAGGACCTCAGACTACCCCTGTCCTCCGAGTGGCCTCTCCGAGGTGTCCAGGATCATCGCAAAGGCCGCCGAAGCGCGCGGACTGCACCCGTTTCGGCTGCCCCTGGCCATCAACTACCAGAACAGTGGGTCCGCGCCCACATGCATTGAATGCGCCACCTGTGACACGTTCGCGTGCAAGATCGAGGCGAAGAACGACATCGCGGTGAAGGTGCTCCGCGGCCTGGTAGAACGTGGCCTCGAGCTTCGAGCCAACATCGCGGTCACCGGTCTGCACCTCGATGGCCGGAGGGTCGCAGGCGTCGAGTGCGTCGACCGGACCACCGGAGAAACGGAGGTTCTGACAGCCGACCGCATCATTCTGGCGGCTGGAGCCCTGGGGTCCGCGCACCTGCTTCTGGCCTCCCGCCTCGCCGAGTCGAACCCCGCGGGGGACGCCGTCGGCCGCTATCTGACACGTCACTGCAGCGCGATCGTGTTCGGCGCCTACCCCTGGCTACCCAAGCACGAACGCCACTTTCACAAGCAGATCGGAATCAACGACTACTATCTGGGGGACCCGGACGGCAAAGGGCCCAAGGGCCCTCTGGGCAACATCCAGCAGACCCAGACACCCTCGATGGGGACGGTACGCGGTGAACTGAACTGGTTCCTCGGATCGCTGGTGGCGCCCTTGGCTCGACGAATCACCGGCCTTCTGGTGATCGCTGAAGATCGGCCACAACATCGAAACCGAGTGGTCCTCGACCCTTCGGGAACCGACGAGTTGGGTTTGCCCCGGCTCAGGATCGAGCACCGATACGACCCACGAGACCTCGAGGCGCGCCGGTTCCTGGCGGGCCGGGCTAAGCGGATCCATCGGGCGGCCGGCTCGCTTGTGGGTTATACGCATGTGATCGACACCTTTTCCCACGCGTTGGGAACCGTGCGCATGGGTGATGACCCCGAGAGAGCGCCGGTGGACCGGGATGGACGCTTCCGAGGAGTGGACAACCTGTACGTCACGGACGGCAGCATCCTGCCTACCCCAGCGGCGGTGAACCCAAGCCTCACGATCTCGGCCAACGCCCTGCGAATCGGCCACATGATCGCCGAAGACCTCCGCAGAGAGGGCATTACCTGATGACGGCGCGCCCCGCGTCGATCGGCCTCGCCTTTTTGGGCTGCGGAAAGGCGACTCGTATGCACAGCCGGACGCTGGCCCGGTTGGCGCCGGAAGTGCGGCTCCACTACGCGAGCAGGGACCTGGACAAGGCGCGCCGAGTCTCCGACGAGCACGGGGGTGTGGGGGCCTACGGTTCGTACGAGTCCGCCATCGAGGACCCCGTGACGCAGGTGATCCTGGTTGCGACCCCTCCCCCGCTTCACCTCGACCTGACGCTGGCCGCGCTGAGCGCGGGCAAGGACGTGATCGTCGAGAAGCCGGCATTTCTTCATCCGGAAGACTTCGGCCGGGTGCGGGAAGCGATGTCTAGGTCGGGCCAGCGCGTCTTCGTTGCCGAAAACTACTTTTACAAGCCGCTTCGACGCCGGCTGCTCGGCATCTTGGAGGAGGGGATCATCGGCGATCCCCTCTTCCTTCAAGTGAACGCGGTCAAACGGCAACAACCTGACGACTGGCGAGCAAGTGCAGCGGCCTCGGGCGGAGGCGGCCTCTTCGAAGGCGGCATCCACTGGATCAACCTGATGGCGAATCTCGGCATGGACGTGCAGGCGGTAAGCGGCTACCGGGCCGGAGTGACGAAGGGGCTCAGAGACGGCAATCGAGAGACCGAAGAGAGCATTCACGTGGTGATGAACTTCACCAACGGTGCGGTGGGCACGCTCTCCTTTTCCTGGGAGGTCCCCTCACCGCTTCGGGGGATTCGAATCTCCAAACTCTACGGCCGCGAGGGGTCCGTAACCTTCGAGTCCAACGGCATCTTCGTCTTCGCTTCGGGAAGCCGGACCCGTCTGACCTTTCCCGGCTTCAGGGACCTCGCGGGCTACCGCGCTATGTTTACCGACTTTCTGGCGGCCATCCGCACGGGGAGAGATCCCCTGATGACACTCGACATAGCCGAGCAGGATGTCCGGCTGGTCCGAGATATCTACCGCTCCATAGAGCTGAATGACTCATGACGGGACTCTTGTTGGCACTCGGGACGGGCCTGGCGGCCGGGTTGCACAGCGCGACATGGGGCATGTACAAGGACGCCCCGCACGAGGGCTTCCAGTGGAGCACCTACGTTCGCAGTCCCATACTGGCGGCCGCGATCGCCGTCGCGATCGTTGCCGGCACCGAATTCGACCCGACGAGTGCAGCCGCCATCGTCCTCTTGTTCGGAGTCACCTACGGCCTCGAGCGGGCCTTCTTGGAGATCTACAAGACCTTCCTGCGGGTGGAGGACCAGTCCAAGTACACGATCCCGATGCAGTTCGCGATCCGTGGAAAGGTCGTCGAGAGTTCGGCGCTGCGCTGGTTGGCTGCGGCGCTGTACGTCGGGACGGAAATGCTGGTTCTGTTCGCCGTCTACTGGCTCCAGCGGAGCGGGCCCGCCCTACACCCCCTGCTCATCGTGTTCCTCGTGGGAAGCGCCGGGGGTTGGATCTCGGCCATCGGTGGCGCGTGGAAGGACGCCCCGGTCGAGGGCTTCCTCATCTTCAAGTTCTTCCGGAGCCCGGGCATCGCCTTCATGTACGGGATCCTGCTCGGCTCTTTGACGACAAGCTACGTCTTTATTTTCATTGGATCGATCGGGTTCACCATAGCCACGATCGAGACCTATAAGACCTTCTTCTTCCCCCAAAGGCCTCGGGGGAAGTTCATGGGCAAGACGCCGCTGTTTCCGGAGTTCATCGAGACTCGAACCCGATTCGTACCACTTTACGTTGTGATCTGGCTGGGAGTCTTGATCTCAGGTGTCCTGGCGCTTCTCGGCCCCCGAGAGGGGGTCCTTTTCTAGGGAACTCTCAGAGTCCGTTCTACAGGCCACTTTTGCGGAACCGACGCCAACTTGAGGGTGTTCAATGGCAGTAAACCCGCCTCGGTTTCAGTTTCCTCTCAGCAGGAGCAGTGCATAATCGACCGGCACCCGCATGATCTGCACCCCGGTAGATGGCTCGCCGCGATCGGCCTATTCGCGGCAGCACTGACCGCTCCCGCCTCCTCCGTGAATGCCAGCGTGGACACGCGGCCTCTGGCGGCGTGTGAGGACTCCGCAAAACACAGGATCGACGTCACCTACGCGCGTTGGGTTCGCCTCCTTGGTATGGGCGGCGAGGTCGACGACCACGAATTCGCCACGCGGGCGGAGGTACTCGTGGGAGAGATCTTTTTCCTGGACGGCATGAGCTCCAGGATTCTCGGGCGCCGTTGGCAGGACCTCGACGAGGGCCGGAGAAACCAGTTCACGCAGGCCCTGGCCCGGTCTCTACGCTTCACCCTGGTGAAGTATTTCGAGGAATCGGACGAGACGCCGGCGCTG
>JADFRS010000218.1 GCA_022561145.1 Gemmatimonadota bacterium
AACTCGCTCGCCAGGAACACTTCGGAGACGCCGTTTCGGTCCTCGAGATGAATCTCGGGTTCTTTCCGGAGTCACAGTCCATCTGGTGGGAGCTCGGACAGACGCTGGAGGCCGCCGGTGATTCGGAGGAGGCCGTGTCCGCATACCGAAGGGGTATCGCAGCCGATCCGGAGTCTGGGTTCACCCAATTCTTTCAGGACAGAATCGATGCTCTGGGAGGTTGATGTGACTGGTAGTGATTAGCACGGGATAGGCGACGAAAGAACCCCTTCCCAGGGCAGGACATCGTGAGCGAGACGCCTGAGTGACCGGCCCACCGCGTGCGCTTTCGAGACCGGCGCGGTATTAATGGGCGGTATACATGAGCAGACATTTGGCTACACCCCGTTCCTGCGAGGCCCCCGTGACCAGTCTTCGATCGATCGCGCGCCGCTGCATTTTGTCGGCTGTCACCGTCGTCGTATTCGCTTCCTTGTATCCGGTGGATGTGGCCGCTCAGGGCGACGATGTGCCCCGGCCGATGACCTTCCTCGATGTTCAGGAAATGCGGCGGGCAGGCTCTTGGGCTATCAGCCCCGACGGCCAGTGGATGCTGTACACGATCACGACGCCCGATTGGCAGGAGGCCTCGAGCCAGTCGGACATCCACCTGGTGTCGCTGGAAGATGGTCTTCCATCCCGTCGGCAGATGACGTTCACCGACGACAAGAACGAGACGTCGCCTACGTGGTCGGCCGGCGGGGACTTCTTCGTGTTCGCCTCGAACCGGGACGCTGCGGGCCGTGCTGAGAGCGGGCGGGGTGGTGGCCCTGCGGCCGGGCGGGGCGGTCGTGGGGGCGGAGGCAGCCCGGGGATCCAGTTGTACATGATGCGGCGGGACGGTGGCGAGGCCCGCAAGATCACGGACGAGAGTGAGGGCGTGCGTGACTTCCAATTCAGCCCGGACGGCGCGTGGTTGGTCTATCGCAGCGGAAGCTCCGGGCAGGAGCAGCTTTACCGGTTGCCCATCGACGGCATCACCGGCGCCGAACCCGAGAAGCTGACCGACGCCGACGCCGGCGTCCAGCAGTGGGATTTCACGCACGCAGGGAACCGCATCTACTTCGTGCGCCCTGACGCGTTCGATGACGACGAAAAGCGCCGGCGCGAAGCGCGCTTCACCGTGGACATCAAGAACATGGAGACGCCGCTCTCCAGCCTCTGGGCACTCGACCTCGACCCGCACAAGACGATAAGGCTCACCGAAGACACCGACATGAGCGTGTCTCGCTTCACGATCGCGCGGAACGACCAGTGGGTGGGCTTCATTGGCGGGTCGCCCGAACGGTACGAGCGCAACATCACGGGCGCCGGCCTCTACTCGGACCTCTACCTCCTGGAGGCGGCCACCGGCCACGTCGAGCGCCTCACGGAAAACTACGAGATCCGCGAGAGCGGTCCGAGCTTCTCGCCGGATGGGAAGTGGATCGCCTACGGTGGTCCCGAAGACATGACCCGCTACACGATGACGAATTCCACCGTCTACGTGCGCGAGGTGGACGACCGCGGCGGCGCGTTCCGCCGGCTCGGAGACTCCTGGGACAACGACATCCGGCTTGGATTCTGGTCGATGGATGGTGGCACGATGTACTTCAGGGGGGGCGTTCGGGTGACGACCCAACTTCACGCACTCGACATCGAGACGGGTGAGGTGCGGCGGGTCACCGAGGAGCGAGGCGTGTTGTCCGTGAGCCATGACGAGGACACCGGCGTGATCCTCCTCGACTACGCCGATCCCATGACGCCGAACACCCTGTTCAAGGTCTCGAGGCTGGATCGCATCGGGAATCGGTCCGACTGGTTGCAGCTCACCGACCCGAACCCACAGGTCCGGGGTTTCGCTCTGGGCGAGGAGAGGGAGGTCAGTTGGACCTCGACCGACGGTAAGGAGATAGGCGGCATACTCGTGTATCCGGTCGGATACCAGGAGGGTCGGCGCTACCCGCTCATCGTGGCGATCCACGGCGGTCCCGCGTCGGCCGACGTACTCCGGTTCAACGGCGGCTCCGGGGCGCAGGTCTATGCCGGTGCCGGATACGCCATCTTGAAGCCCAATTACCGAGGCTCCAGGAACTACGGCAACGCGCACCGCACCGACATCGTCGGAGACTACTTCACGCTCGGCTTCGACGACATCATGACCGGCGTCGACATGCTCATCGAGGAGGGCATCGTCGACCGCGACCGCATGGGCGCCCTCGGATGGAGCGCCGGCGGGCACTGGTCCAACTGGATTCTCACCCACACCGATCGCTTCAAGGCGATCAGCTCGGGGGCGGGCACCATGAACTGGATCTCGATGTACGCGCAGAGCGACGTGCAGCGGAATCGGCAGTTCTACATCGGCGACGACTTTCTCTATGAGAATTTCGAGCCCTACTGGAATCAGTCGCCGCTCAAGTACATCGCCGCCGCGACGACGCCCACGATGGTTCATGTCGTCGAGGGCGATCCCCGCGTGCCGAGCCCGCAGTCGGTCGAGTTGCACATGGCCCTCAAGAAGCTCGGCGTGGACACGGAACTGTTCATGTACCCGGGCCGTAGCCACGGCATTCCCGATCCGCGGAACCGGCTGGTCAAAGCGGTGAGCGAGATGGCGTGGATGGACTACTACGTGCGCGGCATGGGGGAGAAGTTCCAATGGCGCGACGTGCTGAAGACGCTGGAGGAGGAGGAGGAGGAGGAGAGCCGCCCGCGCCCGGTCACCGACAGAGGGGGAGCCTAGCGTCCCTCGATCGACAGATTCACCATCTCGCGAAACCGCCGCAGCGGGTTAGGTCCCCTCGGCGTCTGCGTGAAGACCAACCCGATGATCTCGCGCTCGGGGTCGATCCACGCATCGGTTCCGTCCGAGCCACCGTGGCCGTACGTGCCGTCGGAGAGCCTCCAACCGTACCCGTAGTACGACGCGGCATCACCTTCACCATCGATGTGGCTCTTCGGTGAAGTCATCGTGCGCACACTTTCCTCCGTGAGAATGCGCTGGCCGTCGTAGATGCCACCGTTGAGGAAGGCCTGGGCGAAGATCGCGTAGTCCCAAGCCGTCGAGATCATCCCGCCAGAGCCACGCGCGAAGGGGTACGCGACCGGCCCTCCAGGCGTGCCGCCCGGCATCCAATCGCCGCCCTCACCGCGCCGGTAGTAAACGGCACCCATCCTGTCGAGCTTCCCGTCGACCTCGTGCCCGGCCCGATGGTTGTAGCTGTCGTCCATTCTCAGCGGCCCGTACACGGCACCGTTCAGGTAGTCCTCGAGCAGCTTGCCCGAAGCGATCTCCACCAATGCAGCGAGCGTGTTGTAGCCGGGGTTGCTGTAGCGGTACGCCTCCCCCGGAGGCACCACGGCTCCGATCTCGCCGAAGCGGGCCGCCTCCAGTTGGAGCGTCGGTGCGTCGCGATGCTCGGCCGTGGGCTCCATGAGCGGGCGCAAGAACAGCGTCGGGATGCGTAGCCCACTGCTGTGCGACAGGAGCTGCCCGATCGTGATGAAGCCGGCCCGGTAGTTGTCCCACTCGGGGATGCGTTCGCGCACCAGATCGGTGTAGCTGAGCTTACCTTTCTCCACGAGCTGTGCGATCGCCGTAGCGATCAACGGTTTCGTGTTGGAGGCCATGCGGAACATGGTGTTCCGCTCCATGGGAAGCCCAAGTTCCTGGTCCCGCATGCCGACTGCCTCGTGGACCACGACGCGACCCTTTCGCACGATGAGGATCACCGCGCCAACGAGATCTCCTCGCTCGACCGCCTCCTGGTAGAGGCCTACGGCTCCGGCCAGGACGGACGGTGACATGCCGACGTCCTCGGCGTGCCCATAGGAAAGCGTGTAGTCGTGCTGTGCCTGAAGCTCCGCCGCGCCCAGGGCCGCAACGGCGAGCAACGCGAGAGCGATCCGTGCGAGGGACTTTCGAGGGTGGAACCGCATGTCGCCTGCCTCCGGTGTGGTGTCGGGGTCGTCGCGCAGGTTATGATGTCGGCCTGCGAACCGCTAGGCTGGCCGAGACCCGAGGGAGGTCAACTGATGGGCCTGAGCGAACAGCTCGAGAGAATCCGCGAGGGCGCAGCCGAGCGCATCCCGGCAGACAGCATTGCCGTTATGCACAGAGTCACCGAGGAGCTCCGCACATCAGGGATCATGGACCGCGTCCTAAGAGTCGGCGACCGCATGCCGGCGTTCCACCTCGAGAACACACGCGGCGAAACGGTGAGCTCTGCGGACCTTCTGGCGAAGGGACCTCTCGTGGTGAGTTTCTTTCGCGGCAAGTGGTGACCCTACTGCAATGCAGAGCTGTATGCTCTGGGGCGAGCCGCCGGACAATTCCAAGAACTCGGTGCCACACTGATCCTGATCACACCGCAAGGACCCGCGCACAGCAGCGTGATGATCGAACAGCACAAGCTGGACTTTGATATCCTGTGGGATCACAACAGCGAGGTGGCCAAACAGTTCGGACTCGCGTTCGACCTGCCCGAGGACCTCATCGAAGTGTACCGCAACTTCGGGATTGACCTTCCGGGAGACCACGGCGTTGACGGATGGACGCTGCCCATGCCGGGCCGATTCGTGATCGATTCCGGCGGCGTCATTCGATCTGTCGATTGTGACCCCGATTACACGTTTAGGCCCGAGCCACAGACCACGGTGGATTTCGTAGCGACCCTCTAGACGCGGCATGGTGCCGCTGCCCTTCGGGCGTGGTCGTCACGAGCAAGATCCTCAATACGATGACCTGTCTTGGAATGCCCGACACCCGCCGAGTGGCGTGATTCCCGCTCGGGGGAGGGGGAATCTGCCCTCAACTCCGAGCCATGCACCAACTCCGGACATAATTGCCGATTTGGGCATGAATCTGGACATCAATGAGTGAACAGCCGTTTGCTGAGGGCAACGGGCCGGTGAGAAGGTGAGGCCAGAAACCCGCTCGAATGATGGAGATTGCCTTCATGAAACGGCCGGTGTCTTCCTGGGCACCAACCTTGCAACGTAACTCCTCTGAACAGGAAGTCACCTGAGAGCAACTCTAGCAGAGCGAGAGCTATGCACTGGCAGTGGAGGGCTGGAAATGAGAACGCTAAGGAATCTGGTCTTCCCCGCGGCGATCCTGATGATCGCGGGTGGGTGTGCGACCAGTGGATGGACGGAAACGTCAAGGGGAGCAGCACCGACGGCCGCTGAGGCCGTAACGCTGGAAGTGGACAACAACAACTGGTCGGACGTGATCGTGTATGTCGTCCGGTATGGAACCAGAACTCGTGTGGGTGAGGTGAGGAGCATGTCTCGCCGCGTGATCCGCCTTCCACGGTCTGTTGTGGCTGGTGGCGCGCACCTCCAGCTGCAACTGCGCCCGGTCGGATCCAATCAGGGATTCCTGTTGGATCCCATCATGGTACAGCCCGGCCAACGGATCGCTCTAACGGTACAGAACCATCTAGCGATTTCGAGCTACATGATCCTGTCGCACTAGCGACGAAAGGCAGCGAAGACTTGGCCCCGGGCAATGGACCGAGGACGTGCGCCCCAAAAGTTGGACAGAGTTGACCCCCTAGCTTTGTGAATCCTCCACCCCTCCGCCGAGGGAGAGGAAGGCCATCGGAGAAC
>JADFRS010000219.1 GCA_022561145.1 Gemmatimonadota bacterium
CCCGGGCCGCAACCCAATAAGTCGAGCCACCAAGGCTCACCCCATCGGCCGCCTCTCCTCCGTCGTGAACACTTTCGGAGCGTACTCCCTCATGTGCAGGCCTTTCCGCAGGAACGGCACGCCCTCCGTCATCCAGAGCGGTGCAGGGTCACCCTTGAGGTGGTGGTTGAAGAAGTCGCGAAGCCGGAATTGAAAGTCGATGCGGTTCTCCAGCTTCCGGAGGCCGTGGCCTTCGTCGGGATACGACAGCCAGATGATGGGCTTTCCCAGGAATCGTAGGGCGTTGTACCACTCGAGGCCCTGCTCCCAGTTCACGGTCGGATCCTCCTCGCCGTGGAGATACAGGACCGGCGTGTTCATGTCCTCCACGCCGGAGATGGGCGACTGGTCCCAGTAGAGCTGGAAGTCGTCGTACGGGTTCGTGGCGTACCTGCCCTGCCCGTAGATGTCATACCGGTGGTTGTTCTGCCCACTTCCCACGAAGAGCTGGTTGAACTCGCTCACCAGGTTGATCGGCGCCGCACCATGGGCCACGGCGGCGAACATGTCGGAGCGGGTCGCGATGTACGCGCCACCTCCGCCGCTGTACGAGTGGCCGCTCAGCCCCACAGCCTCCGGATCGGCATAGCCCAACTCGACGACCCTGCGCACGGCGGCCTCGACCGACTCGAGCATGTCGCTGTGCGGACTGCCCATTCGGAAGTGAACGTCCGGCTGCATGATCAGGTAGCCGTTGCTCACGTAGCCCGCGAAGTTCGGAGAGTGCCGATAGACAGGTTGGGGATAGAGATGCAGGTTCTGCGAGTACTGCTCGTAGAACCTCACGATCATCGGCAGACGCCGGCCCACGACGTAGTCGTCCGGGATCGCTAGAGTGCCTTGGAGTCGCACACCGTCGTCGTTCGTGTAATCGAAGAGGATCCGGTGGCCCCACAGGAAATCCTCCTGCTGCGGGTTCGCCGTGGTGACCCGCTCCCTGTCCGAGAAATCCCGGTCACTCACCCAGACATCCGGAAACTCCCGGAAGGTCTGCACCGTGAAGAGGTAGCGCTCGGCGTCTTCGGCCTTCCGGGGTGTGCCGAAGCGCTTGTCCTCCCAGGTGAGTCGCTCGAGGTCTTCGCCGTCCAACTCGAAGAAACCCTCTTGTTTGGTCCACTGACCGTAGCCGTCCAGCAGGATCGGCTCGCTCAAGTCGATCGTGCGCTCCTCGGGATCCGTGCGGAGGTACCGTAGGCGGATCTCATCGCGCGCTCCCCGGCCTCGAGTCAGGTTCGTGGCAACGCTCCCGTCCAGAGGCTGGCGCCACACGTCGTACCGGTCGTAGAGGATCACCGCCTCGCCGTCTTCCGACCAACCGGCGATGCCGTGCGGAGGCTTCTCGCCGAAGCGGTCATACTCCTGATTGGTGAAATCGACGGGCGCCGAAGCCGTCAGGTTGAGGTGCCGATCATCCTCGATCCGGTAGTCCCAGACGTGGCCGTCCTTCCAGTAGAGGTAGTGCCTACTGTCCGGCGAGAGTCCGAGCGTGCGGAGATGGCCCTGGAGGACCGTCGTCCGCTCGCCGGTCCGGGTGTCGACCCGGTAGTAGTCGGCGATCCCCGGCTTCCAGTCCGAGAGATAGTCGCGTTCGTCGCGCCCGATCGCCCACCGCCCATTCCGTGTCACCTCCGCCGTGCGCATACGCTCGTCGGCCAACTTCACCAGGTGACCCTCATCGAGGTGGATCGCGGCTACGTACGTGCGGTCGCGGTCCCTCGACACCCGACTCTGCTGGACGGCCTGGATGCGGTCGTCGGCCCAGTGCCAGATGTTGACGTCGGCCAGCGGCAGCCCTTCCTCCGGCCAGTCCTCCAGCTCGCTCTCCTGGCGCTTGGTGGCGATCAGCAACGTGGTGGCGTCTTCGTTCCAGTCCAAACCGCCCTTCTCGCTGAGCACCCAGCCCTCTTCGAGGCCGCCGTCCCCGCTCCCATCGAACTCGACGCGGGTCGGGGTGCCATCGAATCCGGTGAACGCGAGCAGCGTGTTCGCGCGCTCCACCTTGTCTTCTGGCTTCTCACCCCGCAGCACCGCCAGCGCAGTTCCATCCTCCGACCACGTCAGCCGCGCGTAACGCTCCTTGGCGTTGTCGAGGCCCCTTCGTGATCCCGTTCCGAGGTCGATCACGTAGAGGCCGTTGCCGTCCTTGTCGGCGGCATCCACCGTGAACGCGAGGTGCGTGCCGGGGTCGTTGAAGGCCGCCTGGTCCACGCTCCCGATCAGCTCGTCGTAGCCCTCCCGCAGGTTCCTGAGGATCAGGTCGGTTCCCTTGTGGTCCGCATCGTCATCGGCCTGGCGCTTCTTCACGAACAGGTGGCTGGACCCATCGGCGAACTCGAACGAGGAAGCGTCATCCCAGACGCGCGTCTCGCCCGTGGCGAGCTCCAGCAACCCGACCTGACGCGTGACCGTCTCCTCGTCACGGCGGAGCTTCTCCGCCTCGGCGAACGGGTGGGATATGAAGTACGCCACCCAAGCCCCGTCATCGGAGAAGGCCGCTTCGGAGGCCGAAGCCACGATGTGGGCCCCATCCGAGTCGAGCGCCTGGACGTGCAGCGTGTCATCGCCCCGTACGCGGGTGTAGGTCCACGCGACCCAGCGCCCGTCATCCGAGATCTGCGAGCCCGAGATGGTCCGCCAACTCGCGTAGTCCGCGATCGTGAGGGGGCGCTTCTCACCGTTTTCCTGGGCGTGCACGCCGCCCAACACCGGAGCGACCGAGACCAGCGCGACGATCATGCCTTTGAGTAGAAAAGAGCCTCGATACATGAACACGCCTCCGAAGGCGGGGTTATGGGCGAGGGCACCCGAGCGCACCCGCCGCCGATCATCTGCTTCCCGTAGGCTAGCCGTCCTCTACGGGGGGGGCCAGTTCTTGGCAGAGATCCTCGAGGTCGATCTCCCGATCCCCGATCACACCACTCTGTCTCGGCGGGTGAAGAAGCTCAGTGACATTCAATTTCGCAGGCTGCCGAGCATGGTCGAGAATACCGTCTTCCGATACAAGACGATCATCGGTCGACGCGGTTGCAACTTCGGGGTTGCCGACCTAATATCGGCTTACTCTGCACGTCCGGTTTCCAGAGGCCGCCAATACGCGTCCCACGTTTATTTTCGCATCGCCAATCGATGGAGGATACCGATGCCCGGTGAAGTCAGAACGCTGCGTTCTTGCCGTCGCTCACTGCTGCCCGCCGTAGCCCTTCTCCTCTTCTCCCTCGTTAGTGCCGCAGATCTGGCCGCCCAGGCTCAGGCCACGACCGGAATTATCCGCGGAATCGTGCGAAATCCGGTAGGGGCTGGCGTGGGTGGCGCGACAGTGATCATGGAGCAACGGGAAACCGGGTTTCGGGCGGTGGTCACGACGACGGCTTCCGGCGCGTTCATCCGAACCCTGCTGCCGCTCGGCACGTACGACATTACGGCCCAGGCACTCGGTCAATTTGGAGACGAGCGCGTCGAAGCCGTCGTGCTGCGCGTGGGTGAAACGGTGACTCTGGTTCTGGAGTTCAAACCCGTCGCGCTGGCGGGTATCACGGTGACCGGGGCAGCGCCGTTGGTCGACGTCCGGGACCCGACCCAGGCCCAGCGACTCTCGGCGGACGCGGTGGACGGGCTGCCCAACGACGGGCGTAACTTCCTTGACTACGCCCTGCTGACGCCTGGAGTGCAGATATCCCAAGGACCGGACGGAAACGTGCTGAACATCAGCGGTCAGCGCGGCATCTTCAACAACGTCATGGTGGACGGGGCGGACTTCAACAACCCGTTCTTCGGTGAGCAGCGCGGCGGACAGCGACCCGCGTTCACGTTCAACCAGGACGCGATCCAGGAACTCGTCGTCGTAGCACAGGGAGCGCCCGCCGAGTTCGGCCGTTCGTCGGGTGGCTTCGTTACCGTCATTACGAAGTCCGGCACGAACGAGTTCAAGGGTTCCGCGCACTATTTTGGTCAGTTCGACGGCCTGGTCTCCGAGTTTCCGTCGTCCAGAGGCGGCGGCAAGCCGGACCTTACGAGGCACCAGTTCGGATTCACGCTCGGTGGCCCGATCGTCAAGGACAAAGCGTTCTTCTTCATCGCTTACGATCAGCAGGAAGGCGAGGAGACGAAGCAGTTCACGCGCAACGTCGTGAGCTCGAGCGAACTGGACAAGCTCGAGAGTTTCCTGCAAACCCGATGGCCCGGCCTGTTCGACGACGAGTTCGGCCCGGTCACGCGCACGGATGACAACCGGGCGCTGATCGCCAAGCTGGACTTCAACCTGAGCGAGAACCACCGCGCGTCTTTGAAATACAATTACGCGTGGTCAGAACAGGTCAACGGGACGTTCGACGTCGACGCCTGGGGTGCGAGTTCCAACGGGATCGAAAAAGACTTTTCGCATGCCGTCAACGGTGCGTTGAACTCGCAGTTGTCGAACACCGTGTCGAACGAGTTCCGGTTCCAGTATGCCCGGGAGGACCGACCCAGGTCTTACGAGGGACCGCTATTCCCGGGCGGGGACACTCCAGCGCCGCCGCAGTTCAATGACCTCATAGGCGGAAAGCCTTTCCCGGATGTAGGGATGGACTTCGCGGACGGGTTCCGAATCGGTCTGCCGTTCTTCCTGCCGATCGATCCAGGGTTCGACACGCGCATTCAGCTCGTCGACAACATCACGAAGCTGAGCGGTGACCACCTGTTCAAGTTCGGCGTGGAGTACAACCGTACGAAGGTGCAGCAGCAGTTCATAGGATTCTCCAACGCCCGCTACATCTTCGCTTCGGTCGACGGCTTCATTGACTACGTCGAGACTGGCAACAGCGACAACATCGTGCTGTTTCTACAGTCGGCGGCCATACCACCGACCCCGCAGGCCAACCTCGGTTTGCAGTCGTTCAACGTGAACGAAATTGCCGTGTTTCTGCAGGACACCTGGCAGCCGAGCCCGAACCTGACACTGAACCTCGGCATTCGCTGGGAAGGCACGTGGCACCCGGACAACCTCATCGATCCGGAAGACACGTTCTTCGCGACTTATCTCGATAACCCCTTGTTCCCGTCGGATGGGACGATCCCGGACGACCTGAACAACTGGCAGCCGCGCTTCGGCCTGGCTTATGACCTCAAGGGCGACGGTAACACGGTCCTGCGGGTCAACGCAGGCTCGTACTTTGCTCGAATTCCAATGCTCGTGTTTGCACAGCATCGGACGACGAACGGGGCGTTCCAGCAGATCCTGTTCCGGAGTGGCGACACACCGTTCCTCGCGCGCTTCGCTGCCGACGCCGCGCTTTTCGACGACGCCGTCTCGCCGGGGTGCTGGACCATCCCCGTGCACGCCTCGATGTTCTCGGGCCTTTCGGTCTGCGAACTCGGCAACGACTACTTCAACGACGGGTTCTCGACGTTCCCTGACCATTTTCGTTCCCTGGCCGAGATCCTGCAGCTCGCGGGCTACCGCACCATCGCCCTGCCGGATCATCCGTATTTCTACGATCCCGAAAACCCTGATCGCTCGCTCATGCGGGGTTTCCAGCACTTCGATGTCATCACCGATTTCCAGAGCTATGGGGGCTACACGAACATC
>JADFRS010000053.1 GCA_022561145.1 Gemmatimonadota bacterium
CTCATCGGCGTCGCCGTCGTCTGTGCGCTGCTGTTCTTCGCCACGGTCTTCATCCGGTCGTGGGTGGTGCCCGGGATCGGTCTCGGTCTGCTGCTGCTCACGTCGGTCCTGCTCGCGGGCATCTGGCCCTACCTCATGCAGTCCTTCCAGGTGCGGCCCTCCGAGCCGGACCGTGAGGGACCCTTCATCGCGCGCAACATCGAGGCCACGCGCGAGGCGTACGGCGTCTCGGGCGTCGAGATGGAGGACTACTCCGCGGCGACCACCCTCCCGGCGGAGGAGGTGCGCGAGTCGGCGGAGTCGCGCGTCAGCACCCGTCTGCTCGACCCGACGCTCATCTCGCCGGCCTTCCAGCAGCTCCAGCAGGTGCGCGGCTACTACACGGTGCCGCAGACGCTCGACGTCGGCCGCTACCGCCTCGACGGCGAGGACCTGCCGCAGGACGTCATCATCGCCGCCCGCGAGGTCAATCTCGACGGCCTCCAGCCGAACCAGCGCAACTGGGCCAACGACCACACGGTCTACACCCACGGGTACGGCATCATCGCCGCGCGCGGCAACCAGCGCGGACCCCAGGGCGAGCCGGTCTGGGTCCAGCGCGACATCCCGCCGGTCGATCGTGCCCAACCGAATCGCGCCGGGAGCACCACCCTGGGCAACCACCAGCTCGTTGAGGCGGTTCTCGAGATCCGCCACCTGGCCACGGTCGAGCTCGGAAGACCAGTACGACACCCCAGGCACCAGCCGAAAGCCGGGCGCGAGATATCCCAGATCGAACCTGAGTGCCAGGCTGGACGTGTTCTCCGCGTTGTCCGCCCAAAGGTAGCCGCCCTCCAGCATGACGCCGCGAAACGACAGGTTCTCGTAGTCGAACTCATCGAGCCTCTGACCCACCATCCTGCCCGGCACCGTGAGCGCCACCAACACGAATGCAATCCCCACCCACGAGCGACTCGTCATCGGATTCGTTCCCTTCGGCTTAGTTGTGCTGTGACTCTTCTGTCGATCCCGACACCGCTAGGGCCGCCTCTCTGAAGACGGCCAGCGTCTCGTCCACCACCTCAGGGGTGTGCGCCGTCGAGACGAATCCGACCTCGTAGGGTGACGGGGCAAGAAATACGCCGCGTTCGAGCGCGGCGGCATGGAAGCGTGAAAAAGCCTCTGTGTCCGCCTGCTGGGCATCCTCGAACGAATCGACCGGCCCCTCGTGGAAGAAGATTCCCCACATCGAGCCCACGGACCTACCGGTGGCCGGGAATCCGGCGGTGCGAAGAGCATCCACCAGCCCGTCCGCCAGCCTCGCTGCCGCCGCCGCGAGGGCATCGAAGGGATCGTTCTCCTCCAAGTACTTGAGCTGGGCGATTCCCGCCGCGGTCGCGAGGGGATTGCCCGATAGGGTACCCGCCTGGTAGACGGAACCAGACGGTGCAACCCGCTTCATCAACTCCGCGGCACCTCCGAAGGCACCCACCGGAAGCCCGCCGCCGATGACCTTGCCGAGCGTAGTCAGGTCCGGCATGACGCCGTAGCGCTCCTGCGCACCGCCCAACGCCACGCGGAAGCCTGTCATCACCTCGTCGAAGACGAGCAACACTCCGTGCTGGCTGGTGAGCGTCCTGAGCCCCTCCAGGAATCCCGGCAGAGGTGGGATGAGGCCCGAATTACCCACGACCGGCTCCACGAAAATCGCCGCGATCTCCGAGCCGCGCTGTGCCAGCAGCTCTTCCACCGCCGAAAGATCGTTGAAGGGCAGGACGGCCGTCTGGGCTGCCGTTGCGGCCGGAACACCCGGCGAGTCGGGAAGGCCCAGTGTGGCGACACCGCTCCCGGCTGCGACCAAGAATGCGTCGGCGTGGCCGTGGTAACACCCCGAGAACTTGGCCACCATATCCCTTCCGGTGGCGGCACGCGCCAACCGTAGCGCGCTCATCGTGGCCTCCGTTCCGGAGTTGACCATCCGCACCATCTCGACGCTCGGCACGAGTCTGACCATGCGTTCGGCCAGCTCCACTTCGGCCTCGGTCGGCGCACCGTAGCTCGTGCCCGCGTGCAGCTGCTCGGCCAACGCTTCGGTCACCGCCGGATGGGAGTGCCCCAAGATCAGGGGACCCCAACTCAGCACGTAATCTGTGTAGCGCCGGCCGTCCACGTCCGTCAGGTAGGGGCCGGACCCGTGCTCGACGAAGAACGGCGTACTCCCCACCGCCTGGAATGACCGGACCGGAGAGTTGACGCCTCCCGGAATCCACCGTTGAGCCCTCTCCCACAGCTCAGCGTTGTTCATCCGGTCTCCTACGCTGGGGGGCCATCGACCACTTCGGCCACCAGGTTGTATTCGAGCGCATCGACCACCTTCACGGAAACCAGCTCCCCGGGATGAAGGCTCGGGTGCGGATGAACGTACGTGACTCCGTCCACGTCGATCGCTTGGCCTTCGGTCCTTGCCACCCCCGGTAGCGCCCCCGAGCCATCGGCCGAGAGCGGCCCGCCCTCCTCCACGTAGTCGATCAGCGCCCGCGTCACGGTGCCTACCAGGTCGAGGTTCTTCTCCACCGCGATACTCAGCTGAAGGTCGGTCAGTTGCTCCAGCCGCTCGCGCTTCAGCGACTCCGGCACCTGCCCCGGCATGTCGGCGGCCGGAGTGCCGTCCTCAATCGAATACGTGAACGCGCCCACGCGATCGAAGCTCAGCTCCTCGAGCAGGTCGAGCATCTCCTGGAACTCGTCGTCCCCCTCCCCCGGGAAACCGACAATCACGGTCGTGCGTAGCGTCAGCCCTGGAATCTCGGTCCGCAGCCAATCGACGAGCAATTCGCGGATCATCGCGTAACGATTCGGGCGTTGGGGGGAGGGTGGAACGTGAAATGGTCCTCGGACAACTCCGGGTTGAGCCGCACGTCACTCAAGGTCAGAGTGCGCACCGAACCATTCTCGTCATTGATGCGGACACGGACCAGCAGCCGGCTCTCGGTTGCCACCCAGACGGTGGCGCTACGAAAGGCCGCCGAACCGCGCGGAAGCAGCCCGAGCCGTTGTGTGTGCGTACCATCGATATCCTCCGTGCCCTCATGCACGGCGACGTACTTGGCCTCCGGCTCGTCGAGAAACGCCTTGAAGAAGTTGAAGCCTGCCCCGGCGCCGGCGCCAGCCGCCGCGAACCGGATCACCTGTCGCTTGTCCATGCTCGGGTAGTACGTCCAGACGTAGGTGCCGTCCACGAGCACCACGTCGCCTTCAGGATCGGCAAACCGCATTGAGAACAGGTTGGGGTGCTTCTCGCAAAGCGTGCCATGGCCCCGGGTCGTCAGGCCGATCAGCGTTACCTCCGTGACCTGCTGGAACCGAGCACACATTGACTCGACCGAGGCAAACTTCTCCGCGGCCTCCTCGAGGACGCGATAAGCGTCGGAATCACGCTCTTGAGCCAGAGCAGTGGCGGGAAGGCAGGCCCACGCCGCCATCGCCACGAGTGCCCGAGGCCGCCACAAAGGTGTGAGTAGGGTCATGTCGGCCCTCCATACCCGGACGATGGCCCCAGGTTCGGGAATACGAGCCATCTGCACGCCTACCCTAAGTGGCGAGCCGAGCAGATCGCGTCCAGTGCGTCCATGCCCACGAGCACCTCGCGCGCCTTCGAGCCCTCGGACGGGCCGAGGATTCCCGCGTCGTGGAGCTGGTCGACGATGCGCGCGGCGCGACCATACCCAATCTTGAGGCGCCGCTGGAGAAGGGACGTGGAGCCCTGCTCATGCTGTATGCACACCTCAGCCGAAGCTCGGAAGAGCTCATCCCAATCGGCGGGGCCGTCACCCGTGAGAGCCGCCTCGGCCGCTTCCTCGAGTTCGGTGCTGCGCACCATCTCCAGGATGTCGTTCTCTCGAGCCTCGTCCTCGGCGTCCGCTCCGATCTCGGCTGAGAGGAGCGCCTTCGCCTGTGCTCGGTACCAGTCCATGATCCGATCGGTCTCTTCCGTGGCGATGTACGCACCCTGGATGCGCACGGGCTCGCTCTTTCCGGGAGGTAAGAACAGCATGTCGCCGTTGCCCAGGAGAGAATCCGCACCGTTTTGATCGAGGATGGTGCGCGAATCCGTCTTCGAAGCCACGCGAAAGGCGATCCGTGTGGGGAAGTTGGCCTTGATGAGCCCGGTGATCACGTTCACACTGGGACGCTGAGTCGCCACGATGAGGTGGATCCCGATCGCGCGGGCCTTCTGAGCGAGCAGCGTAAGCGGTCTTTCCACCTCGGTCTGCACGGTCATCATGAGGTCGGCCAACTCGTCGATGACGACTACGATGTACGGTAGAATACCGTCCACGTACAACCAGCCGCTGGGATCCTCCTCCTCGCCGTCCTCACACACTTGATGCCGGCGCAGGTCCACACCACGCCGCACGCGCTCGTTGAATTCGCTAATGGAGCGAACACCGTTGGCGCTCAGGAGGGCGTAGCGCCGCTCCATCTCCATGACCCCCCACTTCAGGACGCTCGCCGCGTCACGCGGGTCCGTCACCACCGGATGGCGTAGGTGGGGAAGGTCCTGATACGTAGACAACTCCACCATCTTCGGATCGACCATGAGCAGGCGCAGGGTCTCCGGAGTGTGGCGGCACACCAGGCTCGTCACGATGGTGTTGATGCAGATGGATTTCCCCGATCCGGTTGCGCCGGCGATCAGCGCGTGAGGCATCTTCGCGAGATCGGCGACGTAGGGCTTTCCGGTAAGGTCCTTGCCCAACGCCAAAGGAAGCTCGGCCTTGCTCGCGGCATATTCGCGTGCTTCCAACACGTCACGAAGCTGCACGATCTCCGGCCTGGGGTTCGGAATCTCCACCCCCACCGCGCCCTTCCCGGGAATCGGCGCCACGATGCGTATGCTCTGGGCTTTCATGGCCAAGGCCAGGTCCGCATCCAGGTTGGCGATCCGGTTCACCTTCACGCCCGCAGCCGGCACGACCTCGTATCGGGTCACCACCGGGCCGGTGGTGCGACCAGCGAGCTTGCTCTGCACGTTGAACGTCTTGAGCTTCTCGACCAGCACTTCGCCCAGGTGATCCAACTCGCGCTCCATGCCATCACGGTCGGCTACGACCCCCGGTTCGAGGAGGTCCACCGGCGGAACGCCCGTTTCGCTGATCTCGACGTTGATCGCTGGACGCCCGGGCTCGATCTCAGGCTCTTCCTCGGCCTCGTCCGGCCCGCCGACTTCAGTCGGCTCACCGTCGTCCGCGCCGTCCGGAGGGAAATCCTCATCCGGCGGGGTGTCCTCCCCTTCCGCTTCCGCGGGCCCGTCCTCGGCGACAGTTACCAGCACCGCGGCAGCCTCTCGGGCCGCCTTGCGCTCCTGCCACAGGTCGGACAGGCGGCCGGCGTAGTCCTGGGCGGCGTCTCCCGCGGCCTTGGCGAGGGTCCCCACCGTACCCCAGCTCCACACCGCGCCGCGGGCCAGCGCGCGCAGCGGGTTCCAGCCGAGTGTCGCCACCGAGAGCACGACCCCACCCAACAGAACCAGCAGGAGGGATCCGAGGAACCCCAACGAACCCAGGAGGGAAGCGCCCACCACATCACCGAACCATCCCGACCCCACTGAGAAGCTGACGGCTTCCTCGCGAGGGCCCTCGAACAGCCGGAGCGTCACGGGCAGGAGGACCAGCAGACCAGCCGCTAGAATGGTCAACCGCACCGAGAGCGACCGGCTGAGCCACCCACCGAATCGAAGGCCGCCCAAAACGAACAGGGCGGGGACGACGAAGGACGCCTTTCCGAACGACAAGACCAAGCCGCCCCGCACCACCAGGCCGATCTTGCCCATCATGTTGCCCGAGGGGAACCACTGCTCGCCACGCACGCCAAACACGCCGATGGGGACCAGGCTCAGCAACACAAAGAGCGCGAGGGCCAAAAGGCCGAACGCGATGATCTCCTGTTGCTGCTCCTTCGACAGCATCCCTACCCTCCGGACGGGTCGTCCAGCGTGATGGCACGGTCTACCATGACCGGTACGACGTCGTGACGGTCGATCTCGGCACACAGTATGAGGTCGTCTCTGAAACCCAGCTCGTCGAGCATGCGTCCACCGTCGGTATTCGACAAGAACTCGAGGCTGGGCTCGACCGATCCCGCGAGGTTGGTCGCGACACGTGCGGCGTCGTTGGTCTCGAGCACGTGGCCCGTAGTCTCCGCGATCCGCCGAAGTATCAGCCCCGCGCATAGGAGGTCCTCGAGCGCGAGCCGGCCTGCTCTCCCGGCGCAAACGATCATGAGCGAATCCGCCGAGGCCCCCACGATCGCACGGCTCACCGCGCCGAGGTTCGTGAGCGAGCCGGCGTACACGCGAGCGGCACTCTCCAGCGCCATGAACGCCGGCGTGCCGTTGGTGGTGTTCATCACCAGCCGCTTGTCCTCCACCCGTTCAGAGAGAAACTCGCTAGGAGAATTGCCCAGGTCGTACCCCTCGATCATCAGCCCCTTCCGCTCGCCACATAGCAGGGTGTCTTCCCTGCCGAGCGATGACGCCAGCTTGAGCGCTTCTTCGGCCGACGAGGTCGGGTAGATGGCGCGTGCCCCGTTGGCCAGCACCTCGACCATGGTGCTGGTCGCGCGCAGGACGTCGACGACCAGCACCGTCCGTTCGGCGACATCGGCGCCCTCGGACTCCGCCGCGGACAGGAGCACGTCGACCTTCACGACGTCGCGCCCCGCTCGGCCATGAAGCGGTCCACGAAGTGCGTGTCGATGTCACCGCTCACGAAATGCTCATCGCGGGTGAGCTCCACCAAGAAGGGGATAGTCGTCTTCACGCCCTCGATCACGAAGGAGTCCAGAGCATTACGTGCCCGTACGATGGCCTCGTCGCGGGTGTTTCCACTCACGATCAGTTTGGCCAGCAGCGAGTCGTAGTATGGCGGCACGTGGTATCCGGCATACACGTGGGTGTCGAGGCGCACGCCCGGACCTCCAGGAGGATGGTATGTCGTGATCTGCCCGGGCGAAGGAGCGAAGTTCCTTGCGGGATCCTCCGCATTCACGCGGAACTCGATGACGTGGCCCCGAAGGCGCCGTTGCTCCTCCGGGAATGAAAGGGGCTCGCCGCCCGCCACCCTGATTTGCTCCTTCACCAGATCCAGGCCGGTGGCCACTTCTGTGACGGGGTGCTCCACCTGAATGCGGGTGTTCATCTCGATAAAATAGAAAGAGCCGTCGGAGTCGAGTAGAAACTCGACGGTACCGGCGCCCACGTAGTCGATGCCGGTAGCGGCCTTGACCGCCGCGTCACCCATGGCCTCTCGCAATTCGGGTGTCAGGGCAGGGGACGGCGCCTCCTCGACGAGCTTCTGATGCCGCCGCTGGATCGAGCAGTCCCTCTCGCCGAGATGCACGACCTTGCCCTGCTGGTCGCCGAACACCTGAAACTCCACATGCCGCGGCCGCACTATACATTTTTCCAAGTAGACGTCGTCATCACCGAATGAGGCGCGGGCTTCGTTCTTTGCCGCCTGCAGAAGCTGGGGGAACGACTCGGCGTCAGGAACAACCCGCATCCCCTTCCCGCCTCCGCCCGCGGATGCCTTGACCATGACCGGAAAACCGATCTCGGCAGCCAGAGCGGCGGCTTCGTCCGGGTCCGTGACGACGCCATCCGACCCGGGGACCGTAGGCACACCCAGGTCCTTCATCTTGGCACGAGCGGTAGCCTTGTCGCCCATGGCACGAATCTGATCGGCGGTCGGGCCGATGAACACGATATCGGAGCGGGTACAGATCTCGCTGAAGTCGGCGTTCTCGGCCAAGAAGCCATAACCGGGATGGATCGCCTCGGCCCCGGTCACCTCGGCAGCCGCAATGATCCGAGGAATGTTCAGATAGCTCTCCGCCGCCGCCGCCGGCCCGATACACACATCCTCGTCGGAGAACCGCACATGGAGGGATTCCCGATCCGCCTCCGAATACACCGCCACGACCTTCACGCCCAACTCGTGGCAGGCACGTGTAATCCGGAGCGCAATCTCCCCCCGGTTGGCGATCAGAATCTTCTTGAACACCGGTTTCTGGACGGCCTGCCCTTAGGCCGGGGTCAGGCGGAACAGGACCTGTCCATACTCCACCGGATCAGCGTTCTGCACGCACACCTCGGCGATCGTGCCGGCCACTTCACTGTCCAGTTCGTTCATGAGCTTCATGGCCTCGATGATGCAGAGCGTGTCGTCCTTGGCCACCTTCGAGCCGACCTCAACGTAAGGAGGCGCATCGGGTGCCGGTGAACGGAAGAACGTCCCGACCATCGGGCAAACGACGTCGATGAGGTTCCCCTGCGGCTGCGCCTGCTCCGCCGGTGCCGTCTCTGCCGGCGAATCGACACTCGTGGCTGGCGCGGGTACGGTTATCGGTAATGGCGGAGCCGACTGCACCATCGGTGCGTAAGCGGCCTGTGCAGGCACCAGGCCGTTCACCGCCACGCCGGGCGTCTTGGCCAGACGAATCCTGGTACCGCCGCGCTCGATCTCGATCGAGTCCAGACTGGAACGGTCAATGGCCTGAATCAGGCTCTCCAAGAAACTCAGGTCGATCATTTGGACACCCGTGTCAGGTACTTGTCCTCTCGCCGATCCACCTTCAGGATGTCACCTTCCTCCACGAACAGCGGCACCTGGACCACTGCGCCGGTCTCGAGCGTGGCAGGCTTGGTACCGCCCTGGGCCGTGTCCCCCTTCAGCCCCGGATCCGTCTGCACCACGGCAAGCTCGACGAAGAAGGGCAATTCCACATTCAGTACGTTGCCGTCGTGGACCAGCCCCTCGCACTCCATGTTCTCTTTGAGGTACTTGAGCTGAGCCTTACCGATCATCTCTCCGGCGATGGGAATCATTTCAAATGTCTGTGAATCCATGAAGTGGTACAGCTCGCCGTCGGTATAGCTGTACGACACCGGACGGCGCTCCAGCCTTACATCGGTCACCTTCTCGCCGGCCCGGAATGTTTTTTCCACCACCGCACCGGTGAGGACATTCTTGAGCTTGGTGCGCACGAAGGCGGGCCCCTTGCCCGGCTTCACGTGTTGGAAATAGGCGATACTCCAAAACTGGCCATCGATGTCCAGGACCATGCCGTTTCTGAAGTCAGCGGTACTTCCCATCGCTTTGCTATCTCTCCCTGACGTCGATGAGTACGAGTGCGGTCATCCGCCCAAGTGGGCCACCAGTGCCCGCAGCCCAAGAAGATAGCTGTCGACGCCGAAACCAAAAACCGCACCGACCGCCACCGGCGTGAGGAACGAGTGTCCGCGGAATCGCTCACGCGCCGCGATGTTGGACAGGTGAACCTCCACGAAGGGACGCCCGACGCCCACCAGCCCATCCCGTAGCGCAATGCTGGTGTGGGTCAGCCCGCCCGCATTGACCACGAAGCCGTCGACCCGCCCAGAAGCCTCTTCCAGGAAATCGAGGATGTCACCTTCCGCGTTGGACTGAAACGTCTCGATCTCGGTACCCAGCTCCGCGGCGACCTCACCGATCCGTCCGTTGATATCGTCCAGTGTGAGGGTGCCGTAGACATCGGGCTCTCTGCGCCCCAATAGGCGGAGATTCGGGCCATGAACGACCGCAATTCTCATGAGATAACCTCGGGGCTAACCGGAAACGGCGCCAGGCGCGAGCAGCGCAATCGGCACCACAGGGCGCTCACGCTCGGGGGCCAGAGAACCGACCGGCACCACAGAGCGCTCATCCTCGGGAGCCAGAGAACCGATCGGCACCACAGAGCGCTCATCCTCGGGAGCCAGAGAACCGATCGGCACCACATGCCGATCAAGCAGCGACGGTGCGAGCACCTCGCTCGGCGCCAGCGCGTCGATCGCCACGACCGGAGGCTCCCCGACCGTGGGGACCGTGGGTTCGGGTGCAAGCTCATGGATCGCAACGGGCTCGGGCTCGGACGGCGCGTCGTCCACAACCAGGGGCGCCGCAGCCTCAGCGCGCACCTCCTCCAGGCGGGCTTTCAATTCATCGTCGTCCGGCGCGGCCGCGACGAGTTGTTCAAAGACCTCGATCGCTTGATCGAACAGCCCCTGGGCGGCGTACACGTCACCCAGAGTACGCGTGACGATTTCGCCGCCGGTGTCTAGCGACGCCGGCGCTTCCGGAGCTTCCGCCGAGATCTCGGGGTTGGGCTCGGGCTCAGGGAGCACGACGGGTTCGGCCGCCTCCAAGGTCTCGAGCAGGGAGCGCGCCTCGAGGTCCTCGGGCTCCAACTCCGCGAGCCGGGTCAGGTGCCCCATGGCTCCCTCGCGGTCTCCCTTCTCGCTCAAGACCTGCCCGAGGCCCTTCAACCCCGCTCGGTTGTCGCGGTCCAACTCCATGACCAGCTCGAGCGTCCCAAGCGCCTCATCGAGCGCGCCGCGGTCCATGTGCACCCATGATGCGACAACGTGGGCGGAGGTGTAATCCGGATGCCGGTTGAGGCCCTCCCTCAACAGCTCGAGTGCCTCGTCGAATTCACCGGCGCGGCGATGGGCATCCGCTAGGGGAACAAAAGCCGTTCCGTTCGGGTCACGACTGGACCCGTGCAGGTCCTGGAGTGCTACAATTTCTTGTTCCAGCGAGACTGACACGCGTGCACTCCCGAAAAAGGGCTCGAAATCGGCGGGTGGTGCATACCGAACCAGCCACCCCGAAGATACGAACCGTCGGGAAAAGGTGTCAACGAGAAAGGTTGAGGGGCCTATTCGAAGCGGTTAGTTTCGAAGGCCTTTGCCGTATGACGTGATGAGGATGTTTCGGGAAATCTAGGGGAAACCGCCGAGGAGTCGCCGGTCTATGATGCGTCAAATGAGGGAGAACACGAAGTGGATCATGCTGATCACAGCATTGGCCTTCGTGGGTCTCATGGTGTTCACGTGGGGGATGGATGTGACAGGGGTGACCAGTATGGGCCCCGGTGCCATCGGATCGGTCAACGGCGAGTCGATCAGCTATGACGCGTTCAACTTCGCCTACAGACGAATCCGCGACCAGGTCGCCGACTCTCAGCAGGATCCCGTGACGTCGCAGCAGAATCGTGATATCGAGGACGCCGCCTGGGATGAGGTGGTCAGCCAGACCCTCATCTACCAGGAACTGGCACGCCGCAACATCGCGGTGAGCGACGAAGAGATCCAAATGGCGGCTCGTACGAGCCCACCACCCGAGTTTCGCACCCACCCGGCGTTCCAGACTGAGGGTCAGTTCGATCCAGAGAAATATTTCTCGTTCTTGGCGACCTCCAATCTGGACGACCAACTCTTGCTCCAGTTGGAGGCCTACTATCGCGAAGTGATTCCACGGAGCAAGCTGATTCGCCAACTTGCGTCCGACGTATACCTCAGCGACGCGGAGCTCTGGCGTGCGTACAGGGACGCGAACGAGCAGGTGCGGGTACGCTACATCCCGTTGAATCCGTCCCAGCGCGTTGCCGACTCCCTGATCACGATCGAGCCCTCGGAGCTGCGCCGGTATTACGACGACAACCGTGAGGAGTTCGCCGTTCCCGCCCAGGCCTCGGTAAAGGTCGTCGTGCTCGACAAGACACCGCTTCCCTCGGACACCGTTGCCGCGGGAGAGTACGCGGCCGAGCTGTGGCAGGAACTGGTCGATGGTGCCGAATTCGACGACCTCCTGAGTCGACGTGGGGTCAGCGATGGCAGCGGCGACCTCGGCTGGTTCGGCCGCGGGCGCATGGTCGAAGTGTTCGAGGAAGCGGCGTTCGCCTCCGCGGTGGGCGTGCCCACCGAACCTGTGAAGACGGATTTCGGCTACCACATCATCGAGGTGTTGGACAAGGCGGGCGACTCGATCCAGGCACGACAAATTCTCGTGCCGGTCGTCAGGACCGAGGAGTCCGAGCTCGACTTGCTCACCATGGCGGACTCCCTCGAAACGCTCGGTGAGGCACGCACGATCGAAGAGGCCGCCGCCGGGCTGGGACTGACGGTCCAACCCGCGACGGTGACTACCGACTTCGCCTTCGTTGCGGGAGCCGGCAGCGTCGGCGAGGGAGCGGACTGGGCGTTCGAGGAGGCCTCACCGGGGGACGTGAGTCCCGTGTATGAGACAGCGCAGGGCTTCTACATGATGGAGTTGATCGAGGCCCGAGAGGAAGGCTTCATCTCCGCGGAGGACGCTGAGGCCTCGATCGAGATCACGCTTCGTCAGCGCAAGAAGATCGAAGTCGCCGTAAGCGAGGGCGAGGAAATTCTCGCCGCCATTCGGGGCGGCGAGGCCATCGAGAACGTGGCGGCTCGGTTTGGCGTGGAGCTCCGCGACGCGGGCCCGTTCACTCGACAGGACTTCGTGCCCGCATTGGGCCGGCAAAACGCGGCGGTCGGTGCGGCTTTCGGCCTCAACGAGGGCGAGGTGAGCAGCGTCGTGAAGGCGAACAACAACGTCTTGCTCATCGAGTTGATGGCCTATACTCCGGCCGACACTATCGCCTGGGACCAACAGGTCGTCAGCCAGCGCTTGGCCGTCACGCAATCGCTCCGCCAGACACGACTGCAGGAGTGGCTCCAGGGTGTTCGTGCCGCAGCCAAGATCGTCGATCTCCGAGATGTAGTGCTGCGCGGACCCAGCGACGACAATCCCAACCGGATTCAGACCCCGATCTTCTAGAGGCCCGGCCAACGAACACCGCACCGACACAAGAGCGGCGGCCGGAATCTAGTCCGGCCGCCGCTTCTTTTTCTTTTCGGGGGCATCGATCAGGAACTACTGGTCAGGCTCCTTGGCTCACCGTCATCGTCGCCATCCGACGATGGCTTGGGCGAAATCGAATCTCGCGAGTCATCGGGTGTCTGGATCTCCCGCTCGATGTCTCTGACCGAGCTCTTGAACTCCCGAATGCCCTTGCCGAGCGACGAGCCGATTTCGGGCAACTTCTTGGCACCGAAGAGAAGAAGCACGACTAGGAAGATGAGGATCATCTCCCCCATGCCCAGACCGCCGATTCCCATCGCTATCTACCTCCAGATTCGAATGCCGGTCCGCTCAAATCCAAGACCGGACAAAAAAGCCCACGATCGCAATCCCGACGAGCGTCAGCACGTTCAGTCGCAACTCCAGCGGCCCAAGCGTGAAGGCCACGACCACCAGATCGATTGAGAACGGGCCGATCGATCCCGCCACCGAGGTCGCCAGAAAGCTTCGAGCAGGCCCCTCGGGAAGGAATAGCTCCGACAACTTCGTCATCAAACCACCGAGGACCATCCCCAGCACGAGTGTAAAGCCGCGCCGAGCGGCGTGCCGCCGCCGTGTATCCTTTAACATACCGCGCGATCCCCACGATCGTTCCTCATTTTCATGGCCTCAGCTTTCTAGTGATTTCGGTCGATGGTGTAGTCCACGGAATGCCTGAGGGCGTCGGTCGCCGGGCCTTGGCCCAATTCGCCGAGCGTCGCCACGGCTTTCTCGGCATAGTGAACCGCCCGCGCACGTGCGTACTCCAAGCCACCGCGCTCATCGACAATGTCCACGATCTCCTGGATATCGGTGTCGCTCGGGTCGATCAGCGTGAAGAACCGTCGCACCCGTGCGAGTTCGGGCGGGCTCATCCGGCGGAGCGCACCTACAAGAGGCAGGGTCACTTTCCGCTCGCGCAGGTCGTGCCCCGTCGGCTTGCCGGTCACAGCCTCCGAGCCCGTGTAGTCGAGCAGGTCGTCCGCAATCTGGAACGCCATGCCGAGCGCGTGCCCGAACGTCTTGAGTGGTTTGCGAAAGCGATCTTCTCCCCCCACCAGCGCGCCCATCTCGCACGCCGCGGACATCAGCGACGCCGTCTTGGCGGCGATCAGGCGATAGTAGTCATCCTCCGTGAAGTCGAGCGCATCGTAGGTGGTGAGTTGGCGCATCTCGCCGATGCTCATCTCGTTGGCGGCCGTAGCCAACACGCGAACGGCCTCCAGGTTGCCGAGCTCCGCCAGCTCCGAGACCCCTCGGCTGTAGAGGTAATCACCCATGATGACAGCGATTTGGTGCGTCCAGAGCGCGTTCACGGTGGGCTGCCCTCTTCGCAGAACCGAGTGGTCGACCGCGTCGTCATGCACGAGCGTCGCCAAATGCACGAGTTCAACCACAGCGGCCAGCGTGATCGCATCGTCATCCGGCGAGTCCCCGACCTCGTTCGCGAGCAACAGCAAGGTCGGGCGGAAGAGCTTCCCCCGCATGAGCAAGAGGTATTCGTTGACGTCCTCGATCATGTCGAAGTCGGACACGACGATGCGCCTCAACTCGGAGAGCACCTGCCTGAGGCGATCGCTGATCTGGGATTGTATGGAGGCGAGGGCGGAGGGCGCCCCCTTCAGAAGGGTGGCTGCGGCATCCATTACTGGGTACCCGTCAGCCGTTTTGAGGCTCCAGCCATGACTTTATCTCCGGGCTCAATCACGGAGCGTATGTATGCGCTCGGTGACATCCCGGAAGTTGATGTCCAAGGAGAATACACGGTCGTAGAACTCCAGGGCCAGTTCGGTGTTCCCGATCTCCTGATGCGAGAGCGCTAGATAGTAGTAGATGCCCAGGAACTCGTCCTCGACTTGGTGGGGCGTGTCGAGCGCACGCGTCAACGAGCGGATCGCAGCCTCGAACTCACCCTTCTCGATGAAGGTCTGCCCGAGCATCTCATAGGTGGGAAGGTGATCCGCCGAGGCCCTGAGCGCCTGCTGAAATTCGCCGATCGCTTCGTCGAGCAAACCCATTTCCTTGTAGGCGGTTCCGAGGTCGTAATGAGCGCCAACGTCGTCCGCATCGATGTTCTCAGCCACCTTTTCCTTGAATTGGCTGAGCATCCTCTTGAAGTCGGCCCCTTCATCCCCGGTCGGCTCCTCGTACGCCACCACCATGCGGGTGGACTTCTCCTCGTCGTCGCCGAGGAGCAGGGCGGCGAGATCGACATAGTCGTCCGCAGCCGCAACCTCCTTGACCTCTTCAACCTCTTCAACCTCAGCAGCCTCTTGCCCGAGGGCCACCTTCGCCTCGGCGTTCTCCGGATCACTCTTGAGGACCTGCTCGAATACCGACCGCGCCTGGGTCTCCGAGCCGGCGCGCTGCAGGCATTGAGCAAGGCCGAGATATGCTGACGCTAGCGCTGACTGGTCATTGAGACGGAACGCGTACTCCACCATACGCTGATGGTGATCCCCAACGTCCGGCTCATCGTCAATCAGAGTCTGCAGCGAGCCGACCGCACCCGCGAGGTCGCCGTCGTCGAAGAGCCGTCGGTGTTCGGCGACAGCCTCGTCCGCCTCGGATTCCTCATCCCCCGCGTCGGCAGACGCGTCCGCCACCGCCTCTTCGACCGCCTCCTCGATGGCTTCGTCCACTTCGGACGTATCGTCGACGACCGCTCCGGACACCTCCAGAACGGCCTCCCCCTCCTTCTCTTCCTCCTCGTCGTCATCGTCGAATTGCAACATGGGAAGCGGCGCGCCGTCGTCCACTATCTCATCGGGCTCCGGTTCTTCCTCCGGTTCTTCCTCGGTGGTTTCCTCAGCGGTCGAGTCATCGTCCGCATGATCGAGCGAGAGATCAGCGAGCTCGATCTCAGCCGTGTCCTCGGGGGGCACGGTCGCCGTGGACTCGAAGATGAAGTCGTCCGCCGCGTCGGCCTTCGCCGGCACGGCCACGCCGGGCGCAGGAATCTCCGTCCCGGGAGAAAGCTCTTCGATCTTGGTGGCAACCTGTTGGGCTTGTTCGTCCAGACCCTTACGCGTGAGAATCTGGTGCGCCTGAATAAGCTGCTCGACCGCCTCGCCGACGCTCTCACGCTGTTCGAACTGTGAACCCAAAGCGATGCGGATCTCGTGGTCATCGGGGGCCAGGTCAGCGAATTCGATGAGGGCGCGTAGCGCCTCGTCGATCTGTCCCTCGCCCTGCATGCGCTCCGCGTAGGCAAGAAAGTTGGCGCGTGCGTCGGTCAGAAAGCCCTGCGAAGCTCGGATTTGGCCCATCTTGAGGTACGTGGTGTGCCGGGACGGCATGTTCCGGATGACCTTCTTGCATACGGCGATGGCGTTGTTCGGGAGCTGAGCCTCGACGTACAGATCGACGGCCTTCTCGTATTGTTCGACCGCCGCCTGGATATTGCCCACGCGGGTGCTGAGGTCACCGGCCCGGTTGAACAGGCTGATGTCCGGCTGAGAGTCTTGGTCTAGACGTGCGATCGCCTGCACGTACAGATCCAGAGCCTTGATCCACTGCTCTTTCTGCTCAAAGCGGCGAGCTTGTTCTTTTAGGGCTTCAACGCTCATCGAAATCCTGGGGGGACTCCCTCGCGAGATCTTGATCGTGTCCCTCGCGCATTCTCGAATGCTCGAACACCCGACGCGAGAGCGTGCGGCACGAATCATACTTCAGAATCTTTAATCTGTCTCTAGTCGCCTCGGACACAAGGGTATCGGGCAGCATTCCGACCACTTCGGTACCCGTGACGGCTCCGCCGAGATCGTGTACGCCTTCCTCCACGGCCATGAAGACATCCACGGGAGAGGTTTGATCGAGATCCTCCAGATTCATTGAGATCTGGACCTTCCGGCGGCTCGGCAGGGCGAGTGCCAGCGCCCTAAGATGGGCAAATCCCCCACCGCTCTCGCGCAACCTGGCGGCCAGCGGCTCGAGTTCTTCGACCTCCAGCCCCTCGACATATACGTTCCAGGCGAGCAGAACCCTGCGAGCACCCACACAGACGGCCCCCGCCGTGGGGTGGGGCAGAGCGCCCCCACCTACCGGCAAATCCGGCTCCTGGTCCTTCGGAAACCCGTCCACCATGGCCTCGAAGCCACCCCGCCGGATCGGAGCCAACGTCCTCCCCGGAGGATCGGACGCGGCGCCATAGAAATACACCGGCAAACCCAGCTCCGCGATCCGACTCCCCACGCGCCGCGCGCTCGCGGCGGCATCGGCCAAGGTCAAACCCTGTAGAGGAACGAGGGGAAGCACATCTATGGCACCTATTCGGGGATGAACCCCCGAGTGACCTCGGAGGTCGATGTTTTCGAGCGCGAACCGGGCAGCAGCCACCGATGCGGCTTCCACCACAGCTGGCTCACCTATGAAGGTGACTACGGACCGGTGGTGATCCGGATCCGCAGACCAATCAAGTACGTCTGCGCCCTCCCGTGCGATGGCTTTGACCAGCCGGCGAATGAGCCCCAGATCGCGGCCCTCGCTGAAGTTCGGCACTGCTTCGAGGACGGGCACCATGTTTCTCATGATAAAGGGGTGCAACGAGATAGACAAGAAAAGCCGCCACGAGTGCGCACGTGTTCGAGCGCGTCACCCGCCCATCGCACCCACCATGCTCGGATTCCCCGCCTGTACCTGGTAGGCCCAGTCGAACACCATTATGGCGGCCCCGGTCTGCTCGAAGCCGAGCAGCGCCACCCGGATCGAGCCGTAGTGGAGCTGGCCATCGTTTCCCACGACCCTCAGCATGTAGGTGAACTCCTGACTGAGGTTGACGTCGGCCACCTGGTAGCCCCCCGTGGGCGCCTCGGTCCAATCGTCGCACTGGAGATCGCTGGCCACCCCGCACTTGAGCGCGGTGGTGAACCGACCCTGCGGGAAGATCTCCGTGCCGGGCCCAGTCACCAGCCACCACCCCTCGGCGTCGATCTCGAGCCGGAAGTGCCGCGCCGCCGACGAGCCCGAAAGCACGGGATCGGTCTGGTCGGACTCCGGAAACCTGAACCCAGATCGCACCGGGTCGTCCTCATTGGCGAAGAGCAGCTCACCCACGAAGTCTGGACGAGGCGTGCCGAGCGCGACCGCGCTCTCGTCGCTCTCATGGCCGAACTCGTCATTGGACGTCACGAAGTAGGTGGACGTCACACCGTTGACGGCCAGCTCGTCGAGAAAACCCTCGGAGTCGGTTTCGCCCAGCAGGATCGCGCCATCTCCCGACTCGATCAGGAAGACCCGGTAGTACGCGAAATCGTCCGCGGAGCGGGCGTTGTCCCCCCAGCGCACGTAGTTGGTGTTATCGAGCGCGACCACATTCAGCGCCTGCGGTACCGGAGGTGGCGTGAAGGACGGCACTGTGACCTCGACCGTCTCCTGGGAGTCGGTCTCGAGACCGGTGGAGGCGTCGTACGCCGAAACGAAGTACTGATATGTAGTGCTCTCGACAATGTTGGTATCGCTGTAACCGCACACATCCATCACGCAGCTCGTGACCTCGGCGATCAACAAGAAGCTCGAGGCACCGAGACGGCGTCCATAGACCCGGAAGCTTTCACCGTTCCAGGCGGAAGACAGCTCCCACGACAGCTGGATGGCCTGCTGGAAGTAGCTCCCCTCCAACCGGACCGGACCGGCGGGCGGGTCTGAAGAGTCGAGAAAGATCACTTCCTGCTCGCACGCCGCTAGCGCCGCCGCCATGACCGCCACCACCCACACTCGCTTGAACATCGTTCTGGCCCTCGGTCTAAGTTCTGCCGGACTTGCACGAAGCGATCCAGCCCGGCGTCTCACCCACCTGCCTATGCATGAGGGATACCAAACCGGAAACCCGTGAAAACAAAGGGTTTTCCGCAAGGTTTGTGCGGAAAGTGTCCCCAGGGGAGGACAATCCAGATCACTAGCGGGCACGGAACAGGATTCTAGAACTGGTTCTCCCGGTTGTTGTTGCGCTGCTCGTAGTCGAACTTGAGGTCCCGATTGTCCTGAAGGGACACGGTGAACCGAAACGTCCAGTTGCCCGTCGCCGTCTGCAGGAAGTCGAAGTTGGCCTGCCACCGGTGCAGTTCCCGTGTGAGCCGGATCACGTGGTCGTTGAAACGGCGGTCCTCGACGTCGTAAGACGTGCGCCAGCTCGCGCTCCAATTCTCGGTGGGCCGGAATCGCAGGCCCGCGTCGAGGAGCTGGTTGGTACGTTGAGACTCCACCCGCGACCGACTGAGTGAGTAGGAAATCTGGGCCTGCCAGCCGCCGATCGCGCCGCGCGCCCGGCGGCTCCGCTCGGGACGCGCCGACCCGCGGCCCGGCACGATCATCGACTCGTCCGTGACACCGATTTCGTTCAGGTCTTCCTCGAAGAGGTCCACGTCAGGGGCTTCCCCCGGGTCCGGCTCGGGACCGGGCTCGGCCCCGGAAGGGCCACCGATCCGGAGCAATCTGCCCAGCGCCTGGACGATTCCGGAGCGGTCGCTCATCGAGAAGTTCATGCTCAGCTGAGATAAGAGCGGAGAGAACGTGCGATCGCCATCATCGTCGGTGTCGAAGAGGTCGTGCACCATGGAGACCGACAGCCCTCGCAAGAAATCGGAGCTGATCGAGTTCGTGAGTCGAGTGGTCTGGAAGCCGTCGAGGGAGCTGTTGCCCTCCTGTCCAGCCTTCGTGAAGTCGTAGGTGATCACGCTCGTCCGGATGGCCAGCAACTTGACGATGGGGGATTCCTGCGCGCGGCGTGGACCCCCATCGGCTCCGAAGGCTGCGCTGTCCGGCTCGGCGCCCAATGAATCCGGGGCCTCGGCCTCGGCATCCCCCGGCTCGGCCGCCGCATCCTCGGCCCCGCGGGGGCTACCAGGGACTTGGGCGGTATCGGTCGGAGCCCTTCGTTTCGCCTCGAAGGTCTGGTTGATCCCCATGGAGATCACGTTGCGGGCGTCCACCTCGCTGACCCCGAATACCCGTCGCTGGAGGTCTGTGGGATCGACCGCCGGAGCATACTGGTACGTGAAGCTGGGGGAGACCTTGTGGCGAATCGCCTCGAAGGGTCCGAACCCGCCGAAGAAGCCGTAGATGTCGGACTTGAGCCGAGCGCCGAACGCGATGCGCGTCGGGCCCGAAACGAAGGTCTGCGCCTCCGGGTTGAGATCGTCTTGCTTCGCCTGCCCGCTGATCGACAGGCTCGGCGTCAGCGTGGTGGTGCCGATAATCCTCTGCTGGTACCCGAACGACGTGCTCCAACTCAGGTTGGCCGACGAGATATCGCTCAGTTCCTGCGGATCGGCGGCAAGCGAATCTTCGGGAAACGCGGCGCTGTGCGGCACGTCGCGCCGGACCCGTTCGTCCAGGCTCATGGTCTGCGACCACGAAAGCCCACCCAGGTTGAAGCTGCTGGAACCGCTCGCCCTGGTCGCCACTTGGTCGGCCAGGCCCAGGTTGAACGCCTCCCCGGCGCCGAGAACCTGGTCTTCCCGGTCGACGATACTCCGGGTGGCGGAGGCCGACCCCGACCAGGTGAGGTTGTTATAGAACTTCGCATTGCCAGGGGGGGCCCTGAACAGCGTGATGCTCTTGAGCGACAGGTTCAAAGAAGGCAGAGTCATTTCGACCCGGTCGTCCGACAGGAACTGCCGGCGGTTGGCATTGAGTGAGAGCGTTCCCCAGTCGAACCGGCGGTTCAGACCTCCCTCAGAGTTGATCGAGCCGGTGACCTCACGCGGATCGAACGAGTTCTGCCGTACGAACTGAGCGGAAGACGTGAATCGGGCCGACCCCCGAAACGCCATGCGTTCGCTCATCTCCCAGCTGTGCCGCGTGTCGAACGAGATCTCCCGTCCCCCATCGGACTTCCAGAACTGCCGGTAGCTGCCCGAGCCGTTCAGGAACTGGCGCACGATGTTGTAGCGTACGTTCCCGGTGAGCGAGACGAAGTTGTCGCTCCACCAGTCGAGGGCGAGCGTGGCATCGGAGTAGTCGTTCACCGCCCAGTAGAACCCCACGTTGGAGATCCGGCGCGTCTGGCCTCGGGACGTCCGCACGATGTCGTTCACGCCGAAGCGGGGGAAGAGGATGCCGCTGGAGCGGTCCGAGTCCACGCTCTGGAATATGAAAGGCAACCAGAGGACCGGCACGCCACCGAAGTTCAGCGTGACGCTACGGGCCAGGAGCCAACCTCCTCCAACCACCTTGGTTTCCTTGGCCGCGAAATGGTAGTGAGGCTGGGTTTCCTGGCAGGACGTGAAGGTGACGTGGTGCCCGTACACCAGGTCCGGATAGACGCCGGGCAAATCACCGAACATGATCCACTCGGCTCCCTGGTTGATTCGCGTGCGCGCCCCGATAGCGGATCCTCTCTCCTCATCGAGGTCGTAGACGATGTTCTCGCTGGTGACCGGCTCCTCGCCCGGACGCTCGGTCACGGTCTCGCCGTGCGTCCAAACGAGATCGCGAGCGTCGTCCATGGTGATGGTGTCCAGCGCCGTGATACGCATGTCCGGCCGGGTGAGGGTGGCCGGATTGGCCTCGCCGTCGCCCATGAGCTGTATCTTGGCGGCAGCCACGTCGAAGTGAGCTGCCGTGCCGTGATAGTGAGTCACGGCGAAGCCGTCCAACTCCATCAGCCGGGCCATGAACGAGTCGATGGGCTGGGGCGGCGGCGCGGCGCGGCGGGCATTGACGAGCGAGTCCAGCCGGATCAGGGTGGAGTCGACGCCGGGGCCGCGGCTGAGACGCGCAAGACGTTCGCGTATGCGAATATCGGTCGAGTCCACGACCGGGGGGGGAACCTCCTGGGCGGCCATCCTGGCCGGTGACACGGCGAAGATGGCGATGCCGGCGAGGAGGGGCAGAATCGCGCGGGGGCCTACGGTCATTCGGCCTCGACTGCTCCCTCCGGAGGACTCTCGTCGAGCTCGGCCTCGCGCCGCTCCCGGCGACGGTAGATCACTGCGGAAAGCAGGATGCTCACCTCGTAGAGCAACGTGAGCGGCACCATCATCATGACGGTGACCGTGATGACGTCGCCGGGCGACAAAACGCTCGCCAGCACCGTGATGCCCACCAGAGCGTGTCGGCGCTTGCGCCTCAGGAACATGGGCGTGACGAGACCCATCGCCGAAAGGATCATCACAACCACGGGCAGCTCGAACACGACGCCGAACGCGAGGAGCAGTTTGGTCACGAACGCGAAATACGGTCCGGCGGTGAGCATGGGCTCGAACCACTCGTTGCCGAAGAGCACCAGGAACCTGAGTGTCACCGGCAGCGCGATGTAGTACGCCATGGCCACGCCCGACGCGAAAAGCACCAATCCGAAATAGAGGCTGGGCACGATGACCCGCTTCTCGTGCTTCTCCAGAGCGGGTGAGAGGAAGGCCCACACTTGGTAGATGACAATCGGGGAAGCCAGGATGAACCCCGTGAGCACGCCCATCTTGAGGATGAAGAAGAAGGGCTCCGTGGGTGAGATGTACTTGAGCTTTTCGGGCTCGCCCGTCGCCCCGGGCATCTCGGCCATCACGGTCTGAAGTGGCGCCAAGATCAGCGCCATCACGTCGAACTTGATCACCAGCACCAGCCCGATGCCTGTTCCGATGATCAAGGCGATGACACTCCACAGAATACGCCAACGGAACTCCTCGAGGTGGTCGAGGAAGGGCATCTCGCCCTTGGGGTTGGCGTTTGGTGCACTCACTTGGGAAGTCTGCTCGGTTGGCCGGTGGGGTGCAGCCGAATCAGAAGGGGAACTCTTCTTGTTGCTTGGCCTGGACCTGCCGCACATCCCGGACGTTCAGGTGATCCACGACATCTTGGAACTCGCCGATGTCCTGGAAGTTCCGGTAGACCGAGGCGAAGCGCACATAGGCCACGCGGTCGACCGGCTCGAGCGCCTCCATCACCAGCTCGCCGATCCTGGAGCTGGGGACTTCGAGGCCGGCACCACCCGAGATCGACTCATAGATGGCGTCCACGATCTCGTCGATCTGCGAAGCGGACACGGGCCGCTTGGCGCAAGCTATCTGGAGGCTCCGCTGGAGCTTGCCGCGGTCGAAGATCTCCGGGCTGCCGTCGCTCTTGAGCACCTGGAGCGGGCGCTCCTCGAGGTGTTCGTAGGTGGTGAAACGACTCTGGCAGACCGCGCATTCACGGCGCCGCCGGACGGCCTTACCGCCTCGGCTGGCTCGGGTGTCCACCACCCGGTTCTCTGAAGCGTCACATTCTGGGCAGCGCATTCCCTACCCTGGTCGTGGTCAAGGTGGACTCGGGGTCAGCCCCCGATCTCGCGGAGCTTTTCCTGCGCCAGCGCCGCCGCCCCCGTGTCGGGGTAGGTAGCGATGACCCGCCTCAGGTACTCCTCCGCTTGGCCTGGGTCTCCCAGAAGCACGTAGAGGGCCCCTACGCGGTACAGCGACTGCGACACCCGATCGTACGTGGGGAACAGCTCCCCAACGCGCAGGAAGCCCTGTACGGCCTCTTCCAACCGGCCCTCCTGCTCCAGGATATCACCCAGGAGGTAGAGAGCGAGCGGCGCATTTTCGTGCTCTGGGTAGATCTGGACGAAGTGCTCGAAGGCGAACTTCGCCGTGGCGAGCTGGCCGCGGTTGAACTGGCTCCGCGCCGTATTCCACGCCTGATCGGCGTCGCCGCCGCCCGCGATCGGGTTCCCCACCAGGGTGGAGTCCCGAGCCGGAGGCCGCAGGGTGCCGACGGCCGGCCTTTCGAGATCGCTCATCTGGTCGCGTAGCGCAGCCAGCGTGCGTTGGATCTGTCCCGTGAGTTCGGTCAGCCTGGACATCTGGCCCTGAATCTGGCGCAGCTCCCGGGCCAGCCCTCCACGCGTGTCGACCACCATGTCGGACTGGATCTCCACGGTGTCCTGAAGCGCTTCCAGCTCGCGGGCAAGGTCGGCGAGCGCCGCGTCCTGCCGCTGGAGCCCGGCCACGAGCACTTCACGGAGCTGGCGAATGTCCTGCTTGCTTGCGCACGCCGGAGTACTGAGCACCAGCACGGACAGCGCACAAAGAAATACCCCTCGCCCCCGGCCCGCCGGGGCTGGACCCCGGCGGCCGGCGGGAGGGGTGCCCATCTCGGATTCGGTCGGGCTACGGACGGTCATCCGGGTCGGAAACACGAATCTGGCCCGCGGTGATCTGGAATTCTACGCGGCGGTTCTGCGCCCACGCATTTTCGTCACTGCGGTTCACCAACGGCCGCTCTTCGCCGTAGGAAACCATGGCGAAGCGGCTGGCGCTGATGCCCATGTCCGTGAGAAAGTCCCTCACGCTCTGGGTCCGCGCACTGCCCAGCGCCTGGTTGTACTCGTTCGAGCCACGCTCGTCCGCGTGTCCCTCGAGACGGAGGCGGATGTCGGGGCTGTTCCGCAGGATGTCGACCTTGGCCCGCAGGGTCCGCTCGCTGGCGGACGTGATGTCCGCCATGTCGTACTCGAAGTGGACCCTCTCGGTGAGCGTGGCGCGAAGGGCCTGCATCTCTTGCTGGCGGCGCTGTTCCTCCTCTCGCTCAGCGACCTGCTCTCGCTCTCTGGTCACAGCATCGATCGAATCTTGCCGCGCCTGATTGGCAGCATCGATCTCGGCTTGCGTCGGCCCCGTGGGCTCCGGGGGCGGAGGGGGCTCGTTACCGCCGCAGGCGACGGTCAATACCAAGGCGGCCACTGCTGGCACGATGAAACCGCGGATCCTCATCGGTACTCCTGTTTTTGGTGATGCTCTACTCTCTGAAACCGACCCG
>JADFRS010000220.1 GCA_022561145.1 Gemmatimonadota bacterium
TCAGTGGCCATCATTTCGTATTCCGGCGTGGGTACGCATCTGCGGCGGCCTAATTGCCATGACGATGATCAGTTCCTTCTTCAGGCTGTTCAAACACATCGGACGCACCATCACCCCCACCCACAAGACGCGCGCCGATCATGCCCTCGTGACAACGGGCCCATACCATTGGGTGAGACATCCTCTCTATAGCGCCGGAAGCACGTTTTGGTTGAGCATAGGCCTGCTCTCCGCCAAGTGGATTTTCATGGCACTCCTTGGAGCGATGATGGTGTTTCTCCTCATCCGCATACCCCGAGAAGAAGCCAACCTGGTCGAAAAATTCGGAGATGAGTATCGCGACTATATGAAACGCACTGGACGTTTTTTCCCGAGAATGTTCACGTAGTCGCGTTACGAAACCACTTGGACCACGGAGGGCTTGGACCGGAAGGTCGGGCAGCACGTGGTCGGTCCGCCGTCCCAGCAGAAAACCGGTGAAATATCCAGCACGCGCTCAAGATGCGGCGCAGGTCAGCAGAGCGCGAGCAGATCCCCCTACACCAACGCCGCAGAGGGGGCCCGTTCAATGCCTCGCTGCGGCCGCACCAGGTTGACAATGCCCGCTCACAGTTTGAACATCTGGAGCGAATCCCCCCGGGAGGAAGGATGGCCGTCCTGTGTCCCGCCTGTGGCCGGGAGTACGACGTCACGTTGTTCCAGTTCGGGCGGACGATCTCGTGCACCTGCGGAGCACGCGTCGGGTTGGAGAAGCGCATCCCTTTCACGCCCATCGGGCGGGAACCGCGGTTCATATGCGACGCGATGCTGGGCCGACTGGCCCGTTGGCTTCGCACCCTCGGCTACGATACGGAGTACGACGACGCCATAGACGACGCCGTCCTGGTGGCGAGGGGCAGGGAGGAGCATCGACGTGTCCTGACCCGCGACCGTGCTCTGGCGAAGGCGTGGCGGGTAGACGGGATCCTGGTTCTCGAGGCCGACGATCCCATGGAGCAGCTCGAGGAGGTCCTAAGGTGGCTCGGACTTGCCTTTCCCGATCGGCTCTTCACCCGGTGCACCGTCTGCAATACGGCCCTGGAGCCCCTCGACCCCGCCGAGGCCAGAGACCGTGTGCCTGAGAAGGTCCACACCCGTCACAACAGCTTCGCCGAGTGTCCGGTTTGCGACCGCGTCTATTGGGAGGGGAGCCACGCTCAGCGCATGCGGAGACGCCTCGCGGACGGCCTCGCGGAGGGTGGTGTCACCTCAGGGCCTCGAGAGCCGGACGGTGGCCCATGAGCCGGCCCGCGAAGGAACCGCCCGGTGGCGCGTCCGCTCGTTTCCCCGGTCGCTTCACCACCACCGTGTCCCTCGGCGATCCGTTGGGCACCACCGACCCCATGCCGCCCACCAACGGCTCCATGACGCTCCTTCAACTCCCGCATCGCCGTGTGGGCGTCACCTGCCATCACGTCATCGACGCGTATCGGACGCAGCGAACCCTGAGCCCGGACCGCGTGTTCAGGGCCGGCGACCTGGCTCTGGCCGCGCTGGATCGACTGATTGCCGAGGATCCCCGTCTCGATCTCGCCGTCCTCGACCTCGATGACGTGGATACCCAACAGCTTGCCGTCGGTCCTCGCGAGCCCGAGTTCTTCGAGCCGTCTGTGTGGCCCCTGGGCACCGCCGAGCCCGGCGAGGTCATCGCGCTGGGCGGATACCCCAGCTTCTACCGCACCTCGCGCTCCGACCGGGAGCAAGCTTCAGAGTTCCATTCTCCGTACTCCATTACCCTCGGGACAACGCATGTCATCGACGTGGGGCTGGAGAACATCGTCTGCGAGGTGGGTCGGGAGTATTGGGTGGAGGGCGGCCGCACACAGAGGATAGACGCCGTCGCCGACCTCGGGGGGCTGAGCGGCGGCCCGGGATTCGTGCGCCGAGGCGCCGAGTTCCACTTCGTGGGCGTGATCTTCGTGGTCCAACAGTTCGGGGAATACCTGCGACTGAGGCCGGCTCGGTTCATCGGCCAGGACGGAGGGCTGCGGCGGGAGGGTTCTGGGCGTCGCGGAAGCTGAATTGGGACGGGTCAAGCGGTACAATTAGAGTTGAACTAAACCGCTACGCGGTGGGTGGTGGTGCCTTCCAGGAAGTTTCTGATCCCGTAAAGTCGAGGTGATGCGCAGGGCATAGGTCGGTGCCCGTACTTGGCGGAGTACGTTGGGTTTTCCCGAACGCAACCCAGTCAAGGAGGGCCCGATGAGTGAGCTACGGCGGAAGATGCTGGCGGATCTGCGGATCCGGAACTACGCGGTGCGGACGCAGGAGATCTACATTGCGTGTGTAGCGCAGATGGCGCGTGAACTGGGGCGCTCGCCGGACGAGTTGAGTGGCGAGGAGGTACGGGAGTATCTGCGATACCTGAAGGAGGAGCGAGGAGTATCGCGTTCAGTATTCGCGCAGGTGGTGGGTGCTCTCAGGTTCCTGTACCGGGAGACATTGGGCCGGCCGGAGATGGTGCCGCACATCCCCTACCCGAGGAGCAAGCGACGGCATCCGGTGGTTCTGAGTCAGGAGGAGGTGCTTCGGCTGCTGAGGGCGATCCGGAACCTGAAGCACCGGACGGTGGCGCTGGTGCTCTATGGGGCGGGGCTGAGGATCACCGAGGCACTGGCGCTTGAACTGCGCGACATCGACAGTGACCGGATGGTGATCACGGTTCGCCACGGCAAGGGCGACCAGGATCGCCAGGTCGCGTTGGCGGCGGTGCTATTGGATGCGCTGCGGACGTACTGGCGAGCGTATCGGCCACGGAGATGGCTGTTCCCCGGGAAGACCACGGACCAGCCGTTGGGGCCCTCGACCATCCAGCGTGCCCTGAAGGCGGCGCGCGTTAGGGCGGGGATCGCGAAGCCGGCAGGCCCGCACGTACTGCGCCATAATGCCGAGTCTCGGATTATGCCGAGTAGACCACTCAGATTGAGGAAGATGCTGGATCCTGGTGCTTATGGACTCGGCATAATCATAGGCTGTCCAAGAACGCGAGGAGTTGATCGTTGGGTCGGTATCGCCCGGGATTGGTGTCGAGAGGCGTGGTGCGGGCCAGCGCCTGCTCCTTCAGGCGCATGTCGGCGTGGAGGTAGATCTGGGTTGTTTCGAGGGACTCGTGGCCGAGCCAGAGGGCGATCACGGAGCGATCGACGCCGTGATGGAGCAGCTCCATGGCGGCGGTGTGACGGAGCACGTGCGGCGTGACTCGTTTGCGGTTCAGAGACGGGCAGTGCTGCTGGGCGGTAGCGGTGTGCTTGGCGACGAGCCACTCGACCGCGTCGCGGCTCAGGGCTCCGCCGCGGATGCTGGGAAAGACCCGATCTTCAGGTTGGGCACGTTGCCACTGAAGCCAGGCACGGAGCAGGGTCTGGGCGTCCCGACGTAGAGGCGTCGAACGATGTTTCCTGCCTTTTCCTTCGCAGCGCAGATGTGCACCGTTGCCGAGAGCGATGTCCTTCCAGTGTAGGCCGATGAGCTCAGAGACTCTGAGCCCGGTCTGGACAGCGACCAACAGCAGGGTCCGGTCTCGACGCCCGGTCCAGGTCGATGGATCGGGAGCGGTGAGCAAGGCCTGGATCTCCTCTCGGTTGAGGAACTCGATGGGCCTCTTCTCGAAGCGCTTGCTGGGCATCGCCAGGACGCGCTGGCAGACGAGGGCGTGTGCGGGTTCCGTCAAGGCCACGTAGCGGAAGAAGGAATGGATCGCGGCCAGGCGAGTGTTGCGGGTTCGAGCACTGTTGCCTCGGTCGGTCTCGAGGTGTTCGAGGAACTCACCGATGAAGGGCGCGTCGAGATCTTCGATGAGCAGATCGGAGGGAGCCTTGCCGAGTCGTTGGGCAGCGAAGTTCAGCAGCAGCCGGAACGAGTCGCGGTATGCGGCGATGGTGTGTGGGCTCGCGTCCCGCTGCCGAAGCAGGCGGTCGGTGAAGAAGGACTGCACGAGGGCCGGGAGGCTGGCGAAGATCATGATCCGACCTCCTCGTGCGGGTCGAGGAGTCGCTCCGTGGCCAATGCGAGGAGCTCGGGAACGGCCTCCAGATACCAGTAGGTGTCGTGGACGTGCACATGGCCCAGATAGGTGGCCAGCTTGGGGATCTCGCGCTCGACGTCGAGCCCAGCCCGGTACCAGTCGATCAACGTCCGGACAGCGAATCGGTGCCGCATGTCGTGAAGCCGCGGACCGTGTCCGTGACGGTGGCCTTTGACAGGGGCTCGGAGCCCGATCTCGCGGGAGACCTTGGCGAAGGTGTAGCGCGCCGCACTTCCCGAGATGCGGGTGCCGCGCTCGGAGACGAAGAATCCGGGGGTCAGCGACACGCGAACGATCCGGTCCCGCTGTTGGCCATAGGCTCTGAGCACGTCACGGGTGGACGGATGCACGGGCACCAATCGGGTCTTGCCGAACTTCGTCCGCCGGATGGTGAGGATCGCAGCTTCGAGATCGACATCGTTCCGGTCGAGGCTCACGGCTTCGCTGACGCGCATCCCGGTCACCGCGAGCAGTCCGAAGATCGTCGAGTAGGTGCGGGCCCTGAGCCCCTTGGGGGAAGCGAGTTCGCCGGCCGTGAGAACGATCCTGCCGATCTCGTCGTCGCTGTAGATGTAGGGGCGCGTGCGGCGGTACCGGTGGGGAAGGAGCCCCTCGGGCGGAACCTGAGTCCGAGGATCAGTGGTGCTACGCCAAGCGGCGAACCGCCGCACCGAGGCGAGTCGTGCGGCCCGGGTCGCGGGCTGGGCCTCGGTGGATAGCTGGGCCCAGCGAAGGGCCAGCTCTGTGGTGATGTAGGATGCGCCCTCGCCTTCCGCGAAGTCGATGAAGTTGCGCACATGGCAGGCGAGCGTTGAAAGTTCGAACCCAAGGCTCCGCCGGATGGCGAGGTACTCCTCGAGGCTCTCCCGTAGCTTGCTCATCGCCCACCTCCGGCCACCGGCCACGGTTGGGCAAGGGGGCGCAGGCCGACGAAGTCGATCTTCGCGTAGATCTCCGTCGTGTTGGGAGATCGATGTCGGAGGATCTCTCCGATCTCGGCCATGGATGCCCCGCTCCGTAGCATCCCCGTGGCCAGACTGTGGCGAAGAAGGTGCGCCCCCTTCAGCGGTGGGTTCAGACCGGCCCGGTCCAGGGCACGCCGGACGATCGTCGAGACCGTCGAGGGTCCCGCGAAGCCGCGCAGCGGCGCCCTCATGCGCACGAACACCCGTCGAGTCGAGACCGGGGGACGGTGCCAGCGTAGGTACGCGGCCAAGGCCTCACCCACCTCAGGGGGCAGGGGTAGGCGATCGTGAAGTAGACCCTTTCCCCGAACCACGATCTCGCCTGCCCGCCAGTCGATGTCGTCCAACTCCAGGGCAACCACCTCACCCGCGCGGAGTCCGAGCCGCGCGAGCAGGACAAGGATGGCGTAGTCACGCCGGCCGGTGCGGGTGCTCTGGTCGCAGGCATCCAGGAGGTCTTCGATCTCCTCCACAGACAGATACT
>JADFRS010000221.1 GCA_022561145.1 Gemmatimonadota bacterium
GAATTCGCCGAGTGTGTCGGGAACGGCCAGGGCTCCGAGAACGGGAATGCTTAAAGCGGCCAGGGAGAGGAGTAGGGCGCGGATCGGGACCGGATCGATCGGAAGATCGGTGGGGGGCTTCATCCGTAGAGCGTCATCCTTCTATCGATGTTGTCGTTTTGGATCACACCAGCCTCCCGCGAGCACCCGGTAGGGGATCTCCCCAAAATGTGACCGATTGTGGCGGTTGGCGCACCTGTTACGCAAAAAGGCGCATTTCGGTTGCTCGCCGCCCGCTCGCCGTCCATGTTCCCGCGGACGAGCAGAGCTGGGCCCGTGAGGGCACCGAGGTCGCCGAAATCTAACCCGCGAGGTTCCCGAAAGATGAGCGTACTGATCCCGGTGATGGACCCATTGAGCGTGCAACGGCGCACAGGAGGGGGCTGACACGTGCTTCGAGGCGTCTTGCTCTGGAGCTCCGAAAACGAATTCCTCGCTAGGCGGCTGCCCCGGTACCGGTTCGTCAAGCGGGCGGTACGACGATTCATGCCAGGCGAGGATCTTGCGGACGCGTTGAGGGAGTCATCGGTCTTGTCCAAGACCAACAGGGGGACGCTGCTCACGCTTCTGGGCGAGAACGTCAACGAGGAATCGGAATCGACCGAGGTGGTCCAGTCCTATCTCGATGCGCTCGCCGCGGTGGGGGATCGCTCGCTCGACGTAGAGATTTCCGTGAAGTTGACTCAGCTGGGACTCGACCTCGACGAGGCCGTGGCCGAGAGTAATCTGCGCGCGCTCGTCGAGGCATCGGGAAAGCTGGACCGCATGGTTTGGCTGGACATGGAGAGCAGCGTTTACGTCGATCGCACCCTCGACCTCTACCGTACCGTGAGGGCGGATCATGCCAACGTAGGGGTCTGCCTCCAGTCGTACCTCCGGCGCACGCCCGAGGACCTCGAGACTCTGATGCCGTTGGGGTCCGCGGTGCGGCTGGTAAAGGGAGCCTATGCGGAGCCACCGGACATCGCGTTTCCCAAGAAGCGTCACGTAGACGAGGCTTTCTTCGACTTGGCGTGCAGGATGATCGACGCACTGCCCTCTGTGCGAACAGCGTTCGGGACTCACGACGCGGCGTTGATGCGGAGAATCCAAGCGGTCGGCGAGGAGCGGGGGGTCGACAGGGGCCGTGTGGAGTTCCAAATGCTTTACGGGATCGGGGTCCGCGACCAGGAGCGTCTGGCTGCCGATGGCTACCGGGTCCGGGTGCTCATCAGCTATGGGTCGGCCTGGTTCCCGTGGTATATGCGGCGCTTGGCGGAGCGACCGGCCAACCTCACGTTCGTGCTGCGCAAGATGTTCGCGTCTTGACGACGGTCCCTCACCCGGGTCGGGACTCGGATCCCGCCCGCTGGAAAATTCTAGCGCTGCTTTCCGTCGCCGTGCTCTCCGGCATGTCGATCTGGCTTACGGCGAGCGCGATCGCACCCGAGCTTCAGCGGACCTGGGGCCTTACGAGCAGCCAGGTGGGTTGGCTCACCACGCTCGTGCAGTTGGGCTTCGTCACGGGAACAGCGGTGGCTGCCCTCCTCAACCTGGCGGACGTGGTACCCTCTCGCTGGTATTTCGCGGTATCCGGTGTGCTCGGCAGCCTCGCGAATGCCGCTATACTCGTCGCGCCCGGCTACGGATCGGCGCTCGTGTTCCGCTTCCTCACCGGATTCTTCCTGGCCGGTGTCTATCCCCCGGCGATGAAGATGATCGCGACCTGGTTTCGCTCCTCGCGAGGCATGGCGATCGGCGCCATCGTGGGCGCGCTGACCGTGGGCAAGGCAACCCCCTATCTGCTCAAGCTCTTCGAAGGCTCGAGCCTCGTTCCGGTCATCACGGGGTCCTCATCCGCGGCGGTAGTGGGGGCGGTGCTGATCTTGGTCGCGTATCGCGACGGTCCGTATCCGTTCCTTCGACCGGCCTTCTCCTGGGGGCTGGTCATGAGAGTGATAAAGGATCGCCCAACCCGTCTCGCCACGGGAGGGTACCTCGGGCATATGTGGGAGTTGTACGCCATGTGGGCTACCGTCGGCCTTTATTTCTCGGAATTCTTTACGGGTGTCGGCAACGCAAACTCCCTGAGTGCCGATCTGACGGCCTTCGGCGTTATCGCCGTAGGTGGAGTGGGGGCAGTGGTCGCCGGGCGCTGGGCGGACAGATGGGGCCGCGAGCGAACCACCATCTGGATGATGGCGATCTCCGGGTCCTGCGCGATCACGATGGGTTGGCTGATGAATGCGAGCGCGTGGATCGTCGTCCCCGTAGCCCTGATTTGGGGCTTCACGATTGTGGCAGATTCCGCACAGTTCAGCGCCGTAGTGACCGAAGTGGCGCACCCCGAGTTGGTGGGGACGGCCTTGATGCTGCAGACGTCGGTGGGGTTCGCTTTGACCGCGGTTTCGATCCAGGCGACGATCTGGTTAGCGGATGTGGCCGGGTGGCAGGTGGCCTACGGGATGCTCGCGCTGGGGCCGGTTCTGGGTATCATCTCGATGGCACGGCTGAGGGTCGCTAGGCGCCTCTCTTGAAGGCAACACGCCAGCGGCCAGATGGCGCTCTCGGCCACTCTGAGACTCCTCTTACCGGATGGGAACCCTGGTCCAGATGAGGACAGTGCCGCAGATGTTCACGAACTTCCCCGGAGCACTTCCGCCGGCGTAGACCTCGATCCCCTCGATCTCCCCGGCGCGCATCAAATCGTAGTTCCTCATGCTCGAGCGGATACCATCCAACCAGAGCTCCGGCTCGCACCCGGGCAGCCCCTCGTCCCCGAAGGTGACCCGTTGGTTGACGAAGACGCGAGAGCCGGAGATTCCGCCCCAGACGACCCTCAGGCCCGGCAGGTTGCGGAAGAGCTCGGTCACCGAATGAGGATTCTGCCGCTCGATCTCCTCACGGTCTAGGAAGGAGCCCCGATAGCCCTGGCGCTGTCGAGCGTAGAAGCCCTGCCGCGCCAGGAGCGAGGATCTCACGACCACCACCAACTCCTCGAACTCGATGGGCTCCGTGGAAAGAGCCATGGTCACCTCGACGAGCGCCCCGGGGGGCACCCGGAGCGAATCAGACCGCTCCTGGTAGCCGATGCGACGAGCCCAGAGGAGGTGGCTCCCTTCGGGCACACCGGAGAAGCGAAACGTGCCTCTCTCGTCGGTGATGGACCGCAGGGAAGTGCCGCTCAGGCCCAACTCGACGCCGGCCATGGATCTTCCATCAGCACGGTCGATCACATGTCCCGTGATAATGCCATTGGCCCGTCGGTCCTGCTGAGCCCCAACCCACCCTGGGGTGGCTGCGGCCAATAGCAAGACCCAGGCCACGGTGAGATCCACGCGGTACCTCGCCGAGGCCGGCAACGATGGACTTCTCGATCGAGCCCGTCGAAGGCCAGTTCTCTCTCGAGATCAAGAACGGCCTGACCATCGGCAGCCACACGGCTACCGCAGCCGCACTCGAAGTCGAGCCCGCCTATTCATTCGAACTGCTCGTGGCAAGGCGGCTTGGGCCGTCCGTGAGTCTGTACGGCGGGTACAGCCGAACGACCTTTGGATGCGGCGAGGGATTCTGTCGCGGTCGGGATTTGAAAGTGACGGGAAAGCACGCGACCGTGGGGTTGGAGCTACAGAGGGGGTCCCCGTGGGTGCGCTTCGGACTGCTTTTCGGTGACACCAGCGTGGGGACGGAGGGAGATGCCACGGAAGCCGGCATCGGTTTCAGGGCCGGCACCGGTTTCGCCTTTGGCCTGGGCCGCCTACGGATGCGGCCCGGCATCTCCTACAGTTGGATGAGTGCCAACACGTCTTCTGCGGAGGACCACGCCATGGCCTTGTCCCTGGAGCTAGGTGTCGGGGATACCCCTGGGCTGAGCCCCCCCCCCGGGCTGAGACCAGGGGACGGCGAGGGAGCCAGTCGGCGGGAGCTTTTCGAGACCCGAACGCCTTTTCAACGTGTCGAACGGTAGCCCGTCGTCCAAGGTGGCGCAGGCGCCTGTCGGACCGCCCTCTCAGTTGGGATTACAGACCGATGGCTGGACTCATGAGAACCATGCGTCGGACGTTGTCTTGCTCTCTCGTGGTCGGTGCAACCGTTCTTGGCGGAGCCTGCTCCGAGGCTCCGGTGACCATTGTCGAACCCGACGACAACGCGTGTGACCTACCGTCCGCGTTCTTCATCGACAGTGGAGTCGGGCGAGGTGGCATCCCGACGCTCCAAAACCCCGAATTCGTCTCGGGGGAGCCCGGTCCACAGAACGCCTATCTATTAGATACCGACCGGGTTGTGGGTTTCATTCTCGATGGCCAACCCATGGCCGTGCCGCACAACATCCTTTGGTATCATGAGATAGTGAATCTGGATCGCGGTACGGAGCACGTGGCCATCACGTACTGCCCACTGACAGGATCTACACTGGGGTTCGACCGTAACTCCATTGGGGGACAGGAGCTGGGGGTTTCGGGGCTCGTGTTCATGAACAACCTCATCATGTTCAATCGCGGTGATCCCGAATCCCTATGGCCACAGATGTTGGGCGAGGCGAAGTGCAAGGCAAACATCGGGCGGATACTCGACCGCTTCCCGATGTTCGAGATGACGTGGCGGGCGTGGAAGGATCTCTATCCCCAGACCACCGTCATCACGAGCGACGTGAACATCTCGCGCAACTATACGCTCTACCCGTACGGGGACTATGAGCTGCTCACCAACAACCGCTACCTGTTTGCCATGCCAGACCTCGATGAGCGGCGACCCGCGAAAGAGCGGATCCTGGGCCTGCCCCCGACGAAGGGTGGAGAGCCCGGTATCGCATTCTCGTTCCTCGCCCTCGAGGATACGCCCGGGAGTTGGACCGTAATCGAAACGATCTGGGACGGCGAGGAAGTCGTAGTCTTCTGGGCCGATGTACCCAAAGGAGGAGGTGTCTTCCGTCCCTTCCACCCTATCACGGGTGAACGCCTCGAGTTCCGCACGACCCCGACCCAGGGCATCGAGGACACGACCACCGGAACACGTTGGAGCATCACGGGTCAAGCGATCGAGGGTGAGCTTCTGGGCCAGCGTCTCGAGCCGGTCGCGGAAACCCTTGTGGCGTTCTGGGGCGCGTGGGCGGCGTTCCACCCGGCCACACGGTTGTGGGAGGGCGAGTAGAAGTCACTCTCTTCAAGGGAGACCGGCGCGGGCGTCGCCTACCTCTCAGGGGACCGGACGTGTGCTACCTCATCCGCCGAGGGCGAGCTCGGCGTCCGGGTTGAAGGCGGCCCACGCCCCCCAGTAAGCGACGTAAGCCTCGGCAACTGCCCGGAGCCGACGGTTGGTTCCCACAAACGGTCCGGCGACCGGGGTGCCGTCCACGGCCCAGGTGGTTCCCGAGACGTCGTCCACGAACCCTCCCTCCGTCACCCGAATGGTGGCCGGCTGGCCATCGACGGTCGTGCTATATGCCATGGCCGACTGCCGCT
>JADFRS010000222.1 GCA_022561145.1 Gemmatimonadota bacterium
TCGGGGGTTCGAATCCCTCCCCCGCTACCAAGAAATGAAGCGCCCGGAGTCGTGAGGACTTCGGGCGCTTTGCTGTTGCTGACACGCGCATGTCATTGAATCGCTGCTGAAACTTCAGGGATCGGTTCCAACTCTCCGTTGCGCTCCCTCTCGGGCACCCGCTCTAGCGGGCCGCCCTGAAGCTGCAGCGCCCGAAGCACTTCAGCGTTGAAGCGATCACCTCCATCCTTTGTCGCGCCCGCCCCCCGAGAGGCGTCAGGCCCGAATCCGCATCCTCGCCAGCGAGCGTGGTTCCCAAGAGGAACGGATCGATGATCTCGGCGGGCTGATCGGGATCGAGCGCGGTCTCGAAGAGGTGGAGGGTCTGGATCTCGGCCTCGAGCGCGATTGCAACACAGCGGTGAGGATCGAACTGCATGAAGATATCCCGGCAGCTCGGTGTATTGAGCGGGTCGTATTGGAAGAATCCGCCGGTGACGTCGGGGGCGATGTTCTCGGCGAGCGGCGCGTCCACTTCGACGAGCACGGGTGTGGAGCCTTGCACCGGGCGCACCAGCGGAATGCCGAGCTCCTGCGCGGTGGCTCGATGTGCCGTGTTGGAAACGCCCGAGTCTCGAGTCGACTCCAGGTAGAGCAGGTTGGGAGGCACGGCGTCGATCAGCCCCTCGATCACGAGCGGTTCGCGGTACAGGTGCTTCAACCTGAAATAGGGGTCGTAGCGGTCCGCGTCACTCTGGAGCGCCGCCAGCGAGACCAGCGCCTGGCCCTGACGGAGGCCGGGCACGAGCCTCGGCAGGCGACCTCGGGCGCCGCGGTGCACCAGGTTCTCGAAATCCCGGCCGGATCCACTGAACACTTCGGCCGCCGTCACCTCCGGAGCGAGCGTCAGGAAACCCAACCCAAGGCGGGCGGCACGGCTCCCTCCTCGGTAGAGAATCCGGGTCGGATCGATTTCGGGGAGGTCATCGGGTGCGTCGATGGGGAGAAAACTGCGCTCTGCCAACCCCTGGAGCGCGCGCAGGAAGCCGAGTAGGTCCACCTCGGCTTGAACCTGCAAGAGCGGAAGCCTCTGGAAGTGCAGCAGATGAAGTAGCTGTCCGTCCCTCCACGGGGGGGCGTAAAGCCGGGAGCTCAGGTTGGTGATGCCCCCGATCGCGTAGCCGGCGTCGTCGAGGAATTCGTTGTCGAGGAAGAGGATGTTCTCGCGCGACTGGTTGCCGCCGTGCGCGCGGATGACGATCGGAACCGGTCCCGTGAGGGCTTCGTCGGGAAGCGAGATCAGGAACGGCACGGATTCGAATCCCAGGGGCACGGGCTCGCCCGTCACGGGATCGCGGTTGATGGCCCCGATGTCGTCGGGGCCAGGACCGACATAGAAGGGAAGCTCCACCGTTCCGCGCACGACCGCGGCGCGCCTCGCCGTCGAGACGATGCTCTCGACGTTCAGCACGGGCGGGGGCGCCGCCAGGTAGGCTTCCTTGATGGCCACCATGTCGGCCGCGAGATCGGAGTTCTCGCTGCGGATCGAGATGCGCAGCGCGAGGGCCACATCCTCGCGCGGGATGGGGACCTCCGGCACGCTCTCCAGAAAAGCGAGGACGGGCTCGATCGACTCCCGCGCACGCGCCGCCTCGGGCGCCTCGCCGGGCGAAGCCGGCTGGGCAACCGTGCTGAAGAAGTCCGACGCAAAGAAGGGTCGCCCTGCATCTCCCGCTGCGTGCAGGCGGTTGGTCAGCACCAGCGCATAGGTTCCACTCAGCTCGAGGGTGGTGGCGGGAAACAAGATCGCGCTGTGGTCGAAGCTGCCGTCGGCGGCCTCATCGCTGCGAACCGTGATGGTGAAGGGCACGCGCGCGCCAAAGCCATCGCTGGCGGGATCCATGTCGAAGAGGGCAACCGGTGCGAACGGATCGAGCGAGTCGAAGGCGTCCGCCGGAATGCTCGCCGCCTCGATGCTCTCGGAAGTATCGATGACGGCCGACTGGTAGGGACTAAAGCCGTCCTCATGTGCAATGGCAGCGGCGGTGCTTTCGAACCACGCGGCTGCGTCCGGAGATCCGAGCTCGCCGGCTTCGAGCTGAAGCCGTTTGCCTGAGGGCGTGCTGGAATCGTGGACGAGCCAGTAGTCGTCCGGGAAGGGCGCCACCATATTGGGATCGCGACGGTCGTAGCGGATTTCTTCCGCGCCGCTGCCCGCGGCCGTCGCAAAGAAGAACTCCTCAAGACCCCCCGGCCCCTCCCAGCGCACGCGGCACACCGAGCCCGGCGGCAGCTCCTGATCGGGGTTCACGATCACGGTATCGCCGCTCACTTCGAACACGCTGCGACCGATCTCGATGCCGTCGCATCGAAGGTCGAGTGAACCGCGGACGGCGCGCCGCAGCTTGTCCAGCGTGAGACTTAGCCAGGCTGTGCGCGGGACTTCCACCGAGCCCGGCTCGGGATCGCTCGCCTCGAGTGAAGGCGGACGCGTCGAGTCGTAGAGCGGGCCCTGGTCGACGCAGTCGCTAAACGACTCGTGCGGCACGCAGGACGTCACTGTGCCGCTGCAGGTCGCCCCGAAGACGTCCTCGGCGCGGAAGCCCACGTGATAGACGCGCCCGTCTCCATGCCCGCTGCGCTCGGCGCGCACATGCGCGGCCTCGGAGCCGATCCCCCAGGCGTCCGCGCTCAGGATGCGCTCGGGTCGGTTCTCGAGCGATTCGTCCTGAAAGATCGATTCGATGGAGAGGGTGAACGAGTCCCCGTCTGGTTCGCTGACGCCCGCCACCGAGATGGGCACGAACATCTCATTGGACGGCCACAGGACATCCGGGACAGCTTGAACGTTCGTACAGATCGGCGCTTGGTTGACGGCCAGCAGCCAGGCGGAGCGCGGCAGCGAGTTCGTGGTGCGGGCGACCTCCAGACCGATGTCGCCGTCCCGATTCTTGATCCCGATCGAGTGCGTGCCGCCGTCGGAGGGACAGCTCCAGCACTGGATCTCGATCGTGTTGACGCCCTCGTGCAGGACGATCTCCCAGGTAACCGGGGGACCCCCGCTTGCGTGCGGTACCTCGTAGTACCCGACCACGAGCTCGCGGCTTCCCGGTATCCCACGCGTCTCGAAGCGGATGTTGCCTTGAGGATCGTTGAAGTCCTCCCACCAGGCGGCGATCAAGCGATTGGGCCGCCTGGTACCCGGGATCGGACGGCCCGAGCAGCAGCCGTGTCCTTGCGGTGCCGAGCCAAGCGTGATGAAGCCGTTCGAAGAGATGCGAAAGACCGTGAACTCGACTCCGTAAAACTCGAAACTGAATCCGATCGGGAAGGTAATGCTCTGTCGATTGTCAGCGAGAGACACCAGTGTCCCCGTGTCGCTCACGTCCCGCAGCTCCGGCGTAAGCGAGCGTGCCACGTAACCGAAGTCATCGGGGCCCGGCAAGGGCGTGGCGCCGGAAGGACCAGCGGAGCCCATCCCGAGAAGCCATACGAAGAGAATCAAACCGACTAGGAATCGCGTGCTTTTCATTGTGCGCCCTCCGATTTATCTCTTACGTTCACCCTGTCTTCGTACTACCGCTCATTCAACCCTTCTTCTCGAACCCACCCGCACTCTCGACCCGGCCCGCAATCACTAGGTGGACCGCGCGAGGACTAACGTCGCCGCCAATAAAACACACCCAGCAGTCCGATCCCACTGGCGAGCATTAGCCAGCCTTTGGGCTCGGGCACGAAACGAATCTCAATGTTCAAGATCGCAATCGCTCCGGTGGCACGATCTAGGGGGAGACTCGCAAAGTTCCAGTGCGCGATGTGGGGGGACACGAGCTGGATGACTCCCTGGCCCAGGGGTGTGCGGTTGTCGTAGCCACTTCGCGTGATTCTGGTGTCGAGATACGCATTGTCAGGCGCTGAGATGAAAACCCTTCCCGTTGTCCATGCGTAACCCCATGCTCTGACGAGGGCCGTCGTGTAGAGGTTCTTGAGCGAGGTGTAATACTGGACGACCCTAGACGCCTGGGAGACGGGCAGTGAGGGGCAACCCGTCGTCGCAGTACAACGCCCTCCGAGAGCCGAGAAGGGGTTGGGCGCGTGGGCGTAGAAGTCCACGGTCCCCGTGCCGGTGAGCCGCAAGTTTCGCGCCTCGTCGATCGCGCCCAGGAGTCTCAGGGTTCCACCAAACTGGTTCGCCCCGGGAGTAATAGACCAACGGGGGTAGGCGCCATACGCGAAGTCGTGGCTGCCCGGCCCGCCGCCCGGGCCAAAGAAGCCGGAGTCGTTGGCAAGGCTCGCGTTCGGGTGCGTACGTACCCGGATCGAGGTGGATCCGTTTTGAACAGGGGGCAACGTACGAGAGAGAGAGGGCGTCTCAAGGTACAGCCCGCCGCTCGGAAGCGTGAAGCTAAAGGACGAGCCGAGCGCATTCAGTGTGGCGTTCGCCGTACCGCTTCCGACGAGTGGCCTGCCCAAGGGGCGCTCCACGAAGACCGTGTAGCAACCAAACTGGTGACAACCACGATAATCGACTACACGACGATAAAGGCTGAGGTTGCCCTTGTAGAGCATGGGCAATCGCGACCCTGGAGCGAGGAAGTCACTCGGGTCGTTCGGGTCGGTGCCCGCGATGATCTCTACGCGGTCACTAGTACCATCGTCGTCGCTATCGCGATCAAGCGGGTCCGTGGCGTGAACGTTCACCTCGTCACCGTCGCTGAGACCGTCGTCATCACTGTCGGGATCGAACGGATCCGTCCCTGCTGCCTGCTCCGCCAGATTGTCGAGATCATCGGCGTCCGGGTCTTGCGTCTCCTCCCCGCCCAGCAGCGGGTTGAATCCGTTCACCACCTCGAAGCTGTCGGAGAGTCCGTCACCGTCGGTGTCGGGATCCAGCGGCTCCGTCCCGTGGACGTTCACCTCCTCGCCGTCCAAGAGTCCGTCGTCGTCGCTGTCGGGATCACCCGGATTCGTACCGTGAACGTTCACCTCGTCACCATCTGAGAGGCCGTCGTCATCGGTATCGGGATCGAGAGGGTTCGTTCCCGGGTTCTCGTACCAGGCGATCTTGCTGTTGGACGCGGAAGCCGAGAGCGCGTCCGGATCCCCGTCTCCGTCCAGATCCGCCGCGAAGACCGAGCGCGCACCGTTGGCCGCTGTCGTGATCAGTTGCTGGGGCCCGAAGTCCGCACTCGCCTCATCGAGGCGGTTTTCGTACCAGGCGATCTTGTCGTCACTTCGTGATGCCGAGAGCACGTCCGGGTCGCCGTCTCCATCCAGATCCGCCGCGAAGACCGAGAAGGCACCGTCGGCCGCTGTCGTGATCGCCTGCTGCGGACCGAAGTCCGCACTCACCTCATCGAGGCGGTTTTCGTACCAGGCGATCTTGTCATCGCCGCTCGATGCCGAGAGCACGTCCGGGTCCCCGTCCCCGTCCAGGTCCGCCGCGAAGACCGAGCGCGCACGGTCGGCCGCGG
>JADFRS010000054.1 GCA_022561145.1 Gemmatimonadota bacterium
GCAACGCCCCCCTCGGGCGAATGGCTGACTGGGGAGCTCGGCTCGGCTTGTCGTCACTCACGGGGGGAGGCTCTCTGCTGCTTCACGGAGGGGTCAGCCGTCGCGCGCGTTTTCCCTCCCTCAGGGAGTTGTACTCGGACGCCCTGGGTCGCTTTGTCCCGAATCCGGATCTGGTGCCGGAGGTTCTCACCGGAATGGAGCTGGGAATGACTTGGGACCTGCAGGGGGTCGACCTCCAAGTGGTGGGGTTCCGCCAGGTCCTCTCGGACGGCATCGTGCGGATCGGGGTGCAGACGCCGCAAGGGCCTAAGCGCCAGCGGGTAAATCGTGACGGTATTCAGAGTACGGGTCTGGAAATGGTGGCCTCGGGCGGATGGAGGGGGATGCAGTTCAGTGGCGATCTCACGCTCCAACAGGCCTGGCAGATCGAAGAGGGTAGCGGCGTCAAAACCCGGCCCGAATATGAGCCTGGGGTCGTCGGAGGGCTCAGCGTGGCCGCGCTCGCTCCAGGAGATTTCAGGCTGTCCGGCGGGTATCGGTTCGTGGGAACCCAGTTCTGCTTGAACGCGGACGCGGCCTCCATGGACAGGCTGAGACGAACCCACAGCTTCCAGCTTCAGCTCCGGCGAATCTTCGCCCTCGAGGGCCGGTCCACCCTCGCGAACGTGGATGCGCTGGTTTCGGTTACGAACCTGACCGACAACGCGATCTTCGATCAGTGTGGCCTCCCGCAGCCCGGACGGACGTTCCGGCTAACCATGGAGGTCCGGCGACTTCCATGAACCATCCCCTTCACGCGAAAGCGAGCCCAGGAATGCCCAAACCCGCCGTACTTCGACGCCGTTGGCCCCTGATCGACTCCCTGCTGGTCGCGATGACCCTGATGCTGGCGGTCGCCGGCTGTTCTGACAGCTCCGGGCCCGAGTTGCCCTCGGCGAGGGAGGTGGGGGTGGTCCTCAATTCGGTGGACGTCTCGCTCACCGTGTTCGGTGTGGACTCGGAGCAGGCGCCGCTCACCATCGGGTTGGCGCCCGACGGGTCTCCAGTCAGCATGGCGGTGCGCGGCTCATTGGTCGCTGTACCCCTCGGGCTCGTCCCGGCCGTGGCCGTTGTGGATCTGACCACGGGAATTGTCACGCGTACCATTGCGCTCCCTGAAGGCTCGGGCGCGACTGGAGTTGCGTTCTTGGACGACGAGCGGGTCATGGTGGCCAACCCCGGCCTGGGAAGCGTCTCGATCGTCAACGTGGTCGACGGCACGGTCGTCACCACGATCGATGTTGGAGTCTTCCCACAGGGCGTGATCGTCCATCAGGGCAGGGCCTTCGTATTCAACGCGGAGCTCGGTGCGGACTTCCTGCCGACCGGTCCGGGCACGATCACGGTGTTCGACATAGCGAGTCTGGCCGTGATCGAGACCATCATCTTGTCCGCCGAGAATCCCTCGGGGGCGGCGGTGGGGCCCGACGGCCGGATCTACGTCGTCAACGCCGGTCGATCCTTCGGAAATGATGGTAGCGTCTCGGTGGTGGACGGCTCGATTCCGGGAGAGGTCGAATGGCACGGAGGGTTCGGGGATTTTCCGGGCGCCCCCGCATTCGGTCCGGAGGGTGACCTCTACGTGCCGGCGTTTTCGTTTGGGGTCGTAATCTGGCGTCCTGGCACGGGTCGGTTCGTGCGTGCCACCGACGACGCGATCGAACCCGAAGGCGTGCCGAGCGCCTCCGGCCTCGGCTTCGACGGGGCGGGCCGCCTGTACACGTTGCGCCCCGACTGTGGGGGGCCGAGTGCGATTCTGCGTCTGGCGTCGACGTTCGAGGTCGAGGCGACCATCGCTGTCGGGATCTGCCCGATCTCCGTAGCCTTTACCGAGATCCCAGAAGAGTAGGCATGGGCTCGCTTGTTCGGTGTTTCCGCTTCTGGTAACTTTTGACCTCGTCTGCCGGACGGTGAACCACCCTCTTCCATGAATCACGAGTCCCCGCCTATGGCCCACTACCTCGACTACGCGGCCACGTCGGCCATCCGGCCCAAGCAGGTCGTGGACGCGGTGTCGGAGTTTCTCACTGACTGTGGAGCCACCCCCGGCCGGGGGGCACACTCCCGGGCGCTGACCGCCGGGCGGATCGCCCTTCATTGCCGCCAGAAGGTGGCGGGACTGTTGGGCCTTCCCGGGGACCCCGGTCGGATCGCGTTCATGCCCAATGCGACTCATGCCTTGAATACCGCATTGGCCGGCACCTTGAATGTGGGTGACACGGTCGTCATCTCGGAGTATGACCATAACTCCGTGCGGCGGCCCGTACACGCTCTGGCCGGCTCTCGAGGGGTTGTCATCAGGTCGATCACCGGAGCTCCCGACGGTGCCGTCGACCTTACCGAGGTTGAGCGCTTGCTCGAGGGCGCCAAGCTCATTGTCGTGAACGAAATCTCGAATGTCCTCGGTACCAGGATGCCGCTGGTCCAACTCGCTGGGCTCGCCCACGAAGCCGGGGCGCTCGTTCTGGTGGACGCCGCCCAGTCCGCCGGCCACGTGCCGGTGAGCCATGGGGCCGACGGCGCGGACATGGTCGCATTCACGGGGCACAAGGGACTGCTCGGCCCCCAGGGCACAGGGGGGCTGTGGATTCGAGACGGCATCGACATCGAGCCTATGGTTCTCGGCGGGACCGGCGGAGTGAACTCGGAGGCGGTAGACATGCCGGCGTCGATGCCCGACCGGTTCGAGGCAGGTACCGTCAACGGCCCCGGACTGGCCGGACTTCTGGCCGCCTGTCGATTCCTGGAAACACGGGGCGTGGCCTCGATCCATGACGAGATCAGTGCCTTGAAAACGCGGTTGCGCGATGGGCTGTCCGAAATCTCCGGAGTCAGCCTACTCTCGCCGGCAGCGCCCGATGGAGCCGCCATCGTGACCTTCACTACCGCCGCCATGGATGCGGGTACACTCGCGAGCCGATTGGACACCGAGTGGGGTGTCATGGGCAGGGCGGGCTTGCATTGTGCGCCCTTAATCCATCAAATGATGGGCACGTTGGAATCGGGCGCCTTCAGGCTCTCGCTCGGGTGGGCCTCGACTGTGGAAGATGTCGATCGAGCGATCGAGGGTGTGCACGCTCTCGCGAAGAACCCCATCGTGCCCGTATCGTAGATGCCGACACGAACAGAATTCCCCCGGAAGCCCTAATGCGCCTATTCGTCGCACTGAACTTGCCCAAGAAGGAAAAGCATCGCGTCTACCGCGCATCGAGGCCTCTTCGGGAGGAAGGGCTTCCCGTGCGCTGGGTCGAACCCGACACCTACCACATCACGCTCAAGTTCCTGGGCGAAGTGGGAGAACAGCGCCTGGAGGCGGTCGGGCAAGCGCTCGACAAGGTCGCAACGTCCAACACACCCCTCGTTCTCGATCTGCGAGAGTTCGGTGCGTTCCCGACCATCCGACGGCCACGGGTGCTTTGGATCGGGGTCGAGGCCACTCCGGCGCTTAGATGCCTGAAGCAAGACATCGAATGGGCCCTCTCCGACTGGGGTTTCCAGCGCGACACTCAGGCCTTCCACCCCCACATTTCGTTGGGCCGGGCGAACACTGACGATGGCGCGGGGGCGTTCAGGGGTCTCGACGAACTCGCTGCCGGCCTCAGCTATCGGGGGGGGGGCACCGTCAGAAAAATAGACCTCATGCGCAGTCGGCTCGGCAAAGGGGGTGCGTCCTACTCGGTCCACGCCAGCTACCGACTTTCCGGATAACGCTTTGAGGGGGAGTGGGTGCCTCAAGGGCTGCCTGGGAGGCGTGGCGTTGCTCGCAATGCTTGCGGGCGGGGGTTATGCGGCGTGGCGTTGGGGCCCCGAGGCGATGCCCCGGATTCAGGCCTGGTTCCAGGAAGAGGCAGTCACCGAGAGGCCGGTCGCTTCTCCCGAGCTTGCTCAAGCGACGCTGGATCGCGTCGAAGAGCTGCGTGGGGGATCTGGACCCGATCGCCTCGCCCTGAGCAATGTCGAATTGGTCAGCGTTCTGAAGTATGCCCTCGCGGGACTGATCCCCGACCAGGTTTCGGATCCCTCGGTGACCTTGGCCGATGGCGTCCTGACGTTGTCAGGCAAGATTCCCTTGAATGAACTGGAAGGCCTGGGCGAGCTCGGACCGGCGGTCGGTTTTCTGCCCGACACATTGCTCTTGGAGTTGGAGGGTTCGTTGGTCCCGCTGGACGATCGCCGTGCCGCCCTGGTGATTCACAAGGTGTTGGCATCACACATTCCGCTCCCGAATGGGATGATCCCCGGCGTGCTACGGTCGCTCGGACGCCAGCCCGAGGAGGGCCTTTCGCCGGACGCGCTGGCCGTTCGGCTACCGAGTGGACTCAAGTCCGCCTACATTCTGCGAGACAGCCTCGTGCTCGTGGCTGTTCGTTGATTGGGCCCGCAACCTCCCACGGATCGACCCCATGGCGAAAATCCTGATCGTCGACGACGAGCAAGCGATACGAGAAGCGCTCGTCCAGGTTTTCGAGTACGAGGGGCACGACGTACGGGGGGCGGCCGACGGCCCCGAGGCGCTGGAGGCCGTAGAGCAGGAACGCCCCGACGTGACCTTCCTGGACGTAAAGATGCACGGGATGGATGGGCTTGAGACGCTCGAGCGCATCCGAGAGGCCGACCCGACCGGGGTGGTGATCATGATCAGCGGCCACGGGACTATCGACACCGCCATTGAGGCGACGCGCAAAGGGGCCTACGACTTTCTCGAAAAGCCACTCGACACCGACCGTCTTCTTGTGACCCTCAGGAATGCCCTGGACGTAAGAGGCCTCTCAGATAGCGTCCAGCTGCTCCGTGACCAGGTCGAGAGCCGGTACGAGATCGTTGGCGCATCCCCGCAGATTCGCTCTGTGCTCGAACGCATCGAACGCGTTGCGGCAACCGATGCACGCGTGCTCATCACGGGAGAGAACGGCACCGGCAAGGAGCTGGTGGCTCGGGCGATCCACCGACTCTCCACGAGGCCGCACGAGAAATTCGTGGAAGTGAACTGCGCTGCTATCCCGTCGGAGCTCATCGAATCCGAGCTATTCGGGCACATGAAGGGCTCCTTCACCGGGGCGGTGGCCGACCGAGCCGGGAAGTTCGAGCAAGCCGACGGGGGCACACTCTTTCTCGACGAGATCGGCGACATGTCGTTGGCCGCGCAGGCCAAGGTTCTCAGGGCGCTCGAGGAAGGGGTGGTGACCAGGGTCGGAGGGGCCAAGGTGATCGAGGTCGATGTACGCGTGATCGCCGCGACCAATAAGGAACTGGAAGTGGAGATCGCGCAGGGCAACTTCCGGGAGGATCTGTTCTATCGCTTGAACGTGGTGCCGATCCATGTCCCGAGCTTGCGGGAACGGCGCGAAGACATTCCGATGCTAGTCGGCCATTTCATGGACCGTATGGCGCGCTCGGACCGCATGCCGGTCAAGGTGATCGAGGACGCCGCCATCGAGCGGCTCTCGGCCCTCGACTGGCCTGGAAACGTGCGTGAGCTCCGAAACACGGTCGAGCGACTCTCCATCCTCGCCCCAGGCGAGCGAATTCAGGCTGCGGATATCGCATGTCTGGTGGTTGGGCGCCCCTCGGCCGAAGGCTCGAGCGGCATGCCGTTCGAAGCGGAAACCTTCAGTGATTTCAAGGAGAAAGCGGAGGAGGCTTTCATCCTGAACAAGCTCCGACAGTCCGACTGGAACGTGAGCGAGACGGCGCGCAAGATGGATATGCCGCGCTCCAATCTCTACAAGAAGATCGAACGCTACGGCCTGACACGGGAAGATTGAGGGAGTAGCCCCGGCGGAGATCGCTCAGGGGTCATGGTAGATCTCGGCGCCGTTCGGCAAGTCGTAGAAGGCCTGCATCGTTCTGTAATCCCGAGTGGAAAGCCGGTTCGCCGTATTCGTCGGGTACATCACGTCGGTGGTCGCATCGCTGTGGGGTAGCCCAAGGGCATGCCCCATCTCGTGGGCGGCCACCAGGCTAATCTGACGCTCCGTCAGGTGGCGCGAGGGTCTAGACGGGGCCCTGGTGGTTAGCCTGAGGCCCAAGACCTCGAAGTGTGGTGCGCCGGCCTTCCAACTCCACTGCATCCGCGCTACACCGATTTGCCGTCCAGCCAAGGTCTGGCTCCACACGATTTCGATATCCGCCGCTTGCCCTCCTCCCGGTCCAGTCAGGATCGTGAGCCCGAACGGGTGGCCCTGCCAGGCCTGGATACCCCGAACGGCCGCACGCTGAAGTTCAGCAGCCTTTGCTCTGGATTCGAAGTCGGGAAGGGGGACCCGGACCGTGAGGGTCCCGGTATCGTCCGGCCAGCGGTGGATCTTGGTGACACCCTCCTCTTCCACGTCGGCGCACAGGTAGCCCACGTTCACGCACACCTCACGCGCCGCGAGACTGATGTCCGGCCTGTCCATGCCACTTGCCCGCACCTCTTCGGTCAGGACGAAGCAAAGGCGTGGGTTGTCGTAAGGGCACTCCACCTCATCGTCTAACGACCCGGGCGGCAAGGTGCGGTTGTTTCTGATGAACGTTGCGACTACGACGATGAAGGCGATACCGAGCAAGAACGTGGTGGGCGAAACCGATCCACGCTTCATCTTGAACTCATTTCTCCTCCGCGTACTGCACAAGGGAAATACCGTCGCCTCTTCAAAGCTAGGCCTGCATCGGCCTGGGGAGGAAGGCTAATCTTTCGACGGCTTGTGGCGCCTGCGCCGACGCTGCAAGTTGACATTGGGGATATCGACAAGCGGATCCACGGCTTGACGGGTTCGCGGCGTGGCGGGAACGGTGGCCTGCGGGCCGTGTATCGCCTCTCCTTACGATGGCGGTCCAGCCGGGGAATGGGGATGGTGGAAATGGAGCGGAAAGCGGGCGGTCGGGACCAGGAGCAGCCCCCAGCCGACGTGGTGAGACGGAAGCGCGGCTTCGTGCGCGTGGTCTGGGAGTGGACGCGATCGATGATCGTGGCGTTTGCACTCTTCGTGGTCATCCGCACGTTCGTCATCGAAGCCTTCAAGATCCCGACTAGCTCCATGGAGGGCACGCTTCTCGTCGGTGACTTCCTCCTCGTCAACAAGATGGTGTACGGAGCCGAGGTGCCCGGGCTCGGTCTGCGGCTCCCGCCCATCGCGGAGCCTGCGCGCGGCGACGTCATCGTGTTCGACCCACCGCACGACCCCGGAAAGAATTACGTGAAGCGGATCATCGGCCTGGCCGGGGACACGCTTCGCATGGCGAACAAGATCCTTTACGTCAACGGTAATCCGGTGGCCGAGCCATACGTGAAGTACATCGATCGGTCGGGGTCGGACGCCATCCATCCCGACATGCAGTGGCAGGAGCGATATCTGGTCACACCACTGAGGGGGAGTCGCGGGCAACGCCGGTACCAGGCGTCGAGGGACAACTGGGGGCCTATTCTGGTGCCCCGGGGCAAGTTCTTCGTGCTCGGCGACAATCGCGACAACAGCGAAGATTCCCGCTATTGGGGCTTCGTTGAAAGGGATGCCATTCACGGGCGGCCGTGGCTCGTCTACTACTCCTTCGACCGTTTCGCCCCGACGCCTGGACCATGGTTGGCCAGTGTGCGGTGGCAACGCATTGGGGATCGAATCCGTTAACCGTGCTGGTGTCATGCGGTTAGATTGGGCTAATCTGGTCGGAGTTTCCGCGTCGTCATGGGTGCGTTCGTGCTCGCAGGGGGAGGAGTTGCGCGACAGCGCGAGACCCTTATTGTGTCCATGCCTGGCCCGAGCCCTGGTTCAGTCTTCACCGTCTTCCGAGGAGCCGCATGAGCTTCACCTCTCACCGAGGAACTTTCCGAGACGGCTCCCTTGATCAATACCTCAAAGAGATCAGCATCTACCCTCTGATCGACCGGCAAGAGGAGGTGCGGCTCGCGCAGCGTATCAGAAAGGGTGAGGAAGAGGCGCTCAACAAGCTCGTTCGCTCAAATCTCAGGTTCGTGGTCTCGGTCGCCAAGAAGTACCAGAACCAGGGCGTTCCACTTTCCGACTTGATCAACGAGGGCAACCTGGGCCTGATCCGCGCGGCACATAAGTTCGACGAGACCAAGGGAATCAAGTTCATCAGCTATGCCGTGTGGTGGATTCGTCAGGCGATTCTGCAGGCCCTCGCGGAGCAGAGTCGCATCGTCCGAGTGCCGCTCAACCGGGCGGGAGCGTTGCACCGGATCGGGCGGCGCAGCTCGGCGTTACTCCAGGAGTTGGGCCGCGAGCCGACCGTTGGTGAGATCGCCCAGGATCTGGACATCACGGAGCAGGAGGTCGAGCGTACGCTGGCGATCTCCCAAACCCACTTGTCTCTCGACGCTCCGATCACGCCGGGTGAGGATAACCGGCTTCTCGACTACCTCCCGGACCAGTTCGCCCCGGGACCCGAGGACGAGGCTTTCGAACACGCGCTCAAGAACAGCGTCGAAGAGGCTCTTTCTAGCCTGAAGGAGCGAGAGGCCAAGATTCTGCGCCTCTACTTCGGCCTGGACGACCAGGAACCCATGACGCTCGAGGAAATAGGGTCGTTGCTGGGGATCACGAGAGAGCGTGTTCGGCAGATCAAAGAAAAGGCGCTTCTTCGCCTGAGACACGCTTCGCGCGCGCGATTTCTGGAGACGTTCTTCAACTGAGAGCTCGGCCCCCCGACGCTCTCACGCGCAACCCATGGAAAGCCGCACCACTACTGCCGTTTCGGGTTGACACCCCCCAGCCCCCTGGCTATCCTTTCTTGCTCTGTTGTTTACTAGCTGGCTAGCATAAGAATGAAAACATACACGCCCAAAGAAAACGAGATCGAGCGCGTCTGGTGGATCGTCGATGCCGAGGGGCACCGCCTTGGTCGTCTGGCGACTCGTCTGGCCCACGTTCTGCGGGGAAAGCACAAGCCTTCCTTCACGCCACACCTCGACGTGGGCGACCACATCGTCGTCATCAATGCCGAGAAGGTGGTTCTCTCCGGAAAGAAGGCGGATCAGAAGACGTATTTCCGCCACTCGGGGTACATGGGTGGCGAGCGGCACATCCCGTTCAAGCGCATGCTGGAGAGACATCCGGAGCGAGTCATCGAGTTGGCGGTACGCGGTATGCTTCCCAAGAACACGCTGGGACGCCACATGCGCCGCAAGCTCAAGGTATACGCCGGTTCCGAGCATCCCCATCAGGGGCAAAAGCCGGAACCGCTCGAGATCTGAGAATGGACCGACGAGCGAGGACATGGCCGTAGCAGAAGACAAACCGATTCAGACCGTGGGCCGGCGGAAGACCGCTGTCGCTCGCGTGCTTCTGCGTCCCGGCAGGGGTGAGTGGTCCATCAATGGACGCCCGCTTGCGGATTATTTCCCGAGGATGGTGCATCAACTACGGGCCGAAGAACCCTTCAGGGTCACGGAGACCGATGGGCAGTTCGACGTGCGCGTGCGAGTCCAGGGTGGTGGCCTGACAGGCCAGGCAGACGCCATCCGCATGGGTCTCGCACGCGCCCTGGTGAAGAACGACGAAGAGACACGCCCGGTCCTCAGGACCAAGGGTCTCCTCACCCGGGATGCCCGGAAGGTGGAGCGCAAGAAGCCTGGGCGGCCCAAGGCGCGCAAACGGTTCCAGTTCTCCAAGCGTTAAGAACACCGGACTAGCGATTATATGCAGCAGGTCGACTTGAATGAACTCCTAGAGGCTGGCGTCCACTTCGGGCACCAGACACGCCGTTGGAACCCGAAGATGAGGAAGTACATCTTCACGGAGCGCAACGGCATCCATATCATCGACCTGCGCAAGACGCTGGATCGCCTCATCACGGCCCAGCACGCGGTGCGCGAGCTGGTCATGAAGGGTGAAAAGGTGCTGTTCGTCTGCACCAAGCGGCAACTCCGCGGCGTCATCGAGCAGGAGGCCAAACGCTGCGGCGCGTTCTACGTGACGGAGCGTTGGCTCGGCGGTATGCTCACCAACTTCCAGACGATCCGAAAGCGAATTCGGCGCTTGAAGGAGCTGGAGCGAGGCCACGAGGAAAACGCCTTCGAGTTCTACACCAAGAAAGAGCGGCTCCTGCTCGACCGTGAGCGCACGAGGCTCGATCGCTACCTGCAGGGTGTGAAGGACATGGCCCGCGTGCCCGGAGCGATGTTCGTGGTGGACGCCAAGCGCGAGACCATCGCAGTGCGCGAGGCGCATCGCCTCAACATTCCGGTCTTCGCGATCACGGACACGAACGCCGATCCCGACCTGATCGACTATCCGATCCCCGGGAACGATGATGCGATCCGGTCGGTGGGCTTGATTGCCAAGGCTATTGCCGACTCGATCGAAGTCGCGCAGCGGGAGATTCCCGAGGAGGATCGCCGCCGCGTGGAGGACTTGGAGGCCACGACCTACTCGACCGAGACGGGCGAGAAGACCGCAGAGGCTGTCGAGCAACCTGCCCCGCGCCCCAAGAGGAGGCGCCGGCCGGTCCCGGACGCTATCGCCAAGGTCCGGAAGTCCTCCAGTGAGAAGAGCGGCGAGGTGGCAAAAGCGGAGTCAGCCAGCGAGCCTGAAGCCGCTTCGGATGAGGCGGCTGATGCCGAGGGCACGGCCGACCCAGGGGCGATGGGCGAAGAGGCTGTCGCCGAGTCGGAGGCTGTGGCCGAGACCAAAGCTGAGTCGCCGACGGAAGAGGCGGCAGAGGCCGAATCCGGCGCCGACGGGGAGAAGGAGACCAGCTCGGAGTCCTGACCATCGAGAGGTGGGTACTCCCCAGGGGCCTGAGGCGGCAGCTGGACGAGGGCGGACCGGCGGATCTGGATCCCCTCTCTCTTTGGCTCCCGCCTCTTTTTTGGAGCGCACGCGAACGGAGATGTTTTTCTGCATATGGATGGGACGATGACGATTTCGGCCAAAGACGTGAAGGTGCTGCGCGACCGGACCGGCGCGGGCATGATGGACTGCAAGCGCGCGCTGCAAGAGACCGCCGGCGACATTGAAGCGGCGGTCGACTATTTGCGAGCCAGGGGCTCAGCCAAGGCTGCCAAGCGCGCCGAGAAAGCCGCCAACGAGGGAATCATCGGCCATTACACTCATTTCGACGGCAGGACCGCGGTCCTGGTTGAGGTCAACTGTGAGACGGACTTCGTCGCCAAGACCGATGATTTTCAAAGACTGGCCAAGGATCTGGCGATGCATATCGCCTCCGCGGCGCCGACCGCCGTCAGCCACGAGGATATCCCTGCCGAGCTCATCGACAGGGAGCGGAAAATCTACGCAGAGCAGGTCCGTGAAGAGGGCAAGCCCGAGGAAATCGCCAGCAAGATCATCGAGGGCAAGCTGAAAAAGTGGTTCAAGGAAAGCACGTTGCTCGCCCAACCCTTCGTGAAGAATCCCGACCAGACTATCGAGGATTTGATCACGGAGGTCTCGGTCAAGACCGGCGAGAAGATCCAGGTAGCACGGTTTGCGCGCTTCCGTCTGGGAGAGAGCAGCTGATCTATTAGCACCAGAAACGACCCATGGTCGGAGAATGTCGATGAGTGAAGGCTCGGGTAAACCCTTCTACGGAAGGGTGCTTCTCAAGCTCTCGGGTGAGGCGTTGGCGGGTGACCAGGGCTTCGGTATCGAGCCGTCGGTGGTGGATCGTATCACCGACGAAGTCAGGGCCGTGCACGAGATGGGGGTCTCGCTCGGCCTCGTCATCGGTGGGGGCAACATTGTGCGTGGCGCCATCGCCAGCCAAAAGGGCATGGACCGAGTCCAGGCGGACTACATGGGCATGCTGGCCACGGTGATCAACTCGCTCGCGGTTCAGGATCTGCTGGAGCGAAAGGGCGTGGCCACCAGGGTCATGACGGCCGTCCGCATGGAGGAGGTGGCCGAACCCTACATTCGGCGCCGAGCGATGCGGCACATGGAAAAGGGGCGCGTGGTGATTTTCGCGGGCGGCACCGGCAACCCCTACTTTTCGACCGACACCGCCGCAGCGCTGCGGGCGATCGAGATGAACTCCGACGTGGTGATCAAGGCCACGAAGGTTCAGGGCATCTTCACAGCGGACCCTGCACTCGATCCTACGGCGGAGTTCCTACCCAGGATCACCTTCCGTGAAGTCGTGACCCGGGAGCTCGCGGTCATGGATGCGGCGGCGGTGTCATTGTGCAAAGAGAACGACCTCCCCATCATCGTTCTCGACCTGGAGAATCGTGGTGCCGTCACCGCGGCTATTCGGGGAGAACAAGTGGGTACGCTGGTGTCATAGCGCCCCTCGGGCGCGTTTCAGACCGGTTTTCGTGATCGTATGGGAGGTATTGCAATGCCGTTGGAGGACGCCAAGCAACACATGGCTGACGCGCTGGAGGCAGTGCGGCGCGAGTTCGCATCCGTCCGTACGGGCAAGGCGACGCCCGCGCTCCTCGATACCGTCCGTGTCGACGCCTACGGCTCCAAGATGGCCATCAACCAATTGGCTACGGTAGGCACCCCCGAGGCGACTCTGCTCGTGGTTCAGCCGTTCGACAAGTCTCTCATCGCTGACATTGAGCGGGCCATTCTGACTGCGGACCTCGGCCTCAATCCGGCCAATGACGGAAATTTGATCAGGATCCCGATTCCGCCGCTCAACGAGGAGCGCCGGAAGGAGTACGCGCGCCTACTCCATAAGATGGCGGAGGAGGGACGGATCTCGGTTCGGCACGCACGTAAGGTGGCGAACGACGAGATCAAGATGCTGATGAGCGAGCACGAGATCGGCGACGACCAAGGGCACCGTGACTTGCAAGCCGTCCAGAACATGACGGATGAACACATCGGCAAGATCGACGAGCTCGTAGAGCACAAGGAAAAAGAGGTCATGGCGATTTAGATGGCAGGCCTTGGCCCTCGCCTCACCGTCGCGGCGATCGGGATACCCCTCGCCGCGGCGCTGATCTATCTGGGTGGATGGTATCTCGGGGTCCTCATGGCCGCCGCGTCGGGCCTTTCCGCCATGGAGTACTACGGGCTCGCGCGCGCCCGGGGGATCGAAGCATTCTCAGGGCTGGGCATAGCTTTCGCGGTCGCGATCCCTCTTGCGGCCACCCTGCACGACAACTATCACGATCTGGCCCTGCTAGCCTTCGGCGCAGTGCTCTTTCTTTTTCTGATCACGGCCGGCATGGCCGTATTCACACGTGGTGCCGAAGGTCGCCCTTTGGAGGCGGTGTCCGTGACCGTAACCGGCGTGGTCTATACAGGCTTTACGTTGGCCTTCGCCTCGCTGCTCAGGAGCCTGCCGGACGCCGCGATCGCGTGGCACGGAACGGCCCTCGTGATCTTCCCGCTTTGGGTGACGTGGTGGGGTGACACAGGTGCGTTTTTCTTCGGTTCGCGCTGGGGCAAGACCAAGCTGCAGGAGGCGGTGAGCCCTGGGAAGACCCGGTTCGGGGCGGTTGCTGGGCTGGCCTGCTCCGTCGTGGCGGCTGGTCTCGCCGGCGGGTTCGTCCTACAGTTCATCCCAGAGTACGGCGTCGGTTGGGGGATGGCTGCCGCGATGGGCGTGATCATCGGAGTGGTGGGCCAGATTGGCGATCTAGCCGAATCGGCGCTCAAGCGGGGCGCCGGCGTGAAAGACTCGAGCACGTTGCTTCCCGGCCACGGCGGAGCACTCGATCGTTTGGACGCCGTGTTTTTCACGGTACCTCTCACCTATGTGCTCATCATCCTGGCGGCGGCCCTTCCGTGATTCGGGTTGCGATCTTGGGAGCCACGGGATCCATTGGCCGGAGCACGCTGCGTGTCATCGGCCGCCATCCGGACCGTTTCCGGGTGGTCGGCTTGGCGGCGGGCCGTTCGGTCGACGACCTGGCCGCGTTGGTGGCCGAATACACTCCCGACATCGCCGTGCTCGCCGATGCCGATGCCCTGGTCGGCCGGTCTGATGTGCCACGCGCCGGTTGGGAACTCGGAGACGATGCCGTCGTGGCGCTCGCCGAGCATCCTGATGTCGATGTCGTGGTCAATGCGGTCGTAGGGGCGGCAGGCCTCGCGTCGACCATTGCGGCACTGCGATCGGGGAAGCGCCTGGCACTCGCCAACAAGGAGTCGCTGGTGGCGGGAGGGCCGTTGGTGACCGCGGCCGCCGATGAGGGGGGCGGGGAGCTCATCCCCATCGACAGCGAGCACTCGGCCATCCTTCAGTGTCTTCAGGGCTGTGACCGCGGGACCGTAGGCCGCATCGTGCTCACGGCCTCGGGAGGGCCGTTCCGCGCGTTGAGCCGGGACGAGTTGGCCACCGTGACTCCCGCCCAGGCGCTCAAGCACCCGACGTGGGAAATGGGCGCAAAGATCACCATCGACTCGGCGACGCTCGCCAACAAGGCGCTCGAAATGATCGAAGCGCACTTTCTGTACGGGCTGTCCTACGACAGAATCGACGCTGTGATCCATCCTCAATCCATCGTGCATTCTTTCGTGGAGTTCGTGGATGGATCGGTGCTGGCACAGATGGGATTTCCGACCATGGAGCTTCCCATCCTCTACGCGTTGACCTATCCGGAGCGCCTTGCCGATACTGAGTTATGCACGTTCGATCCAGTGAAAGCGTCGCCGCTGACGTTCGACGAAATCGACTTGGCGCGATTCAGGCTGTTCGCCCTCGGTGTCGAGGCCGGGCGCGCCGGAGGCACGATGCCTGCGGTGTACAATGCCGCCAACGAAACGGCGGTATCGTTTTTCTTGGAGGGACGCATCGGCTTCCTCGAGATGGGTGAAGTGGTCGAAACCGCGATGTCTCGCCACTCGGTTTCTCCGATCGAGCAGGTGGCCGATGTCATGGAAGCGGATCGCGAAGCCCGCGATATGGTACGGGAAATGACGGCTGCGCAGCATCCCGGCAGTGCGACCTGACATCGGGTTTGGAAACCGACCTCGTTTGAGAGAGTTTAGAAAGCAGTATGACGATATTAGCTACGATCATTGTTCTGGGTGTGCTCATCTTTGTGCACGAACTCGGCCATTTCATGGCGGCCAAGGCCGTAGGCATCGAGGTGCAACGCTTCTCGATCGGCTTTGGCCCCCGCGTCGTCGGCTTCACGCGGGGTGAAACCGAGTACGTCCTGAGTTGGATCCCCCTGGGTGGTTACGTGAAGATGAGGGGGATGGACGACGAGGTGATGGAGCGGATCGAGGGCGGCGAAAAAGGCGAGCCTCGACAACCCAGCTCGCGCGACTTCGACTCCAAGCCCATTTGGGCTCGCACGCTGGTGATTTCTGCCGGCGTCATCATGAACATGATTTTCGCGCTTATCCTCTATGTGACGGTGAACGCCGCCTGGGGCCTTCAGGAACGCGATGTGACCAGGGTGGGGAATGTCGAGGCCGGTTTGCTCCCGCCGGGAGCCGAAGCCCTCACGCAGATCCCTGTCGGAAGTCGCATCACGCGGATCGGCGACCAAGCTGTGGAGCACTGGGGCCACATCCGAGATGGGCTTTGGAGGTCGGCACCCGGTCCGCTCACCCTTCAGGTAGACGGGTTGGCAACGAGCCTCCAGATCGAGGTGCCCGCAGATCCGGACGCGCAGCGGAGGATGGCGCGGGCGGTCGAACCTTGGATCCCGGCGATTGTGGGTGATGTGAATCCCGCTTCCCCTGCCGAGAAGGGTGGCCTGGAGGAGGGTGACGCCATCGTGGCAGTCGGGGGTGTGCCGGTGGCGACCTGGTGGGCGTTCGTGGAGCAAATCCAGCGCCGGCCGGAGCAGCGCACCGAGATCACGCTCGAGCGCAACGGCCGTGAGTTCACGCGCTTTGTGACTCCTGAGAGATCCACGCGAGAAGATCCGGTGACGGGAGAATCCGTCGAAGTCGGCCTCGTCGGGATCTGGCCGCCTACGGCCGACTATGTATACATCAGGGTGCCGTTCAGCGAGGCGGTCGTACTCGGTTACCGGGACACCGTCTTCATCACAGGAGCGATCCTCGGGTTCCTCCGCGACCTGTTCACGGGGGGCGTTTCGCCCCGTTCCGTGGGAAGTATCGTCACGATCGGAGCGGCCTCCGGTCAGGCTGCCGCCGCCGGCATGGCGACGTTCCTACGGTTCATGGCGCTCTTCTCGGTCAATCTCGCGGTCCTCAACCTACTTCCGATTCCGATTCTAGATGGCGGCCACCTCGTGTTCCTGGGTATCGAGGCTGTGCGGGGCAAGGCGCTGTCCATCGAGCAGCGGCTACGATGGAGTCACTTCGGGTTTCTGGTGGTGATGGGAATCATGGTTTGGGCCCTCTCCAACGACATCTTGAGGTTGTTTGGGCTCTAGATGAACGTGAGCTGCTCGGGCCCGGTGCGGCGGCGCAATTCCTCGATATCGAGCAGTTCAGTGGGTTCCTCCTGGGGGGCTACGGCTAGATAGCCTCGGTAACCGGCCCTCTCGAGCGCCTCCCCTACCACGCTTTGGGCCAACTCCGGCCGATTGCATTCTCCGGACAGGTGCGCGAGGAGGATTCCGGCGAGCCTGGGGTGCACCAGCTCGCATGCGAATCGCGCTGCGGCGTGGTTGGACAGGTGCCCGTGGCTGGAGGCAATGCGCTGTTTCACCGACCAGGGATACGGCCCGAGCCGTAATAAGGTGTCGTCGTGGTTAGCCTCGAGGATGAGAAAGTCGGATCCCGACAGCGCGTGGAGCACCTGGGCCGTCGGCCTTCCCAGGTCCGTCGCCACCCCGACCCGAGCCTCCGTTTCGACGTCCACCAGGGAGACGGCCACCGGATCCACCGCGTCATGGACCGTCAAGAACGGCTCGACCCTCACCGGCCCAATCTCGAACGTCCGACCCACTCGATAGGCGTGCGTGGTCTCGCCACCGCGAAAGATCCTATCGCAGGCGGCCCGCGTGGCGTCGGTGATGTACACGGGTGTTCCGTGTCGGCGTGCGAAGACTCCCGCACCGCGGGTGTGGTCCTGATGGTCGTGCGTGACCACGATGGCCGTGATATCGGAAGGTTCGAGTCCAAGCACGGCCAGGCGGCGCTCCAAATCCTTGCCGCTGAATCCTGCGTCGACCAGGACGCGCGTCTCGCCAACCTCTACCAGAGTGGAGTTGCCGGCGCTGCCACTCCCCAGCACCGCGACCTTCATGAGCGGTCGGGGCGGCTCCGCTCCCATGCGCCGCTGAGCAGCGCTCTCATGCCAGCCGTCAGTTCGAGGCCTCTGCGCGCGAAAACACGCTCGGTTACCTCGAGGAACTTGTCGAGGCGGTACTCTGTGAGCTCGCCTCCGACCCCCCAACTGAATGGGGGCACCAGGGTAGGGGGCATCACGCCGCCAAAAACGTTGCTCCCTGCGCCCATAACGGTCCCGGTGTTCAGCGCGGTGCCGATACCTGTCTTGACGTGGTCTCCGATCAAACAGCCCAGCTTCAGCAACCCGGTGTCGATCCGGCCTTCCGGTGTGGTCACGCGCACCGTGCCGTAGTCGTTTCGCAGGTTACTGTTGGTGGTGCCGGCTCCAAGGTTCACCCAAGACCCCACGTACGCGTGGCCGAGGAAGCCGTCGTGTGCCTTGTTCGTGTGACCCAAGATGACGGTGTGCGTCACCTCGCCCCGAACCTTGCATGCGTGGCCGATGGCCACGTCCGACATGCTTCCACCCAATAGCATCGTGCCGGCCCCCACATAGGCCGGCCCGGCAAGCCTCGTAAAGGCCTTTACCGTGACACCATCCTCGAGTCGGATTCCGCCCGCGGTGGTGTCGAACACGACCTGTGGCTCGATCACGACGTTAGCGCCCAGTGACAGCACACCCTCACCGACGACGTGGACGCCGTCAGGCCGAGACGGGTGAGGTGCCTTGGGGAACGCGTGCTCGAGATCGAGAATCAACTGCTCGCGATTATGGGCGATCAAATCCCATGGGTTGGCCAGCACACGTCCTTCCAACTCGATACGGCCGCCGATTTGGGTATCATTGGGCTTCAGAAGTTGGTCACCGGAGATCGATCCGGCGCCCTCCGGCAGGAACCACCCCACCACCGACCCGTCCATAAGCAACGTCGAGGACCCGGCCATGACGGGAGCCTCCCAACCGAGTGGCACCGCCCGACTCGAGAACAGGACGACTGGGCCCGCGTCCGGCATTCCCCCCGGCTCCAAGGCCGGGGCCGCTCCCGATTCCTCGAAGCCGGTGAGCGCCTCATCGGCTAGATGGCCGGCACATTGTGTTTTCCAGAACCGTTCCGCTCTCTCCCTCTGGAGTAGGGCTCCGAACAACAGCTCGCCCACGGGACGGGTCAAAGCAAACGGAGCCCAGGCACGAGCCCTCGCATCGTCGAACAGGTACAGGGAGAGCCCGCTCACTTGGATTCTGTCCCTCGGATGTGTGGTGGAAGCTGGTCCAAAGCCTCCTTTAGGTGGGGCGCCTTCTCTCGGGTAGTGATCAACGTAGCGTCGGGCGTGCTCACCACGATGAGGTTGTCCACCCCGAAAACTACGACGGGACTATCGGTCCCATACACCATCGTGTCGACGCTGTCGATGACATAGGTCTCGCCCACACCGATGTTGCCATCCGCGTCCGTCTCGAGCGTGCGGAAGAGCGACTCCCAGCTGCCCACGTCGTCCCACTCGAAGGTGGCCGCCATCGTGGCCACCCGCTCGCTTCGCTCCAAGATCGCCACGTCCACGGTGGTGACAGGCACCGTCGCGAAGAACTCCTCGGTCTTTCCCTGCCCGAGCAAGTGGAGGAGATCACCGATCTCAGGTGCGTGCGAGCGCACCTCCTCGAGGAAGCGTCGAGCCGTCCAAACGAAGATACCTGAATTCCATAAATAGCCACTCTCTAAAAACTTAACAGCGGTAATCTCATCTGGTTTCTCGATAAACCGCGCGACTCTGTAGGCCTCCCCTTCACCCTCGTGTTGCAGCGCTTCACCCGGTTCGATGTAGCCGTATCCGGTCTCGGGGCGAGTCGGCTTGATCGCGATCGTCACGAGCATGTCTTCCCGGCGCGCCAGAGCGGCAGCTTCACCGAGCAGGTCCCCGAATGCTTCGGGCTGCCCGATCATATGGTCCGAGTGCAGTGAGACGAGCACCGCCTCGGGGTCTCGTTCGTGTAGAAGCCATGCCGCCCAGGCCAGGACCGGACCGGTGCCTCTCGCTCGGGGTTCCACCAGCAGGCATTCGACCGGGAGGTCCGGCAGAACGCTCTGGAATGGCTTTAGCAGATGGTCTCCGGCGAGGATCCGGATGCGCTGGTCCGGGGCGAGCAGCCGCGCGCGGTCCATGGTCTCGACGATCAGTGGCCGGTCGCTGGCCAGGTTGAGGAGTTGTTTGGGTCGTGACGACCGGCTTACAGGCCAGAATCGGGCGCCGACGCCACCCGCCAGGACGGTGACCCAAAGGTGGGGGTCAAGCGACGTTGAGGATCTCTTCGATTCGGGCAATGAGTTTCTTCGGACTGAATGGCTTCGTGACGAAGTCGCTGGCCCCGAGCGAGAGGGCGATCTCCCGGTCCGCATCCTGTCCCTTCGCCGTCAGGATGATTACCGGAAGCGACCCCCTATGATCCAGTTCCCGCAGCCCGCGGAGCACGTCGAGCCCGGTGGCGCCCGGCATCATGATGTCCATGAGAACCAGGTCGTACTCGGTGTCGGCCTCGAGGTGGGCCAGCGCAGCGGTGCCCGTTGCGACCTGGTCGACCTCGAATGAGGCTTCCTCGAGGAGGGTAGCCAGGATACGCCGAATATGGGGTTCGTCATCGGCCACGAGGATGCGGCCTCTGGACGCCGGCGTTTCAACGGATTCCACCATCGCTCCGTTTCTGATGGGAGGATCTGGGAAGCGGGGAACCTACCCGTCGAAGGGTGTAGCAGTCAAGGAACTTGGCGGGTTTACGGGGTTGACACCCCTTCTGGAGGAGGGGTAGGGTTGGATCTTTCTCAGAATCAGAGCAACCAGTGATGCGGCGTTCACCTTCCTACCTACGTCTCGGCGGATTGGCGATGTTCGCGGGCGCCTATACGCTCGCCAGCACGGCTTGCGGTACCAACCCGTTCGACCTCGACTGGCAAGTTTCTCCGGACACCGCGTTCGTCTATTCGATGTCGCGCCCCGAGCTGAACCTGCCAACGGCCTATGACCTCGTGTTCGAGAAGCAAGTACTGATTCAGACCGCGGGAGCCACCGGCACGTGGGACTTCGCTCTCGATCATCGTGGCGACGGACTCGCTCTTCTCCCGCCGGGCGTATTTGGGATCGTGTCTACGGCCCAGATCACCTCCCTGGGCAGCAGTTTGCGATTCGAGGATGTGGTCCGTGCGCCCACCGACACGACGCTCTACGTGAGCGACGAGCCCATGATGATGGAACTCGGCAATGTCTACGTCCTGAGGACGCATCGGCGCGCTGCCGCGGGCCCGTTCGGCGAGACCTGTTTCTTTTATGCGAAGCTCCAACCGCTGGTGATCGACGTGGAAGATGGCATACTCACATTCGTGTTCGACCGGAATCCGCTTTGTTCCGATCCTGAGCTGGTTCCTAAAGAGAACTGACCGTCTTGCTCGACCCGAAGCTCATCCGCAACCATCCTGATTCCGTCAGGGAAGGTCTCAAACAGCGCGCTGCTGACGAGCTACTGCCTCGTATAGACGAGATCCTCGACCTCGATGCCGAGAGGCGGGCCGCGCTGAACGAGGTCAACGACCTGAAGGCCGAACGCAACGAAGTCTCCAAGCGTATCGGCGACATGAAGAAACGAGGCGAAGACGCTGTCGATCTCATCGCTGAGATGCGGCGCGTAGGGGATCGCATCGGCGAGTTGGACGCCGACGTGTCGAGCGCCGAGGAGAGCATCCAAGAGATGTTGCTGCTGATTCCGAACCTGCCTCTCGACGAGGTTCCGCAGGGAGGGGAAGAAGCCAACGTCATCGCCCGCAGTTGGGGTGAGCCCAAGGCGTACGACTTCCAGCTTCGGCCGCATTGGGAGTTGGGTGAGGCGTTGGGCATTCTGGACCAGGCCCGAGGCGCCAAGCTTTCCGGATCGGGATTTCCAATCTTGAAGGGCGACGGTGCGCGGCTGCAACGAGGGCTGATCAACTGGATGATGGAGCTGCATACCGGTGAGCACGGATACCTCGAGGTCCGAGTACCCTACCTGGTGACCGCGGAGACACTGACTGCCACAGGCCAATTGCCCAAGTTTGCCGACGAGTCCTACGCTTCGGAGCGCGACGACCTCTGGCTCATACCGACCGCTGAGGTGCCGGTCACGAACCTCCATCGTGACGAGCTGCTCGGGCCTGACGAGGTGCCGCTGAAATATGTCGCCTACAGCCCCTGCTTCCGTCGTGAGGCCGGTGCCGCCGGAAAGGACACGAGGGGGCTGTTGCGGGTCCACCAGTTCGACAAGGTGGAGTTGGTACGCTTCGAGACTCCCGAACGGAGCCGCCAGGCGCTCGAGGAAATGACCGCCGAGGCCGAGAGGGTTCTGCAGTTGCTGAACCTGCCGTACCGCGTGGTGGTGTTGGCCACGGGCGATCTGGGGTTTTCCTCCGCGATGACGTACGACATCGAAGTGTGGGCACCTGGAGTGGAGCAGTGGTTGGAGGTGTCGAGTGTCAGCACGTGCACCGACTATCAGGCCAGGCGAGGGAACATCCGTTTTCGACCGGCGCACGGCGAGAAACCCGAGTTCGTGCACACGCTGAACGGGTCTGCGCTCGCTTTGCCGCGACTGATGATCGCGCTGTTGGAGTCCTACCAGCAGCCCGACGGTGGTGTGCGGATCCCCGACATCGTTCAGCCCTACGTCGGGCTCGAGGCGATCCTCCCCTGAGATGATTCGCATCAAGTGGCCGATCGCTCTGGCGACGCTGTTCGTTCTCATGCTCGGCTGGTACCTCTATTACACCCGGACCATCGTCCAGCAGCTTCATCAGGACTCGGAATTCATCACCGAGATCTTCGACTTGGTTCAGCAGGGGATCCAGGGCACAGAGCCCGGCAGCGAGGTGATGGCTCTCTCCAAATTGCAGACGCGCATTCTGGAGTCGGGGCTTCCCATTGTCGTCACGGACGAGGCCGGCGTGGTCATCATGGCCGAAAACGTTGGCTTCGTGTTCGACCGGAGCAGTCCGGAGAACCAGCGCCGTGCGCGGGAGGAAGTCGAACGGCTCAGCCTCGATCATGAGCCGATCTCGGGTGCCGGAGGCAACCTCATCTACTTCGGCGACACGCCGGAGATTCAGCGACTCCGTTGGATCCCTTGGATCCAAGCCAGCGGCCTCCTGATTACCGTGACGATCGGGGTTCTGGTGATCCGCAATCAGCGCCGTGCCGAAGGTGAGAAGGCCTGGACGGCCATGGCCAGGGAGCTCGCTCACCAACTCGGTACGCCCATCTCGTCGCTTCAAGGCTGGCTCGAGTTGATACGAGTGCCGGAGGACGACAGGCCCGGCAAGCTTGCGGTAGGTGACGTCGCCGCGGGGATCGAAGAAGACCTCGTGCGGCTGGAGAAGATCAGCCACCGTTTCGAGCTCATCGGCCGTGAGCCCGAACTCGAAAGCCTCGACCTTCGAGAGGTCGTGCGTGAGTTGGAGCGCTACCTCCAGGCCCGCATCCCCCGTCTCAGATCAGGTGTTCTGCTCGTTCTCGACATTCCCAAGAACCTCCCTCCTGTGATGGGCAACGACACGCTGCTGACCTGGGCGCTCGAGAACGTGGTCAAGAATGCGCTCGACGCCTTGGCGGGGACGGGTGGCGAAATCCGGATCGAGGCCCGCCAAGAGGACGCCGGCTGGATCAGCCTGCGAATCCAGGATACCGGACCGGGCGTGCCTATCGAACTGCGTGACACGCTATTCGACCCGGGCGTCTCGTCCAAGTCCAGCGGATGGGGCGTAGGGCTCACGCTGTCCCGCAGGATCATCGAGGGCGTCCACAAAGGGCGCATTTCGCTATTGGACGCCGCGGGTGGCGGAGCCCTTTTCAACGTCATGCTCCCCGCGGCGAGACACTGGCACATCACTGAGGCCGATCAGCCAGCGTGAGCGAATATCTACAGGCCCTGAATCCGGAGCAGGACGCCGCCGTCCGCCACTTCGAAGGCCCGATCCTTGTGCTTGCCGGGGCCGGGTCCGGCAAGACCCGCGTACTGACGTCGCGGATCGCACATCTGGTGAGGGAGCATGGGGTCCCGGCGCATCGCATTTTGGCGGTGACGTTCACCAACAAGGCGGCCGGCGAGATGCGGGACCGCGTCGAATCGTTCTTGGGCGACAAGCCGAAGGGTATGTGGATGGGCACGTTCCACGCGATCGGCGCCCGGATCCTCCGCCGTCATGCGCCCCGACTCGGCTGGTCCAACACGTTTACGATTTTCGACGCGGAACAGAGCCTGCGCCTCATCAAACGAACCACCGAGTCGTTGGGCCTGGACAGCCGCAGGTGGCATCCCAAGGCCATCCGGTCCCATATCGGCGACGCCAAGAACAGGCTCATCACTCCGCAGCAGTTCGTGGAGGACGGCGAGGGCACCCTCGATCTCTTCACCCGCACCGTGGCAAGCGTTTACCCCGCCTACCAAAAGGCCCTCCAGGACCAGAACGCGTTCGACTTCGACGATCTCCTCGTAAAGCCGGTGGAGCTCTTCCAACAGTCTCCGGACCTCCTGCACGAGTACCGGGAGCGGTTCTCGTTCGTGCTCGTGGACGAGTACCAGGACACGAACCACGCCCAGTTCCGCTTTCTGGAGATGCTTGCTTCGGAGCACCGCAACCTCATGGTCGTGGGCGACGACGATCAGAGCATCTACGGGTGGAGGGGCGCCGACATCCGAAATATTCTGGACTTCGAGAGCAGTTTCCCCGGTGCGGCGGTCGTACGGCTGGAGCAGAACTATCGGTCGACCGAGCGGATCCTGGATGCCGCGAACGCCGTCATCAAGCTCAACGTGAACCGGAGGGGGAAGGTCTTACGTACAGAGCGGACGGGGGGCGATCCGATTGTTCTGACCGGTACGGC
>JADFRS010000223.1 GCA_022561145.1 Gemmatimonadota bacterium
ATGCCTTCCCACACGGCTCTCATGTTTATTTCGTCAGACGAGGTGGGTAGGGATCGAAGGTAAGACGACGGAACCTCGGTACCAGACTGGCCTACATTGGGATGAGTCGAGCCAGGGCAATGCTGGTGGTCTTGGGATCCAAAGGGAAGAAGGAGCTGTTGAGTTGGTGAGCGGAATTGCCGTGCTTGGGTGGGGGTCGCTGGTCTGGGACCAGAAGGGTCTCCAGCTCAAGTCCATTTGGCACACCAACGGTCCTTGCCTCCCCGTCGAGTTTGCACGAGAGTCTGGCGGGCAGAGGGCCACGCTCGTGCTCTTGGACGGTGTGAGCCCTTCTCGCACACTTTGGGCTCGCAGTACCTTGAATGAGATGTCCGCTGCTGCAGAGGACCTGCGGGTGAGGGAGGGACCTACGAGACGATCATGGATCTACCAGACCGATGCGTCGGGCACACATGACATGAATGGAAAGCAAGTAGTCACTTCCTCCGCCCCGGCAGTTCAGAGCTGGCTTTCTGCCGCTGGACTCGATGGAGCGGTGTGGACCGGAATCCCGCCGCAAGGATTCGATTTATCGAATCTGGAGACTGAGGTGGTCGCTTGGCTGCGCGAGCTTTCCGACGTTAGCCAGCATGCCAACGCTGAGAAATACGTCAGGATGGCTCCTTCGACTGTGGACACCCCAGTGCGGAGGGCTATTCGGAAAGAACTCGGTTGGCACCCTGAGCCGCTTGATCCCAAACTCTTAGAGGACCCCGCTCCCGGGGAACCATGCGCGGGGTGATCCTGTGATCCGACTCACTACTCTCCATCCCGGAGGGAATACCGGATGACGGCGATCGTCGAGTCGGCTACAGCACCCTTCCCGGTGCCCGAAACGGGTTAGCTCGTTGAGGTCCGAAAACGTCAGTGGGTGGTTTCCGACGTCTACAAATCCTCGATTCCACCGAATCTCCACGACCCCAGCCCCCGTCCGCCCCAACATTTAATCACCCTGAGTTCGATCGAGGACGACGCCCTCGGTGAGGAACTCCAAGTCATTCCGATAAGGCATCCTCGAGGCCTGCACGAGACTCCGAGCTTCCCGAGATGCCCTCATCTCGATAGACGGCGACAAGTTGATGTCGATGTTGCCGCGACCAACCCTGAATCGTCTTGGCTTGTTGTCAACACCGGTTGAAAACTGCGCGGTTGTCACCGGTTGAAAACTGCGCGGTCTAGTGGGTTTGTTCGGCGGCGGTCACCTCCTTGTGTTTGCCTTTGAGGCGGTAGCTGTCGTCTTTGAGGACGATGATTTCTGAGTGGTGGACGAGCCGGTCGACCATGGCGGCGACGGCGACGGCGTCTCCGAAGATTTCTGCCCAGCCGGAGAAGCTCTTGTTCGAACTCACGAAAAGCGAGTTCTGTTCGTAGCGGAGGAGATGAGCGAGAAGAACAGGGAGGCGGCTTCTGGGTCGAAGGGGATGTGTTGGGTCGGGGACAGGACGCCTGGCGGCCTTTCGCCTGTAGGTTTTCTCGTTCCCGCCCTCCGAACCGGACGTGCACGTTCCCGCGCATCCGGCTCTTCGCGTGATCACGGTGGAGCTGGTGTGACGAGTTCTGTGACTCGCCCGACGAATGCAACGTCGTTGTGATTGGTGTGGCGGAAGCGTGCTCTCGCCGCGTGCGACGGCGGCAAGGGGAGGCTAATCCTGATGTACTGGCCGAGATTGAGGCGTTGCCACGCACGGTGGTCGGTGTGAATGGGCTCTACAGTCCGCGAGGAGTCCGCGGGAAGTCCGCGAGAGGACGCAAATCGATGCATGAAGTCGCGAAAAGCTGCGAAACGACCGCGGGTACGGGATCCGCCGAAACACCAAGCGCCACATGCGATTCCAGCCTATGACAAGGCCATTCTCTCGGCGCCCTCGGGAGGACTCGAACCTCCGACACCCGGTTTAGGAAACCGGTGCTCTATCCCCTGAGCTACGAGGGCAAGAAGTAGCAAAACCCTGGTCAGTCATCCTTTCTGTGCTCTCAGGACGGTCCGGCCATCACCATCTGCAACGCATGGCAGGGGTGTCAGCGCGAGGCCTTCCACTTGCTCCGTAGGCTAGAAGCACGTATTCGATTGGGGGGACATATGGCCAACGTGCCTGACAACATCTGGGAGGATGCACGCCAGGCCTTCCTGCCCTTCGACGGAGTGGTGGGCGTGGGCTATGGGCCGAAAGTAGCTGGGGGCGAGGTGGTCGCGCGACAAACGATCGTCGTCCTGGTCGAGAAAAAGCTCCGCGCCGCCAAGATCGCCAAAGGCCAGCACATCCCGTCCGCGTTCCAGGGGCTACCGACCGACGTCCGTATCCCCCGTCTCACCCCGGACACCCAGGAAACCGGACCCCCGGCGTCGGGGGACTGGTGTCTCAGGGACTACGAGTGGATCGACTGGCCGAAGATTCACCGCTTGCGGTCCGAGAAGCGGAGGAGGCGGGGATGAAGTCGAGGAAGGATTGCCCGCGATAATCACCACCCACGTCGTTGGGAACGTCTTCGTGATCGTGGATCCGGACGGTGATCTCGAGACGATCGTCGCCGGCCAGACCACCCTGGACTGGGTTCAGATCTACACGCTGCTGCGGGGCACATTCGGGGACCACTACGATTTTCTCAGCTGCTACCTCGACACCGGCAGCGGTGTGGTTTATCTGGGCGCCGCGTCGGACACCATCTACCAGGACGCCGCAGGCATTGGCCGCTGGACGTTCAACTTCCGGTCGTCGTGGGGGACGGCCAAACTCCAGCATTGGTCGCATTTCAGCTTCTTCACCCTCAGCACCATGCTGCACGAAATCGGCCACCGTTGGCTGGCCTTCGTCAACTACGCGTCCGCACCCGCCACCCCGGCCCTGCACCTTATGCACGAGGACTGGATATGGACGCCGGGCGGAGAGAATCAACATTGGGGGCGCTGGCTCGACGACCAGAACTCGTGCATGGACTACGACCAGGCCGAGTGGGTCGACCTCGGGGACGGGACATTCGATCGGATCGATCGCGACCCCACCAACCCTGTGCACGATGAGTGGTTTGGCTACTCCCCCCTCGATCAGTACCTGATGGGACTGGTCCCGGGTAACCCGAGCGCCGTGCCCGACTTCAAGGTGGTCCAGAATCCTTCACCGGCGCTCACCGAGTCCGGTCCGTTCGGCGTCCCCAACCCGGCGGGCCCCTACACGCCCAGTCCGTCCCCAGCGATGATCACCATCGCCGAGGTGCAGAACACCCGTTCCGACGAGCCGGCACCCTGGTCCGGTCCCCGCAACCCGACGTACCTCAACAGCCAGCGCGTCTTTCACGAGGCCGTCGTCGTCATCACGAAGGACAGCTCTCTCACGTCGACCTTCATAACCGACAGCGACACTTGGCGGAACAGCCACACCGCGAACTTCCGCCGGGTGACACCGGGCCGGGCGATGATTGACACGAGCCTGCTGCGTGACAACTACGCCGATCTGTATGTGAGGGACAATCCGTCCGACGCGGGCGGGCCGACGAGCAGCGGTACGTTCTGGCTCTCCCCCGACCTCTGGGTTCGCAACATCGATGACGGCGAGACGATGGGCAACGATGTCAACCAGAACACGCTCCGCTCCCAGAGCAATTGGATCTACGCACGCGTCCACAACGGGAGTTCGCCGGCTTACGAGAACGTTGTGGTCAATTTCTATCTCGCCAACTTCCTCGATCTCGTTCCGGGCACGGAGTTCCTCTATCCCGAGGACTGGAACCCGGAAGGTCTTCTGGGCAGCGTCACGATCCCGGTTGTGCCGGCAGGCGGCTCGGCGATCGCGAAGATCGAGTGGACAGCGGACAAGATCCCGGACGCCACAGGCTGGCACGCGTGTCTCCTCTGCGAGGTGATTCCCATGGAGGTGGAGCCGTCGGGTCTGCACCACGTGTTCGAGAACCGGAAGCTGGCGCAGCGGAACCTCACCATCGAGGACCCACCGATGATGGGGATGAGCGCGGCGGGGTACTTTTACAACTACGAGTTCTAGATCGGCCACGAGCTGCGTCTGACGCCGGGTGCACGGCTGCACCTGCGGGCCGAGCGTCATCTGGACGAGGTGCGGCTCTTCCTCGACCCCGCCGGGCTCTTGGAGGGCATCGCCGAGCACGGCGAGTTGCTCGACCTGGACATCCCTCTGGACGCCACCCGGATACCCTCCGGCTCCCAGGGTGTGCAGCCCATCCCGGCCGGGAAGGCCCTGTTCGAGGAGCGTCCCGGTCACTCCCCTCCCCGGCGGCTGAAGGGTCTGACTTTGCGCATCCCGAAGGGCACGGAGTTCGGTATCGCACCGCAGCCGGATCGGCCGGAGAGCGATCTGTGGGTGCACTTCATGGACGAAGAACCCAGTGCCGTTGTTGTCGACGCGAACCCTTTCCTAGACAAACGTGAACGGCTGAAGCCAGAGTACATCATCATGCGAACCCCGTACGGCATCTACGATGACTTCTTGAGGCTGTCTCCTGAGGCGAACGGCGGAGCGATCGAGTCGGATGGCGAAATCACGGATGTACCGTCACCCAGCAGCGGCAAATTGACCTCGGAGGAGGTCGAACTCTGGGATGACGCAAATGCGTTCGCGTTGGCGTACGTCGCTGGTGACTTCGGCCGGATCTGGGACGAATTTAGGCCATCCAGCTGCCGGAGTACCCTTACTCGACAGGCATATGTCGAGGATAGGCAGGCAAGCTTTCACGTCTACGTCTACCCTCCCGGCACAATGGAATTCCTTCCGCCGACAGATATCGAGATTGATGGCGAAAGGGCTACCTTCGATTTCCGCACGATAGAGCAAGCGAGAGGATACCCTGATCGACTGGAAACCCTTCGCGTTGAAGCGGTCAGGGAAGATGGACGCTGGCACTTTGGAATCTTCGTTCTGCGAAGCGATAGCGGTGCGTGGTTCTATGTCCCCGTTGACACCGAGACTTGCGGGCGGCCGAAAGGCGAGCAATAGGTTTGACGAACCGCTAGCGAACCACCTCGGCCTGCCGCAGACGCTCCACCTCATCGACTGACAGATCCAGCAGCTCGCCCAGCACCTCGTCCGTGTGCTGGCCCACGGCGGGCGAAGGGCCCTTGATGCCCCCCGGCGTCCGCGAGAGCTTCACCGGCGTGTTCGCCAGCGGCAGCTTGCCGATGATCGGATGCTCCACCTCGACCAGCATCTCGCGGGCGCGCACCTGCGGCAGCTCGGCCGCTTGCGGCACGGTGTTCAGCGGCCCGCAGGGGAGGCCGATCGCGTCGAACTCGCGCAGCCACTCCTCCGTCGTGCGCCGGCGAAGCGCCTCGTTCAGGATCGGCTCCAGCTCGGCGTGATGCTCCGTGCGGAGGGCGCTCGTCTCGAAGCGCGAGTCG
>JADFRS010000055.1 GCA_022561145.1 Gemmatimonadota bacterium
TGAGACACCCCCCTGCGAGTGCGGGATACCGGCCACTGCGAGGCCCATCTCCACCCCCGAGAGCGCCCCCGCCAACATCAACGAATTGAGGTCACCCAGATGACCGATGCGGAACACGGTTCCCTTCAACTCCCCCAGCCCCGTGCCCACGGACATGTCGAACCGTTCCCTGAGCACCGCGCACAGGTGCTCCGCGTCGCTCCCCTCGGGCACCACGACGCTCGTCGCGGCGTTGCTGTGCGCCGCCGCATCCTGACAGTAGGTGTCCAGCCCCCACCCTTCCACCGCCCGGCGAGTCGCTGCCGCGTGACGCGCGTGCCGGGCGAACGTCTGATCCAGCCCCTCCTCGCGCAGCATGGCGACGGCTTCATCCAACCCGAACAACAGGTTCGTGGCAGGCGTATATGGAAAAAAACCACGCGCATTGAATTCGCGCATGACGCTCCAGTCCCAGTATGACCGGGCAAGCGTGGCCGAGCCGTGGGCTTCGAGCGCCTTCCCGCTGACCGCGACGAACGAGAGCCCAGGGGGCAGCATGAGCCCCTTTTGCGAACCTGAGACGGTGACGTCGATCCCCCAATCGTCGTGACGGAACTCCGTGCAGCCGAGCGACGAAACGGCGTCGACCATCAGTAGAGCAGGATGCCCTGTTTCATCGATGGCAGGCCGGAGCGCACTCACATCGCTCGTGACCCCGGTCGAGGTCTCGTTGTGGACGACGCAAACGGCTTTGATGAATCGCTCATGGTCGTTCGCCAGGCGGGCCGCCACAGCGGTGGGATCTACCGCCCGGCGCGTGTCCACGACCAGTTCATCGACCTGCAGACCAAGGGCGCGTGCGACGCCGGCCCACTTTTTCGAGAAGAACCCTCCCACACACACCAGAATCCGATCGCCGGGAGACAGCGTGTTCGCCAAGGCCGCCTCCCACCCGCCCGTCGCGGACGAGGGATACACCAGGACTCCGGCGTCCGCACCGAAGATCTCGCCGAGACCGTCGAGCAGACGCAGCGTCAAGTCGGCGAACTCCGGTCCCCGGTGGTCGATGGTGGGACGAGACATTGCGCGACGAATTCGCTCGGGGACGTTGGTCGGCCCCGGTAGTTGCAGAAAGTGTCGGCCACTCTTGAACGCCATCTTGCGCTTTCGTCTGGATCCGTCCCACCATGCTCGCGCCGACCTATTGCACGGCGGGCGAGACAACATGCGGAGTGCGCACCCGGCTCGACAGGGGATCCACCCACAAGGCACCCCCGCTTCCGGCGCTCCGCTGATCGTCCTAGGTTAGCCAACCATGTCCGACCAAGGCCGCCGTATCGGCGACTCGGCCCTGGCCGCGCGTCTCGCGCGCGAGCTCGAGGGTGACGTTCTCTTCGACGCCTTCAGCCGAGGCCTCTACTCCACCGACGCGTCCATCTACCAGATCGAGCCGATCGGTGTCGTCGTCCCCAAAAGCGCCCAGGACGTGCGCGTGGCTCTGGAGGTGGCGTCCGAGGAGGGCGTTCCCGTTGTGCCTCGCGGCGCAGGCACCTCGCAGAGTGGCCAAGCCATCGGTGCGGCCCTGATCATCGACACCAGCAAGTACCTGACGCGCGTGGGAACGCTCGACTCGGAGGCGCGGAGCGTCGACGTGGAACCCGGGGTCGTGCTCGATCACCTGAATGGGCATCTGCGATCCCACGGCCTGTTCTTTCCGGTCGACGTGGCCACGGCCAGCCGGGCGACCTTGGGCGGTATGGCGGGCAACAACAGCGCGGGTGCCCGCTCGCTCCGTTACGGCGTGATGGTGGACAACGTGCTCGGAGTGGAGGCCCTGCTGGCGAACGGCGAGCCCGTCTCGTTCGGGGCTGACGGTCACCAAAGTGCGCGCGAAGCAGAGATCGCCGCCGCCATGGGGGCCATTCACGCACGTGAGAGCGATGAGTTGAGTCGCCGAACCCCAAACGTAATGCGCAACGTGGCCGGCTATAATCTGGCGCGCGTGACGGACGCTGGTGACGGTATGACAGAGCTACTCGTGGGCTCAGAGGGCACGCTGGCGTTCTTCACGAAACTGAGGCTTCAACTCCAGCCGATTCCCGCCTACACGGTGCTCGGCGTGTGCCACTTTCGGGCCCTCGGCGACGCCCTGGAGGCGGTGCGCCACATCGTGGATCTGGAGCCTACAGCGGTAGAATTGCTGGACGCCGACCTGATCGACCTGGCGCGCTCGATCGCAGCCTTCGAGCGCTCGGTGGCTCGTTTCGTTCGCGGCGAGCCTGGGACGCTTCTGCTGGTCGAGTTCGCCGGTGATTCCCCGGACGCCCTGGAGGGGAAGCTGGCCGATCTCGAGTCCCTACTGGCCGATCTGGGCCACGCGGACTCCGTAATCAAAGCCTCCGAGCCGGACTTCCAGCAAGAAATCTGGTCGGTTCGCCGCGAGAGCATGAACATCGTCATGTCCATGAAGGGAGACGGCAAGCCCGTCTCGTTCATCGAGGACTGCGCGGTGCCACTCGAACACCTGGCCGAGTACGCGGAACGCTTGACCGAGGTCTTCGAGCGCCATGGGACGAAGGGCACCTGGTACGCGCACGCCTCCGTGGGGTGTCTGCATGTCCGCCCGACCCTGAATCTCAAGTCCACTGTGGATGTCGCGAAGCTGCGCTCTATCGCGGAGGAGGCCCACGTCATCGTGCGAGAGTTCGGCGGCACGCACTCGGGCGAGCACGGCGACGGTCTGGTGCGTTCGGAGTTCCTGGAGGCCATGGTCGGCAGCCGGCTCGTGCGTGCCTACGAGGATGTGAAGCTCATCTTCGACCCGCACGGTCTGATGAACCCAGGCAAAATCGTTCATCCTTCCCTCATGGACGATCGCAGCCTGATGCGCTACGGGCCGGGCTACAAACCGCTCGAACTCGAGCAGGCCCTCGACTGGTCCGAATGGGGTGGGTTGTGCGGCGCAGTGGAGATGTGCAACAACAACGGCGCCTGCCGGAAGTCGGACCCGGGCGTCATGTGTCCCTCGTACCGCGTCACCCGTGATGAGCGCGATACCACACGAGGACGCGCCAACACCCTACGGCTCGCTCTCACCGGACAGCTCGGACCCGAGGCACTCACGTCTCCTGACATGCGACAAGTCATGGATCTGTGCGTGGGTTGCAAGGCCTGCCGCAGGGAGTGCCCCACGGGAGTGGACATGGCTCGCATGAAGGTGGAGTTCCTGTACCACTATGGCCGCAAGCACGGTATCAGCGCGCGCGATCGTCTCATGGCGTACTTGCCGCGCTACGCGCCATGGGCTTCCCGCTTCGCCGGCCCGCTCAACCTGGGCAGTGGGGTCGGTATCCTGCGTCGCGTCGCACAGACCGCTCTGGGAATCACAGCCGACCGAACGTTGCCCAGGTGGCGGCGCGACGTGTTTCGGAGTGCCGTTCCCGAAACCGGAATGCATCAGGCCCTCGGCTCGAACGTCGCGGACGGGCGCGAGATCGCGCTGTTCGTGGACACGTTCACGCGATACTTCGATCCGGAGAACGCATACGCTGCGACGCGCGTGCTCACCGCTGCCGGATTCCGTGTCGTAACCGCGACACCGGGCGACGGGGGCCGGCCCCTCTGCTGTGGGCGCACGTTCTTGAGCGCGGGCCTGGTGGATGAGGCGCGCACCGAGGCACGCAGAATGGTAGAAGCCCTGCGATCCCATGCTCAACGGGGCACGCCCATCATAGGACTCGAGCCCTCATGCCTGCTGACCCTCCGCGACGAGTTCCCCGCCCTGCTGGGTGCCGAGGCACACCCACTGGCCGAGCACACGTTCATGTTCGAAGAATTCCTCGCCAAGGCACGATCCGAGGGTCTCGTCGAGCTCGACCTGGCTCCGCTCACAGAGGAACATGCGCTGGTCCACGGGCACTGTCACGAAAAGGCCCACGCCACGGACGGAAGTGTGGTCGAGGTGCTCCGTTGGATCCCGGGCTTGCAGGTGGAGGCGGTCGAGTCGTCGTGTTGCGGCATGGCCGGATCATTCGGGTACGAGGTCGAGCATGTCGACATCTCCATGGCCATGGCCGAGTTGTCGCTGCTGCCTTCCATACGACAGCGTCGGCCGAGCACTCGCATCGTATCGAACGGCTTTAGTTGCCGTCACCAGATCGCCAACGGCACTGGCATCCAAGCCGTCGCCGCCGTGCGCCTCCTGGACGAGGCGCTGCGGTCGGGCGCCTCTCGCAACGATCAGCCAACACGATGATGGCTGAGACGAAGATGCTCCGCCGAGTCGAGTTCAACCTACCCGAACTCGATGACTCGAGGGCGGTCTTTCCGTTCTCGATCCCGGCGCTCCGCTCGTTGGAGGTCTTGGAAACCGACACGCCCGTGGTGCTCTTCGTCGGGGAGAACGGCTCCGGCAAATCCACCCTCATGGAGGCGCTCGCCATCGCTACGCGTCTGCCGACAGTCGGAGCCGAAAGCGCGGCGCCTGGCGACGACCTCGAGCACGTTACGTTGATGCGTGATTTCCTAGCGAGCCCTGAACGCTTTCTTCGGCATCTGTGGACGACCGAGGGCGCGAAGTCCCCCTAGGGGCCGGAGAGGCCTTCGGGCCCTGGCATCAGACACCGCCGTTGGCTCCAAGCGCCGCAAGCAGCTTCGGCAGACACAGCTTGAACCAAACCGTATAAGCCTCGGGGCGGCGCTCGATGTCTTTCTCGACTTCCTCCAAGGCCACCCACCACCAACCCTCGACCTCCGCCGGGTTGGGGTCAGGGTCCCCCTCGTAGTGCCCCACGAGAACGTGATCCAACTCATGCTCGGTCAATCCGGAGTCGAGGCTCGCCTCGTACAGAAAGGTGAAGACCGGAGCCAACTCGGCATCGATGCCCATCTCCTCACGCAGCCGCCTCCGGGCGGCCTGCCCCACGTCCTCATTGGGTCTGGGGTGGCTACAGCACGTGTTCGTCCAGAGTCCGCCAGAGTGATACTTGGTACTGGACCGGCGCTGAAGCAGCAACTCGCCGGCAGCGTTGAGAATGAAGACGGAGAAGGCCCGGTGAAGCAGCCCCCGCCTGTGCGCCTCCAGCTTTTCGGCAAGGCCGATCTGGCGGTCATCGGCATCGACCAGGACGACAGTCTCAACGCCAGGTGTCTCCACTCACTCGTTCTCCCTGGGAAGGCAAATGCTTACCGGCGAGAGTATACCGTTAACGCACCGGCCGCCGAAACCACGAAAGCCTTCGGGCAGCGAGCTCACCAGGTTGCGGCCAGCGCCGGCGCGCTGTCTCTTCGGGCCATGCCGACATACCTCCTCATTCTCGGCGGTCTCGAGGAAGGCCGGCGCCTTTAGTGGGTGACTTGCGGATTCCGCTATTCCTGATCGGCGCGGTGGCGCTGCTGTCGGGTGGGCTCGAGGCACGTGAACGAGTGCGAGCTTACGGTGGGATCGGCATGGGGGCTCGTTGAGATCCTCGTGGGGACGGCCTGTATCGTGGCCGCGTCCCTGACGGAGTCGTGCCTTCGTTGGGCGATAACACCTTGGACGAGAGTCCGGCCGAGGGCGCCACCGCCACCGACCCGGCGCGCACCGGCGATCCGTCGACGCGATTGCCGGGGGACGAGCCACCGATTACCTAATGGGCACCGACAACCATCGACGGGAAGGTTCCATGCACCAACTGAATCGCCGGGATTTCGTGAAGAAGGCCGCACTCGGCGCGGCGGGAACGGGAGCGTTGGCCTCTTGTTCGAGTGAGGCCGAATCGCGGGCATCGAACGACCAGGGAATCGTCTCCGGCCCGGAGGTACGCTGGCGCTTGGCGTCGAGCTTCCCGCCGAGCCTGGACATTCTACATGGGGCAGCCATCTTGGTCGCGGACCGCGTGAGCGCCATGACCGGCGGCCGGTTCACCATGCGGGTCTTCGCGGCGGGAGAGATCGTGCCCGCACTCGAGGTGATGGACGCGGTGACGCAGCGCACGGTCCATGCCGGCTTCACGGGCGATTACTACTACATCGGCAAGAGCCCCGCGCTGGCATTCGGCAGCTCGATTCCCTTCGGTCTGAGCACGCGGCAGCAGCTCTCATGGCTCCACCAGGCGGGCGGCCTGGACCTTCTACGTGAGGTGTACTCCGACTTCGGGATCATTCCGTTCACCTGCGGGACTACCGGAGCGCAGTTCGGCGGCTGGTTCCGTGAGCCTGTCGGTTCGGTCTCGGACTTGAGGGGCCTTCGCATGCGCATCCCAGGACTCGCAGGCGAGATCATGACGCGGCTGGGTGTAACGGTCCAGGTACTTGCCGGCGCCGACATCTATCCTGCGCTCGAAAGAGGTGCGATCGACGCCACGGAGTTTGTCGGGCCGTATGACGACGAGAAGCTCGGCTTCTACGCCATCGCTCCCAACTACTACATCCCAGGCTGGTGGGAACCGGGGCTGACGGCCACGCTACAGGTCGGCCTCGACGCCTGGAACGACCTGCCGGAGACCTACCAACAGGTGCTCGAGGGCGCGTGCCGCGAGACCACCCTCACCACGCTGGCACGGTACGACGCCGAGAACCCGAAGGCCCTCGCCCGACTGACGGGGGAGCACGGTGTGACGCTGAGGCATTTCTCCACCGATATCATGGAAGCCGCGTGGAGAGAGTCGAACGCTTTTCTCGAAGAGCAGGCGGCGACCGACGCCACCTTCCGGCGAATCTACGAGCCGTGGAAGGCGTTCAGGGAGCAGAGCTTTCCGTACTTTGCGGGGAACGAGGCCGCCTACGCCAACTTTGCGTTTGGCAAGATCGGGGGATAGCGACCGGCCTTCTAGCGCCCCTCCGTCAGGCTCCGGTAAACGCTCACGACGAAGCGACCCGTCCACTGGTCCCCACGGGCGGCCCAAATCGCGTCGAACCCTTCCGTCGGGTTCGACGCGAGCACTTCTTCCTGTGACGCGCCGTCGTTCACCATGGTGAGGACCCGGTCACGCACCGTCATCAGCATGTCACGATAGCTGCGCAGGCCCATCACATCCGTCACGGGGCCGTGGCCCGGGATGATCTTCGTGTTCGACGTGGCGAACCCGAGCAAAGCCTCGGCTGAGTGGATCATCCCGTTCACGTTGCCACCGGAATCGACGTCGATGAACGGATAGGACCCGTTGAAGAACGTGTCCCCCATGTGGACCACGTCCCCCTTCTGAAAGTGTACCACTGCATCGCCATCGGTGTGGGCGTGTGCCACATGAAAAATACGGATGTCCTCGCCGTTCCAGTGGAACGTGATGGTCCGGTCGAAGGTGACCACCGGCATGCCGGCGTCGGGCATCTGTGAACTGCGCTCGCCGACGAGCTCACGGAATTCGGCCGGGTTGAGGCGCTTGAAGACGTTGTCGTGGGCGACGATGAACGCCCCGCCCTCGCCGAAGTTCTCGTTTCCTCCGGTATGATCCCCATGCCAATGCGTGTTCAGCACCCAGCGCACGTCCCGATCACTGACTTCCGCGATGGCCATCTTGATCTTCGCGGTAAGCGGAGCGAACTGGTCGTCGACCACAAAGGGTCCGTCCTCACCGATCGATAGGCCGATGTTGCCGCCGGCGCCCATGAGGACGAACAGGCTCTCCGTCAGACGCTCGGTCCGAATCTGGACATTGGAGAAGTCCCGCTGTGCGGCGAGTGGGGCGCTCAGGGCGCCAATCATGACAACGGCCAGCGGAAGACGGCGCACACGCGTGGTCATTTCAGAGCCTCCTCGGATGGGTGGTGCGGTAGCCGGATCAATGACCTCCAGGGCGGGCCCATCTTACCCAGAACGGCAGCGCCGCGACAGACGCGGGACCCACCTTCCCGGCCCGAGCTACCGCGCCGTCCAGAAGATGACTCCGGCCAACACCACGAGCTGGATGGCGATGAACGGCACCACGCCGCGGTAGATAGTTGTAGTGGGGATTTCCTCCGGCGTCACCCCGCGCAGGTAGAAGAGCGAGAACCCAAACGGCGGCGTGAGGAACGAGGTCTGAAGGTTCACGGCCAGCACGATGCCGAGCCATGTGAGGTCGATTCCCAAGATTACGGCGGGCGCCGTGATCAGCGGCACGATGATGAACGCAATCTCGAAGAAGTCGAGGAAGAACCCCAGGAAGAATACGAACGCGTTCACCACCAGCAGGAAGCCGATGGTTCCGCCGGGAAGGGTGCTCAGCGTGTTGGAGATCCACAGGTCCCCCTCGAGTCCCCTGAACACCAGCGCGAAGGCCGTGGACCCGATGAGCAGGAAGATCACCATGATGGTGAGATCGGCCGTGGTACTCATCGCGGCCTTGAGCGCCCCCATGGTGAGCTTGCCGTTCATGGCAGCCAGCCCCATCGCGCCGATGGCTCCGAGCGCACCCGCCTCGGTCGGGGTAGCCACCCCGGCGAAGATGCTCCCAAGGACCACCAAGATCAGAGCCAGCGGCGGCAGGAGGGAAAGGACAACACGGCGAGCCAACGCGACGCCCTTGATCGCCCGGGCCTCGGCAGGCATGGCCGGCGCCGCCTCGGGCCTGAGGAACGCAACGATGAGGACATAGGCCGCGTAGGCACCCGTGAGGATCAGCCCGGGGACCAAGGCGGCCCTGAAGAGGGCACCGACGGAAACCCCCATCTGATCGCCAAGGATGATCAAGACCAGGCTCGGCGGAATGATCTGCCCGAGTGTGCCGGAGGCCGCGACCACGCCGAGCGTGAGTTCGTCCTCGTAGCCGTTTCTGCGCATGACCGGCACGGAGATCAGTCCCATAGCGGTGACCGACGCACCCACGACGCCGGTCGCCGCCGCGAGGAGAGCACCGACGAAAATCACTCCAATCGCCAGGCCTCCGCGAAAGTGCCCGAACAGAATTCCGATCGTCTCGAGCAGAGCCTCGGCCAGACGTGACTTCTCGAGAATCGTGCCCATGAAGATGAAGAAGGGCACGGCCAGAAGCGTGTAGTTGGACATCGTGCCGAACGTCCGCCCCGACATCGCCGTCATGAGGATCAGGTCGAAGTCACCCGTCAGCGTGCCGAGAACGGCAAAAAGGAGCGCGGTGCCGGCGAGTGCGAATGCCACCGGGTAGCCCGTGAAGATCAGGAGAAGCGCACCTCCGAACATCAACGGCCCCCAAAGGCCACTCATGGTTGGCCTACCCCCGGAGCGTGACCTGTCCTGATGCGCTCTATCTGCTTGATGGTCTGGCTGACCCCCTGCAGGAATAACAGGAAGAACGAGACCAGAATGAGCGTCTTGATGGGATATCGAGGCAAGCCTCCGGGATCGGGCGAGCCCTCGAGAACGGCCCAGGAGTTCCGAACGAACGGCCACGAGACCCAAAGCATCATGGCGCAGAAGGGCAGCAGGAACAGAACCGAGCCGGCAAGGTCGATCCACGCCCGACCACGGACGGAGAGTCGCGAATAGAGCACGTCCACGCGCACGTGCACGTCCTTGTTCAGGCCATACGCCGCCCCGAGCAAGAAAATCAGGGAGAACATGTACCACTGGAGATCGAAGTAGGCGTTGGAGCTGAGCGAGATCCCGGTATACCTGGTGGCGTATCGGGCAAGCGCGTTGAATGCGCCCACGAGCACCATGAGGAGCACGAGCCATTGAATCGCCGCTCCGACTCGGTCGTTCGCCCGATCGATCGCGGCGGAAAGGCGCAGCAGCAGCCTCATGAAAGTCTCATGCACTCACCCATGGTGAGGAATAGGAATCACTAGGTCCTGGCTGCATTCTGACGCGTAGATCGGCCTCACGCAAATTCGGCGAAGGAAGGGGAATGATGGGCGGCAGCGGGGATCACGCTGCGCTGGGGACGTCGGTGCGCAGCGAAGGCTGCGCAAGGGTCACCGCTACTTCTTCGAATGGATGAAGTCCGTGAACCCCACGTCGTAGTCCGAGATGCCGTTCTGGCCGGTCATTCGCATGCGCTCCTCGAAGATCGGCTTCATGATCGTCCAGACTCCACGCTCGTAAGCCGAGGGCGGCGGCCGGATGGCGTGAAACGCCTCGACCAGCTCCTCACGCAAGCCGGATTCGTCCACCAGCTCGTGGTACCGGTCCAGGTCCGCGTCCGCCAGCACGCGCAGATTGCGATGCACGCGCTCGCATAGGGCCGCTTGGACCAGGATGTTTTCCTCCGACTCGGCGAGAGCCATGTAGGCCAGGGCCTGCGCCTGGAGTTCTTTCATGTAACCCTTCCGGTGGCAGAACTCGTGGGCGATGATGTGCGGCTCGAACACGCCGGTGTCACGGAAGATCGTCACGTCGCCCGTCAGCATGTCACACGCACCGAGAGCGAAGGGAAAGATCACCTTGGTGATCGAGAAACTGCGGATTTGGGAACTGGTCTCGACACGCTGCCCCGTGATCGAAGCGATGTGGTCCGTGAGGTGCTCGTTCACGAGCTCGGCGAGCTCCTCGCGGTCCATGGTCATCGGCTCGTAGTTGGGATTCAGCTGAGCTACGAACTCTTTGACCTCCGCCTCCCGCTCGTCATCGGTCATCGACGTCAGGTTGTCCACGTCTGCACCGAAGGTCTTCTCGAAATCGATGGGACGGGCGTCCCGACGAGAGATCCAATCGGCCAGCGCGCTCCCGGCGTAGGCACCGAAGGCGACGGCCTGGAGCACTCGCCCCGGCAGCGTCGCACCCAACAACACCCGTGATGCCAGCGGAGCCAACACGAACACATCCGTGAGGGCCACGGGTGAATAGGTCGCCTGATTCGGGATTCGAACCTCGTCCATACTTCCTCTCGCGCTTTCGTGCACACGCCGCACGAAGGGTCTGCTACGCCTTAGGACCCTACGAGATCCCTTTCCGGCGGTTTCGCCGACCGATCGGATCAGAGTACAATGGCGGGTCTCGTCCGACGCAAGGAGTGAAATGGACGGCCCGGTCAAACGAACCAAGTCGGTACCGCTGATGCCGCTCCTATGGTGGGTGATGTTCGGCTTGGTCCTCCCCTCCCCTGCCGACGGCCAGTCCGTCGGCAACGATCGGTGGTTCCCAGAAGAATCCTATTTCACCGCGCCTACGGCCGCCCCGCGAGAGCCCACCTTCGCGCTTCGCGGGATCTGGACCGACGTGTTCGCTAAGACGACCGCGCCCGGTGAGCGAGAGCCCTTCAGCTTCGACGGAGCGGACGGACTACCCCGGGAACTCCAAGGAGAAGCCGCCGTGGGTGGCCATGTCCGCATTTGGCAACCCGCACAATGGGCTGGCGGCGGCTTGATCCTGGGCATCCAGACCGGGGTGTTCGGACGCTTTCGACTCAAGGTAAGCAGCAGCGACCTGGTGTCCTCCGACTGGCTCGTGTCCTTTCCTGCGGAACTCGCGTGGGGCCGCTGGTCCGGACGGGTTCGCTTCACCCACTGGAGTGCGCACATGGGAGATGAGCTCATGGAGACCACCGGTGCCCAGCGGCTGGACTTCACGTCTGAGACCTTCGACGGAATGGCGGCCTACGACTTCGGTACCGTCAGGCTTTATGGCGGAGGGGGTCTCGTCACGCGCTCCAGCCTGGAAAATGAGGAGCAGCTAGGGCCGACCTTCTCCGACAACGGCTTCCTGCAGGCCGGTGCGGAAGGACGCTGGCTCCCGTGGGGGGACGGCACGTTCGGAGTCGAGGCGGCACTCGACTGGCAAGCAACCGATCGGGCCGACTGGCGAGGACGCATCTCCGCTGTCGCCGGGGTTACCGTTCAGGACGGAGACCGGTCGGCTACGCTGCGCGCGCTCTTCCACGACGGTCCGTCGCCGATGGGGCAGTTCTTTCTGACGGACGAGCGCTATTGGGGCTTCGAGCTCCTCTTGTGGTTTTGAGCGGCCGCCCGAGCTCCCTCTAGAAACGCCAGTTCACGATCGGGAGAAAGGCGTGGCCCTCGGCAACCTTGATGAAGTTCAGAATCCCTATCTGCAGGCCCTCGAAGTCGTCGGCCCAGTTCACGATTCCCAGCATGAAGCCCCTGCCGGAGCCGAGCCTGTTGAAGATGCCCATCTGGAAGACCTCCCCCGAGGCGGCTTCGTTGTACAACCCTAGCTGAAAACCTCTTGTCGGTCCCCCTGAGATGTTGACGAACGTGCGCTGGAAGCCCTCGAAGCCACCTTCGGCGATTCCAACAAACCCGAGCTGGAGGCCCCTGGTGACTCCGGTCGTGTGGCTGATAATGCCTATGTCGAGGCCCTGCATAGAGGCGTTCCGCCCGTAGAGACTGAGCCGAATCCCGGAGATATCGGCCTCGGGGCCCACGATCTGAATCGGGCTGAACAGCGCGAGTTCGAACGCCCGTGGCTGTTCTTGGGCCGCCAAGCCGGCAGGCGCCATCACGATCATCCCAGCAATCAGAGCCAGCAACTGACGCGCACACTTCATCGATCGGCTTCCTCGGTTCCGGGCCCACTCCCTTGCGTAGGTGGCGGGCGTAGGCACAAGCTTTGAGATATCCGTGTAAACCTCGACCGATGCATAAGGATCCCATCGCCCTCATGACACAAACATTCGGCGGCGGAATGCTGCGGCGTAACCGGGCGCTCACAGAACTCTTGCGGCTAGCCCGGCGGGTCATCGCGGACGGTGTGGTCACCTCTCACGAGGCCACAGCGTTCAAATACTGGCTGGAAACCAATCCCGACATGGCGGGCGTGTGGCCGGTGGATACGCTGGCGCGCAGACTCAGCCAGATCTTCGGGAGCGGGGCGTTGAGCCCCGAGGATCGCGACGAGCTGCTGCAACTGCTCGAAGACGTGACCGGCGAGGGCACTGGAGCTCGACCGGAAGAGTGGGGCAAGCTCGACCGCCCAAAGACCTGACCCGTTACTGCGTCGCGTCGCTCCCGCGTCGCCAGGCCAGATACGCGTTCATCAGGCCGTCCACGTCGTAGGCGCGGGCATGCATGGCATCGACGATGTCCTGGCGGGCCGCGTCACCGGCCAGTGTCCGGTACCATGCCTCCGCAATGATCTTGCCCCCCCGTTCGTTGGGGTGCAGGCGATCCTCGGTGAACGCCTTCGGGTGCTCGCGAATGGTCGCAGACCAGACGTCGGGTCCCTGGTGGATGTACGGACGCTCCCGTCTCAGGAGCGCATCGAGCGCCAGGCGCTCGTTCCCGACCTCAGGCTCGTAGCCCTCCTTATAGATGTGCATCGCGATAAATACATGCTCGAGACCGTCGGCCCGAAGTTGATTCACCAGCGTTTCGAGCGCGTCGGCCCCGATCCGGATCCCATCGGCATCGTCAGCCGAGGTGACGGGCCCGAGGCGCGTCTGGGGGGTTGGTGTGCGCTGCAACGACTGCTGTAGCATGGCGATGGTCGGCGCGGGCGCGTCACCCCTGAGGCGGGCATCCGAGCCGAAGAAGTCCCGCTCCATCAGCGCGTAGGTCGCCTGGTAATCCTCTGTATCCGCAGCTGAAATCCACCGGCCCACGGGCGATCCGCCGATCACCGCGTTGAGGATGTGGACCCGTCTCCCCCCCTGATGCTCGTCGAGCATCTCCTGAAGCATGGTCGGCCAGGCATAGGAGGTCGAATACCCTACCAATACGATGGACTTCTCCTGTCCGTCCAAGACCATGGGCGGGACCACCGGCGCTTCGTTCTGACCCGGCGCCTCGGAGCCCGGGCCGGCACAAGCCACCATCCACAGCGCGAGCGGTCCTGCAACCGCGAGTCTGGACAGGGACCGAACTCTCATGGTGGTCTTCCTGGGCAAAGCGTAGGACGCCCACGCGGCAGGCATGGGAACGCGGAACGTGGACGCGGCCAGGCACAGCGTCAAGGCAATGGGACCACGGGCGTTGCCCCGACCGACGGGCGCCGCGATCGTGGTACCAGCAGGTCCACATCACATCCGGAGGGAAGGTCATGCGGGTGGAGCGCTTCCAGCTCAAGAAGCGGATGTTGAAGATGCTGAAAGGCCGCACCGCCTACCTTGACATGTCTCTGATGGCACCGAGGCGAGTCACCGCATGGTGGAAGCGGATTCCGATGGATGCCGCTCATGAGCGAGCAGTGAATGACGACCACGACAATCGACCCGATCACGCGTGAGGCGGGCCTGATGCCCCGCCTCAAGAAGACGTCTTCCTGACAGGACGACCTCGACCGCCTCGGGTGGGCGGAAGGAATCAGCCTGGTCTCGTACGGCGTTCGAGTCGGCGTGCGCACCGACACGGCCGGGCTGTTCGAGCGCGTGTCGGACCTGCTCCCGCCGGGCTGGAAGCCCGCCGGGACCGCCGACGTGAAACGGCTGTATTCGGTCATCGAGGGAGGCCCCGGAGACCGTCCCGGCGTGCGGCGCTACAGCATGCTCTACGCCAACACGGTGCGGGTGTCCCGTACCATGAGCCTGGATGAGGTCCTCGCCATCTTCGAGTCGGAACTGGCCCTGTACGTCGCGGAACGGGCGCGTCGAAGAGTCTTCGTTCAGGCCGGCGTAGTGGGTTGGCAGGGCAAGGCGATCCTCATTCCAGGCAGCACCCTGAGGGGCAAGACGTCGTTGGTGGCCGCCCTGCTGCGAGCCGGCGCGACATACTACTCGGACGAGTACGCGGTTCTGGATGAGCGCGGCCGCGTGCACCCGTTCCCCCGTCCGCTGTCGATTCGCGAGAAGGAGGGAGCCCCGTCCACCAAGCGGCCGGCTGCGGAGCTCGGCGCACAGACGGGGATCAAGCCGATCCCGGTGGGCCTGGTCGCGGTCACCCACTACAAGAAAGGCGCGAGATTCAGGCCGCGCCGGCAGACCGAAGGGAGGGCTGTACTGGAGTTGCTGGCCCATACGGTTCCGGCCCGCCGCAAGCCGCGGCGAGCGTTCGCAACTTTGAGCCGAGCGGTCTCGGGCGTGCCCGTACTCGAGGGCGCGAGGGGTGAAGCCGACCGTACCGCGAGCGCCCTGATCGAGCGCCTCGATGCCCTTGTGTAGCAGGGCCAAGAACCCCAAGAATGGCACATGTCGGGCCGAAACGTTGCATCATTGACCTTGGCCGTCATGGCGAAACGCCTCGTTTCCGGCAGAGAGGCTTAGGGGAGATCACGATGAGCGTTGCCGATGGTTCGCTTCCGTAGGCGCGACAGGAGGACCTCGTTGTCGAGGTGCTTCCCGACGAGACCCTCGTCTACGACTTGAAGCGAGACAAGGCCCATTGCCTCAACCCGACCGCAGCGCTCGTGTGGAGCCACTGCGACGGTGAGACCCCGGTGTCGGAGATGGCGGCGTTGCTCGAGACCGAGCTCGGTGTGCCGGCGGACGACTCGGTGGTGTGGATGGCACTCGACCGTCTGGGCCGGGAGAATCTGCTGGAAGGCCCCGTGGAACTACCGGGGGAGGCCGCGAGGTACTCCCGCCGTGAGATGATGAAGACCCTCGGCCGGGTCGCTGGACTGACCCTGCTTCTCCCCGCGGTAAGCTCCATCGTGGCGCCTCTCGCCGCACAGGCCGGATCTTGCATTCCCCAGGTCACCTGCACCTCGTTCGTCGTGCCGCCCAACTGCACGGGACTCCCGATTTGTGAGAACCCCAAGAAGTGTTGCCGAACGCAGGGCAAGAAATGCAGGGCCAAGAACTGCTGACCTAAAGCCTGTCCGAGTATTGATCAGGTGGTGCCCGAACCCCAACGACGACCCGGCATGACTTCGGTGGGCTGTTCGATCGCGCGCCTGCTCGAGGGAGCCTGGCGCCCCGAGCCCTCACCCCTTACCGCCGACCCCAGTTCGCTCGCGAAGATCTCGCCACTCTTGATGAAGACCGGCGCCGGCGGGTTGGCATGGTGGCGCATCCGAGGCTCCGATCTTGCGGCTTCTTCCACCGGGCAGGAGTTCCAGCAGACGTTCAGAGCCCAGTCACTCCAGTCCGGCATCCACGAGCGTACCCTCAGGGATGCGGTGGGAAACCTGCGCGCTGCGGGAATCGAGCCGCTTCTCGCCAAGGGATGGTTGGCCGCGGGCCTCTACGCCCAGAGGGGCCTGCGCCCCTATGGTGACATCGACCTCTGGATTCGGCCGGACCAGGGTCCCGCCGCCTTCGAGGCGTTAGGCTACCCCCCCGGTCAGCAGCACCCGATCGACCTTCACGCGAACACGCCGGCTCGAGATCGAACATGGGACGAGCTGATGGGTCGGTCGCATCCCGTGTCCGTGGGGGACACACACGTCCAGGTGCTCGGTGCTGAGGATCACCTGTACCTGCTCAGCGTGCATATGCTCGCTCACGGAGCGTGGCGACCCCTTTGGCTCTGTGATGTTGCGCCCGCCCTGGAGTCCATGCCGGAGGATTTCGACTGGGACTACTGCCTGGGTGGCGGCAAGCGCAGGGCGAACTGGGTCATGACCGCCATCAGACTCGCCTCGGATTTGCTCGGAGCATCGCCGCGTGGATTGCCGACGTCGATCGCTAACGCCCGCCTCCCCAGGTGGCTGGCCACCACGGTGCTCGAGTCGTGGGGCGTCGGCACGCCTTACATGCATACCTCACCGGTGGGTCTAACGGCGCCTCGCCCGGGGACCCTGTGGAACGCGCTGCGCATCCGCTGGCCGAACCCCATCCAGGTCACGATCGACTGGAACCGTGGGTTCGACCGGACACCGCGGCTTCCCGTTCAGTTCGCGGAGTGTATCGTGCGCTCCGGCCGATTCCTGCTCGGGCGGCAGACTGCTACCGACCCGTCGCTTCGAGTCTGAGCGGACGACCTAGCCGGATGCGAGAGCGACCTCACGCACGAACCGGCCAAGGATCGCCTCGGTTTCAGGAATGTCGGGCGTGGCTGCCGCGAACTCCACGAGGGTGGAGCAGCCGGCCAGAGGCAGATACGGGGGGTAGGTCCCGATGCGGAGGATGAGGTCTTCGCGGCCCAACTCCGGGTGGAACTGCGTGGCGTAGATCGGCTTTCCGTCGAACCGGAACGCCTCATTCTCAACGCGGTCGCTGGAGGCCAGCAGCGTGGCTCCTTCGGGCAACCGAGTCACGATGTCCTGGTGGCCGATGTGCACCTGGAAGCGCTCACCGAGCGGCCCGAAGATCGGATCTTCCCGGCCCTCCGGCGTCGACGTCAGCCAGATGGTGCCCACCTCGGCGAGAGAACGATCCGTAACCACCTCACCCCCCATGGCGCGGGCCATCGCCTGGAACCCCCAGCACGAGGCGAATGTCGGCTTGGAGGACTCGTAGAGACCGCGCATCGCCTCGAGCGCAGCTTCGAGCCACGGTCCGCCCTCCGCGACGGAGTAATCGCCACTGCCTCCGAGGAGCACGACATCGGCGGCGTCGAGCTCTTCCTGCGAGGGCACGCCGCTCAGCAGATCGAAGACTCGAATCGACTCTCGAGAACAATCGAGCGTCCTGGAGAAGCAATCGATCTCGTTGTCCCGCATTTCGTCTTCCGGGTTCCGGACTTGCAACAACAAGTAGCGGATCGCTTCACTCACGTGGTGCATCTCTCGTTCTAGAATCCTTTGCCGCGGCCGGTCGGTCGGGGCCCGCTACCCGAAATGCCGCCTGAAAACGTAGCGGCGAACCTCGCACGGCGGGCGGGCAAGGGCAACGAAAGGAGCGACTTCAGGGCGCCGGCGGTGCTCAGCGGTGGGGATTGCTACCGTGACTGCAGCTCAGTCGCGGCGTCCCCGCCGAACTCCACACCTGGGCCAGGTTCGCCACCGTTCCGAGGTCGTGGAGTTCCGCGTGGACCAGCATAAAGAGTCCCTCAGCGACCGCCTGACGGCGCTACAGTGTGTCACCTCGTGACTCTTTTTTTGCCGGGTTCTGTCACCACCGCTAGTGTTCCACCAGTGGAGCCAGCCGGTCTCGAACCGGCGACCTCCGGCTTGCAAAGAGAGAGCCTACCCACCCCTAAACGGCGAAGTTCGCCTACTTATGCGGTTTTTGCAATTCCTTCCGCCGCCTTGAAACCCTTTTTTTCCGTCTTTCGCCGCCTCTTGGGACACAATCGGGACACAGTCGGGGCGGCGCCCAGCTTGACCCGCCCTATCTGCGGTTCCGGGGCCGAGCGCTGGCTTCGGTTGGTTTAACGCTGGAGCTGTAGAACCCAGAGTCCACTGGTAAGATCCGAAACGTATACGAGACCGTCTCGGACCTGCACAGAATAGGAGCAAGTTCCCGTGCCCGTGAGGCCCGCTTGGTAGGCCGTATCGCAATCACCCACGTCGTATGCGAGACCGGCGATCTGGCGGCCCTGTCGCTCCAGCCGACCCATCAGCGTCCCAGTCACATCTATCGCTCGGACGCCGTGTCCACGCCAAGCTACATACAGAATCCCACGGTCCTCATCCAGCCAGAAGTTATGAGGATCAAAACCTGGAATGCTATATGTGGCCACCAGCTCGGGACTGCTCGGTTCCCGGGCGTCCATCACGTAAACAGTGGGGGCCAACAGGCCCGGAACCTGAGGCTCCTCAGCGATGAACACATAGCCGGTCGCCGGCCAGTACCATGCGTTGTGTGTCCAACCTTGGGGTGTCCGTGTACGACTGAGCTCGATCGCGTTGGCTGGTGAACCCCCCGCTCCCCCACCGCCAACGTCCAAGATGATCAGCCCGGCTTCCCAATTGGAAACCACCGCCAGACCGTCGCGCACCTGCACGTCGTGCGCGGCGTCGCCGTACAGCGCTCCAGCATCGCTAAACTTGTAGCTGGCCACTACCGCCGGCGCTTGCAAGTTCGTTATGTCCAAAACGAACAGGCCGTTCCCCCCGACCACGTAGATGTATTCACCATCGATCCAGAGGTTGTGCGTGCTCGGCTCTAGCCCTTCAGTGAAACGCGTGATCACGGTGGGGTGTGCCGGGTCGCTGAGATCGAGGAGCGTAATCCCTCCGAGTCCACCCTCGTTAGTCATCGCGGCGATCGCGCCGTCGGCGCGAACCATCACATCGTTTACTAGCGTGCCGCCGGCGACCACCAAATCGCTGAAAGTGGGGTTTGCTGGATCACTGATATTCCAGACGAACAATCGGTCGCCGCAGGATCTTTGGCAGTTGATGGTGCCCGTGTAGGCGAAGGTGCCGTGTACAGCGATATGAGAGGAGCTATGGCTCAATACCTCGCGATGGCCCAGCACGGTGAAAGACCCGCTCAGGCCCCGCGCGGTGATGGTTACGGCCACCGAATCACCCACGCCCGACGCCGTCGCCACAACCCGGGCCGACCCCGGTGTGTAACCCACAAAGCGTCCGTCCTCGGCGATCAGACCGGCAGATGCGGGACTTACTGACCACGCGAAGGTGGGGTCAGCGACCAGGCTGCCACCCGTATCCCGCGTCTCGGCCGTGTAGCCGACGACATCGCCTTGCCTTACCTCACTGGGTCCGGACGTGATCGCAACCGAGGCCGAGGGGCCAGTCGGACCCGGATCGACCGCAGAATCACTTTCGCCGCACGAGGCGAGGGCCGGGAACAGGGATGCCCACAGGAGGGCACGCCAGGAGACACGTAAGGGCGGGAGCGTCGGCATCGGCACATCTTTTTCCGGTATCATCGAGGTACAGCCTCTGGGTGGCACTCGACTACGGTCACGATGCCACGAGTCTCGCGACTCTGCGCTACCAACTGTGGTGACTGCAAGCGAAGCACGCGAGCCTGATGCCTACCGCGACTGTAGCAATTGATGGGATGGACTCCTCCTCCGAGCGGCACCAACGTGCCACGAACCACAAACGGCCCCGAAGGCCAAAAACGGAGGAGAAGTCCAGATACGCTTGTTAGATGGCCCCTGCCCAGGTCACTTCCACCGCGCTATCGAGGACACCCTCCCTACTAAAACGGCCTTTTGAAACATCTTTACGTAGGGCACTCACCTATAGACGACGTCGCCTATGTGCATGACGCCCACTATAGCCACCCGCGGCCCGCCCGTGTGGCCCTTGAGTTGCCACACCGGGATGTCATTTCTGTCGACGTGCAGGACGAAGCCGGCGCCGGTGAACTCCACAGGCGATTCAATCGGAACGCTTTCGCTTTCAAACTGGATGCCCTCCCCCCCGATCGTGTCCTGTTCCCGGAAAATGACTGCCACGATCTGGCCTCGCTTCATTAAAACCTCCAGGCGCGGGTCGTCCGTCAGCCGAAGGCCGCTCTTGAACTCGATAACTGCGCACTTGGCGTGTCGTGGCCAAACGAGGGTCGGGGTGGTGCCGCCCGAGGGCGCGGAGCAGGTAGAGATCAGCGTGTTTGAAAACGTCGTGACCCCATCATGGGCGACTACGTCCGCACTAGTCCATGTGGGCTTATCCTTGCCACCACCACCGGGCTTGTCGGGCTTACTGTTGCCCCCTTTTGCGAACTGCGGTCCCAGATCATCTGGTCCCACGGGACTCGATCCCTGCTCCTGACAGCCCAAGAAGAGCGCCGCTGTGACGAGCGTAGCAAAGAGAAGGAAGGGACGCATGACAGCCTCCGCTTGACGAGATGTGCTATTTGACCGTTGTGGCTTGCGGCTCGCGTCGTCGTGCTGGCGTCCTGCGGGACCTCTACGGCGGCGGGCGGGACCGGTAGGCCACAGTTCTTCGCTCTTACCATAGCTGGCACGCACCCTTGGCGCCATCCCGCTCTCGCCTAGCTCAGCGGGATGCGGTAGCGGCCTTCTAGGGCTGCGTTCAGGCGGGTGACGGGGTCCGACATGGGCGCACTCCGGAATCAGACCGTTTTCAACATCCGAGAGCGTGCCGGTAGACGCAAGCAGAACCCCTTCAGACGCCCGCAAACACGTTTTGAGCGGCTTCGGGGTTTGTTCGGTATCCCCCTGGGTAGGCTGGAGGGTCGTCGGGGCTTAGGGGGCCGTTAACGGCCTCGGGTCAGACGACCCTGCACCACCACCACCGGCACCCCCAGCGCGAACATCCCCGACAACGATGATCACACTCACGAAGCCCATCGAGCGGAAGCCCCGAACGCCGCTGGGACGCTCGGGGCTGCTGACACTTCGTCTCGTTCATTACTCGTCTATGGCACGATGTGGACACTGCGAATCGTTGGACCGCTCTTAGCCGCGAGAATCGCGAGGAGCACTCCTGTCTCAGAACTCTAGTCTGAGGACCCAAAGCCCGCTGTTTACATCCGACACGTAGACCAAGCCGTCGTGCAGTTGGACTCCCCAGCTGAGTGTGCCAGGCCTGCAGAGATTCTCTATTATCGGGCAAACGCTACCCATGGCCTGGCCTGTGTAACCGACTTCCCGTCCCTGTGTTTCAAGGCGGCCACTAAGCTCTCCACTAACGTCAATGGCCCGGAGTCCTCCGCCCAACCATGAAACGTAGAGGATGCCTCGCGCCTCATCCATCGACAAGTTGTGCGCCGTGTGTCCGCTAACCCCGAAGGTGGCGACCTCGACCGGGTTGGACAGATCGCTGACGTCCACCACGTGCACCACCCCCGGACGACGGCTTTCCTCGCTGACGAACACATACCTGGCGGCCGGCCAGTACCAGGCGCTGTGGGTGCTTCCCCCGACGGTCAGAGTCCTGCCGACCTCCACCGGGTTGGTGGGTGTCCCCCCGGCAATACCATTGCCGACGTCGAGGATCACCAACCCGGCATCCCAGTGGCTGACGAACGCGAGACCGTCGCGCACGTACACGTCATGTGCGCCGCTCGAGCCGGCGTAAAAGTCCGCCACGACCTGCGGATCAGCGGGGTTGCTGATGTCGATAATGGTAATCCTCCCACCCTCTCTCGCACCCCCGGCTGCGTACACGTAGTCACCCTCGATCCAGGTGTTGTGAACCCCCAAGGAGAGCGCACCGGGCGTGAACCGTGTAATGACCTGTGGGCTTAGGGGGTCGGAGAGATCAAGGAGGGTGATGCCACTTCCTGAGAACTGGTGCGCAATCACCCCAACCGTGCCGTCGGCCCGGATCTTCACATCGATGACCGCCCTTACTCCATCCACCACAACGGACGCTGCCACTCGCGGCGTAGCCGGTTTACTCACGTCCCACACCAACAGGGCGTCCGTGACAGGGTTGGTGCCATCGGCCCAGAAGTCAAACTCGCCGGTATAGGCTACCGTGCCGTGTACCCGGACATCCGAGGTCACCGTTCGCGCCAGACTTCCGTGTCCGACTATCGTGAACGGAAATCTGACGGTGAACGCCGAACTCGTGGCGCTCGATAGGCCACTGGCGGAAGCCGCCAGTGTGTACCCGCTCCCGGCCTTGCCGATTGTAAGGCCGCTGAAACTCGCGACTCCAGCCACGGCGTTGACCGTCGCCGTACCGGAGAGGGTCCCCCCGGCCGGGTTTGTACCGATCGCTATGGTCACCGCGTCTGTCGTCGTAGTGACGACATTGCCGAACGCGTCCACGATCTCGACTTTGATCGCGGGCGAGATCGCCTCACCCGCCGTCGCACTCGGCTCGGTGCGGAAGGCGAGCTGGGCTGCCGACGGCTGTTGCTGATCGGCGGGGCCGGTGGTCACCTCCCCGCCGCAGGCCCAGAGCGTAACAGCGCCAATCAGCGACACACCGGGGGTCAGGCGAAGGCGGATGATCATGAGACCTCCCTCGAATCCGGAGAAACCGATGCAACTACTTGGTCAGTGACCTAGCGGTCTCGTCGTCGCACGGGCGTCCAGCAGGGCGTCTGTCTAGCGGCGGGGCTACTCAGGCCACCGACTAGGACAAGAGAATAAAGCGGGGTACACGGGGCCGCAAGAGTTGCAACGGCGCGACAGGGCCGTGGACACATTTTGGACACAAACGGCCGCAGACAGGTACAACCAGACGCAGCCAGACGCAGAAATGGCCGCGTCATTCGCAGAAGCTACCCTCCTGCAGAAACGTGATAACAAACGATGTGACAATGAGTTGCGTGCTCGGTGAGAAATGCGCCGCAGCCAGACGCAGAACCCTCGTGAGAACTCGAAAACCGGTAAGGTCTTGCGGCCTTCGAGGGTTGGCGGGCACAGCGCTCCCGCGTTTGCCCGTCCGCTCGCTTCGGGTCGCTCGCCTGCGCGAGCTCGCTCAGCTCCGCGTCGAATCCCTCCCTCTCCGTTGCCCTTCAACAACTTTCAGCAACCCCAAAAGCCCTCCCACGCGGAGGGATCGGCCGGCCTTGGGACACTGTAAGTTATTGTTAAATAGAGAGTTACATCATTCGTAGGGCCTACCACCTCACCGAACAACCCCTACCCTTTCCTTGTAATAGGTCGTCTGACTTGCACCGCAGGTGCGCGTTGAAGGCGACCTTGAGCGCGGCACTGGTCCACCATTGCCGCAGCGCGGCCCCGCGGCACATCTTTCTCTGCCCATGTCCACGTACGCAGAAGACACCACCGCGTTTAGCGGCCGCTACACGCTCGAGCGTGAGGTCGGCAGCGGCGGCATGGCCCGCGTGTTTCTGGGCCGGGATCTCAAGCACGACCGTCAGGTGGCGGTCAAGATCCTGCGTCCCGAGTTGGCGTCGGGCATCGGTCAGGAGCGCTTTCTGCGTGAGA